>CAYRFV010000369.1:0-4759 GCA_964423545.1 uncultured Anaerolineales bacterium | reverse complement strand
ACGGCGGCCGGGTTGATCCTGACGATGTGCTCACGGGCAAGCGACTGGAAGAGGTGACGCACCGCTGCCAGGCGCTGTTTGATCGTGGGTGTCGCCTGCCCTTCCCGCTCCATATGGCCGAGCCAGCTCGACACGTGCAGCGATGTGATCGTCTCCAGTCTGTCGCCACCTGGTATGCCGGCGGCATAAAGAAGAAAATCTTCAGCTGCGAGCATGTAAGCGCGGCGTGTGTTCTTCGAGCGAAGCTCGGCTTCGAAGAATTGCAGGATTGCGTGCCGTGCCTCTCGCGACGCGGCGATCACCGCTGGCGGTGCACGGTCCTCGTCAATAACGGTCAGGGAAGTGCTCATGGCCCCTCCCGTCGTGTCTGCCGTGCGATCGTGCACGTCGACTTGGCTGGGTGTGCTGCTCATGCGCCCTTCCCCTGAATCTGCGCGAGCCCGGCCAAGAGACTTGCCGGCAGCGCCGATAGATCCTTGTGGTGAAAGTCGAGGTTGAGCCATCTCACGGCAACGTCTGCAACGGCCTTTGCTTGTGCAAGGTCGCGATGCCGCTTGAGAGGGTTCCTGTCAGGACGGTGGGATAGCCATAGCTTGTGAAGAGCGAATGCACGAGGGTCGACGGTCGCGATGTGAACTGGATAGCCGTCCTCGGCGATGGCCGTCTCGCCAAAGCGGGGCGCATTGACCAGCCACTGTAGGCCCTCAATCGGCGACGGCTCTAGCTCGCCGTCGTCATCGGAGATACGCGGCGAAGGCCGCGTGGTTTCGTCTGTCAGTTCCGGGCGGATGATGTCGACGATGAAGCCGTCTCGGTTTTGTGCACGGTATTTCATCGTGCGCTCATAGGATCTGTCGACGCTCTTCAAGAGTGCGAAGACCCCTTGAACGTTTTCTTCGGGCAGAAGAAGTGCGAGTTGTTTGCGGGCATCCCAGAGAAGGTCGAGATCCTCGGTTGCGGTCATCTCGCCTGGGAACTGGACACCGGTCGCCGCCTCGTAGGCGTAAAGCGCATTGGTCCCAACGACAATGAGACGATTATCGATACGCGGTGTTTCCTTAAGGCGCCGCAAAACTTTAGCGGTCGGCAGCGGCACGCGGGCCAAACGATAAGCTTTGTTGATGAGAGAGTTCTGCTCTAGCTTGGCTGTCAGGTTCTGCAGGCGATCGTCGAGTTCGGCGAGGCGCTGCTGATGCCCGCGCATTATATCCTCAGTTTTATCGGACCTGGGGCCGAGAGACTTCTGGGAGGCGGATTTTGCCGTCCGATAGAGGTATTGTCTCCCCGTGGCAGATGTCTTCCAGTGCATGCCGCCGACGTGACGGCGATCAAAATGCGCCATCAGCCACGCCTCATGCACTTGCTGAGTGTTTATAAGCTGCTTTCGCTGATTTCCATCCAACTCGTCAAACTGCATAAGTGCATGATAATTCGGATATTATACAATGGCCATGGATATTTCAGTGCCGAATGTATAATCCTAGTATCTGCAGCATGAGCGCCTCACATTAATACGTGATAATGTCCTTTATCACGTATTCGCACTCCATGTCGTTTTGACTGCGTAACTTAGCATGATCCATAGGCAAAACAGGCCACAAGCTATTGACGATTTCACTTGGTTTTGCAATTATTATTGCAATGAATACAGCAAGTTATGATTTTCCTGAAAATCTTCGAATTGGGCCAGATTTGACCGCTCTTCTGGTGAGCGCCGTCGACGCCTTGGCGCGCCTCGATGAACGTGCCCGCACCTCCCCACTGCGGGAAGGCTGGATGGCGCGGCTCATTTTCGAGGAAGCCTGCGCGGCCGAGCTGGCTGGTGGCAACCTCATCCATAAGCGGGACCTCGTCCTATTCGATGCTGGCGCCAAGGACGAAGCTTACCGGCTGGAACTGCTCAGCGCTCACGTCATCCTGCAGGCCTGGCGAGGTGCCGCAGCGGCCGAAGACCCCCAGCGCCTCTTGCGGTTGGAGCGTCCCGGCGACGAAGCAGCAACAGCCGTGCAGGCGAAAGGGAGTTTGCGTCCAGCTCGCACGTGGTTGCCGGAGTACTTCTACGACCCCAATTGGGGCGGCGGGGCGCGTTTGCAGCAGTGGCGGCGCATTCTCTCGGGTTCGCGCGCGCTCCCTCCCCTCCTCGCGGCCGCCGTCATCTGGGACAGCTGGCTTGTGATTGCGCCGGAAGAACGCGGCAGCTGGCGGGCTGGGTTGCTCGCGGCCCTCACCCTTAAGGCGCGCGGCGCGACACAGTCTTTCTTGCTCCCCGTCGATACCGGCGGACGCTTTGCGAAATACCGCCGTCATCCGGCGCATGATTTTCACACACGGATTGCAGGCTTTCTCGAGTGGACGATGATGGCGACCGAGCGAGCCGGCAAGGATCTGAGCAGCCTCGTGCTGGCTGACGGCCTGTTGCAGCAGCATCTGAAGGGCCGGCGCAAGAACTCTCGTCTGCCGGAACTTGCCAACCTGCTGATGTCACGTCCGCTGATCACGGTCGGCACCGCAGCCCGCGCCCTACGCTGCTCTCCGCAAGCCATAGAAGGCATGCTCAAGCAGCTGGGCTCCGTGCCTCAGGAACTGACGGATCGAAGCAGGCACAGGGCCTGGGGCATCGTCTAGTGGCTGCTCCCTCCCCCGCCGACCGAACAGCGGATCTCACGGGATCCTATTCACGGGAATCCGCATTTCCATATTTACGGTTATACGGCGTTCATTCGCAGCTTTGGCCAATTGGATAGCAGGCGATCCATAGTCGCGCATGACCGTATTTCCGCACTTACGGGATTGCGCACTTACATATTTGCAGGTTGCCTGAATGAACAAAAATGCTAGCCCAGATTTCTCACCAGTGATTGCGGCAATACGGTTATCAGGTTTTACATATATACGTAAATACGGCTTTACGGCTACCTGGCTGTACGAGCGGATCGGCGCGCATCCTTCACGAGATCCTCCGCCATGATTGTGAAGCCTGTGGCCTGAAGGCCCAGCATAACGAGATAGCGGACCGATACGCGGCGGCGGGCCGCTTCCTGCTTGAGTGCATCCATGAGATAGGCCGGCATCTCGGTCGTGAGCTTCTCCTGGGCACGCGGCGCTGGCAGCGCCGGGTGACGTTCGGCATGTTGGGCGGATCTTGAAGGTTCGGGCGATGATGCTGCCTTGGGGCGTACCATCGTCGGCACGCCAAGTTGCTCGTTGACGCGGTCGAGGGCCGTGTCGTCGACGGAAAGCGGCGATGCAATGGGACGAAAAGTTGGCTTGCTCATGCGGCGGCTCCTTGGAGAACTTGTTTGGCATCGAATAGCGCTTCGATGTCAGCGCGTAAGTGGTCGAGTTCCTCGACCGCCTTGGCAACGGTCGGCCGTTTGCGATCAGCGAAGTGGGGCGGCAAGCCAGACAAGCCAACTTCTTCATAGGCCGCACGCTGCATGATGCGCGTCTTGAGGCGCGGCAGGCCCAGGCGCGCAATTTCCAAGGTGGCGTAGAGGGCTGCAGACGAGGAGAGGGACTGCACCCGGTTGAGAACGAGGCGATAGAGCGGCTCTCGGTGGAAGGCTTGGAACACCGATGTGATGTGGGCTGCCACACGTGAGGCTTCGAAAATATCGGCTTCAGTCAGTGATGCGGGGATCAAGGTGAGATGAGCGCGGGCCACGGCAACTGTGAGCGCACGTTCATAGGTGCCGGCTACGTCGATCAGGATGACGTCAGGAGCCGCGGTCTTGGCCAGCTCCGCGAGATGCTCGGTCAGCTGCGAGGGGTCAGGGGTGGAGACCCCGATGCTCTTCGGCCGTATCTTGGCATCGCCGAACCAGCGTGAAATGGTGCGGTTGTTATCGAGGTCGACGATTTGGACCGTTGAACCTTCGGAGGCCCATATACCGGCAAGGCATCCGGTCAGGGTTGATTTGCCGACACCGCCCTTGGAAGAAGCTAATGTAATAATCATAGAGAACCTCACTCCGCAATACTGTAGTTACGCAAAACCATAAACCCGCATTTACAGTCATAAGGATAACTGCCCGAATACCAAATGCCAGACCGACTCGACAGGCGCAGGCGCGATAACGGCACGCCCGCGTCCTATCGGTCACGATGGTGGCTACCGGAGGCGTTTGCTGATGCGTCCGAGGATGGCTCCGACCGGGCTCATGGGTGATCCTGGCTCCGGAGGTGCTGCCGGGGATCTGGGTTTCCCTTCAGTCGCGGTCGTCAGACCATAGTAGCTCGGCAGGATGTGGAGTTGGCCTTTTTCCGCGCGTTCGGCCATACGGCGGAATGCACCGCCCGGGCTGCGGTAGTGATCGCGGCCGTGGGCCAGCATGATGCAGAAAATCATGGTGGGCATGCGTCGGCCTAGGAGATCTTCGGCTTCCTCGAAGAGGCGGTGCGAGATCTCATAGCGGCTGAGGAGGGGCAGACAGGCCGCACGTAGGTCAGGCCAGCTTTCCGGGATGGGCTCATCGCGGCGTGCAAGCTCGGGGGCACCGGCAATCAAGCGGCCGAGGTCGACGTGGTCGAGCGGGTTCCCGCGTTCGGAGGGCGTTCTGCTTCGACCATCCGCTGCAAATTCTGGATAGTCCGTGGATGCCGGGCGCGACCTACAAGCCTGATTGCTTCTGTTACAATTTCTATTTGGGATGGAATTTGTAGTGTTATTTAGGGTCGCATCGCTGCGATGCGCGGACCCTAATTCATCACCTGATGTGGTTTCACCCACAGGCCTATCCTCAGCCGCGGCATCGGCAGA
>CAYRFV010000368.1:0-4775 GCA_964423545.1 uncultured Anaerolineales bacterium | reverse complement strand
GCACCGAGAAGGTGGGTGGGGTGTGTTCCAGCGGCGCGAAGGAGATCCGCCAGAAGCGCAGACGGGCGTCCACCCGCTCGATCACGGGTGCGCCGCTGAAGTCGGGCGCGTCGAAATACTCGCCGAGGAGTCCGGCCCCTTCCCCCCGAGCTGGCGTCAGCATGGACGCCCGGATCATCGAAAGCTCGCGCACATTGGTGCAGCCTCTGGCATAGCGGAGCGCCACCCGATCGCCCAAGCGCGCCTTCAGGCCGTCCAGCGGGCTGACGCGATAGGGCGGCTCCACTTGAGAACTGCCGCCCCCTGCGATCACCGCGTCGGCGGCATTCGGGCCGATCACGGCGATCGACTTGATGCCTGCCTGTCGGATCGGCAGCACCCCCTGCGCATTCTTCAGAAGCGTGATCGCCTCCTCGGCGGTCTCGCGTGCCAGGGCCTGGTGTTCGGGGGTCGACACTGCGCCCGCGGGCGTCTCAGGCTTGTCGAGCTTGCCTACACGCGCGAGCAGTCGCAGGATGCGCCGGGCGGCCTCGGTGATCGCCGCCTCCTCGATCTGCCAGTTGTGCACGGCTTCGACCAACAACCGGTCATAGTACTTGGCCGGGCCCGGCATCTCAATATCCAGCCCGCCCCTGACCGACTCGACGATCGTGTGGTTGGCGCCCCAATCGGAGACGAGCGCGCCATCGAAGCCCCACTCGCGCTTCAGGATCTCGTTCTGCAGAAGCTGATGTTGGCTGGCATAGTCGCCGTTGATCCGGTTGTACGCACACATGACCGTCCACGGATGCGCCTCTTTGACAATCGCCTCGAACTGCGCCAGGTAGATCTCGCGCAGCGTGCGCTCATCCACCACCGAATTGCCGCGCATGCGCTCGATCTCCTGGTTATTGCAGGCATAGTGTTTCAGCGACGCAGCAACACCCTGGCTCTGCACCCCCTTGACCCATGCGACGCCGATTCGGCCGGCCAGGTAGGGATCCTCGGAATACGCTTCGAAGTTTCGGCCAGCTAGCGGATGACGCACGATGTTGACACAGGGGCCCAGGAGCACATCGCAGCCAAGACCGTGCGTCTCCTGGCCCAGCGCGACCCCTACGCGTTCGATCAGCTCCGGGTTCCAAGTGGCCGCCATGGACACGCCGGTGGGGAAGGCGGTCGCAGGGACAAAGGTCCGCCCTTTCTCATTGACCGTGCGCACTCCGTGCGGCCCATCGGTCATGGTAAGCCACGGGATCCCCAGGCGCTCGATAGGCACGGTGTGCCAGTTGTCCGCGCCGGACATCAAGCTGACCTTCTCCTTCAGCGTCAGCTTGCCCAGCAGGGCTTCGATGCGCTGCTCGATTTGGGCGTTTCTGTCGGTTGGATGGGTGTTCATGGCTTCTCCCACGGATGACTCAGCGGGCCCGCTGCCACTTGCGGTCTGCCGCACGCAGCCTAATGTCGCATTCGCGCGAAAAACTCCCCATTCAGCGCCGGGACCACGGCATCGAGCTTGACCGCAGCGATGTACTCAGCCAGGGCGTCCACCTGAATCTGCCGCAGCGCCCTGCCCTTCTCGACGGACGCGGTGCGCGCGTCGCCCGCGTAGTGATCCGGGTAGTTGCTGTACCAGGTGATTCCACTGAAGCTTGCAGGCACATTCTTGAGGCGATCGAGCGGCTCAGCAGGGTCGGAAGGCACCCGATCCATCCTCACCAAGTCAGGGTGGTTGGCCAGGGAGATGCTCGTTTCGCATTCACAGGCATGGCCGTGCAGCCGGGTCTCGACGATCTTGTCCCAGGCACGGCGGCGTTCCTCGCTGAGAGCGCCGGTGTACAGATAGACGCTGTAGGGCCTCGCCTCCCAGAGGGTGCACTGGGCCAGGAACGAGAGCCAATGGGTATTGCCGCCGTGCGCATTCAGCAGGATGATCTTCTTGAAGCCGTTGCGACCCATCTCATCCAGCACGCCCTGGATCAGCTCCATCAGCAGGGTGGGCTTGAGCGTGATCGTCCCCGGAAAGCAGCGCGCTTCATAGATCTGGCCGAAGTAGAACGGCGGGAAAACGACGGCGGGCTCCCGCTCGGCGGCCATACATGCGAGGGTGTGGCCGTTGAGGAAATCGGTGCCGAGCGGCAGATGCTCGCTGTGTTTCTCCACCACCCCAAGCGCGAGAATGCACACGCCGGTTTCGCGCACAGCCTGAGCGAACTCCGTGGATGTGAGATGCTCCCATTGCATCGCGACCTCCTGTGGCTGGTATGGTAGCGCGCCGCAGACCGCGCCCGATCGGCGGCGCGCTGCGCCGCTGCCGGCTAGTTACGGGTCTCGTTTTCCAGGATCAGGCCCCCGACCTCTATCCGCACCCGATCGCCGTGCGTGAGGTTGAAGCTCTCATGCGGCACGATGCCGGTGCCGGTCATCAGGAAGACGCCGCGGGGGAAGTCGAGCTCACGACAGAGGTAGGCAGCCAGGTCCTCGAAGCTTCGCTTCATGCGAGAAGTTCGCGTCTCGCCCTCGAAGAGAGCCTGCCCGCCGCGGGTGATCGCAAGGCCGATGCGCAGATCGCGCAGCGCGCCCGGCCCCGCCAGGGCGACGCCCGGGCCGAGCGCGCACGCGCCGTTGTAGACCTTGGCCTGCGGCAGATAGAGCGGATTCGCGCCTTCGATGTCGCGCGATGACACGTCGTTGCCCGCGCAGTAGCCGACGATCTCGCCGTGCCGGTTGATCACGAGCGTCAATTCTGGCTCCGGTACGTTCCAGCGGCTGTCGGCCCGCACCCGGATGGCGTCCCCAGGTCCAACCACGCGCCAACCCACCGCCTTGAAGAAGAGCTCCGGCCGTTCAGCCTCGTACACGGTCTGATAGATATCGCCGGTGGCCGACTCGGCCTTGCGCGCGTCGCGGCTGCGCAAGTAGGTGACGCCGCTGGCCCACACCTCCTGGGCCGGCTCGACCGGCGGCAACAGCGGACCATAGGCCGGCTCATCGGTCAGAAGGGATTGGATGGCAGCCTCGGTTTGGCCGGCATGGCACTGCAGCATCAGATCGAGCGTGAATGCCGGAACTAGGAATCGATCATCGGCAGCCCAGCGGGCGCCAGTTGGCGTCAGATGCCTGGTCAGCAACATGGTTACGCCTCCCCCATCGCATGAAAGATCGGCTTGAGCGCGGGGTAGAGCGCGCGATAGTGGCCGTACGCGCGCGCGTAGACCGGCACATTCGCCGCGATCGGCGCCGTGCGCTCGACCGCTTGCACGGTGGCGGCGCAGCTTTCGGCCACGGTGGCCCAATGCCCAGCGCCCACGCCTGCCAGGAGGGCTGCACCGTAGGCGGCGCCCTCCGTAGTATTGACCGTAACCAGCTCGACGTCCATGACATCGGCGAGGATCTGCCGCCAGAGCGCGCTTTTGGCGCCGCCCCCGGCCACGCGCACTTGGGAGATCGGGCCCGCGCTGCGGATCAGCTCCATACTATCGCGGAGGCCGAACGCGACCCCTTCGAGAACCGCGCGCGTCATGTGCGGCTGCGTGTGGCGGACCGTCAGTCCGACGAACGCGCCGCGAGCCAACGGATCGGGATGCGGCGTACGCTCGCCGGTCAGATAGGGCAGGAAGAGCAGCCCCTCGCTGCCGGGAGGCGCCTGTCCGGCGGGCGCCACCAGGTCCTCGAACGAGGCGTCGCGTGCCAGGGTGTCGCGATACCAGCGCAGCGAACCCGCTGCCGAGAGCATCACGCCCATGAGATGCCACGCGCCGGGAGCCGAGTGACAGAAGGCGTGCAGCCGTCCCTCCGGCTCGATATATGGCTCAGAGGTGGTGGCGAAGACCACACCCGACGTGCCGAGAGCCAGGGACACGATGCCCGGCGTGACTGCGCCGGCGCCGACGGCTCCTGCTGCCTGATCGCCGCCGCCCGCCACCACTGGCGTGCCAGCCCGCAGCCCCGTGACCTCCGCGGCGCCGTCCGTGATCTGCCCCGTCACCTCCGGGCCCTCGTAACTCGTCGGCAGCCAAGTTGCGGGAATCTCCAGGGCGGCGAGCATCTCCGGCGCCCAGTCACGACGTCTCAGGTCGAACAGCAACATGCCAGCCCCATCGGCCTTGTCGACCGCGTAGCCGCCAGTCAGTCGGAACCGCACGTAGTCCTTCGGCAGTAGAATGTGCGCCGTGCGGGCATAGACGGCCGGCTCGTGCTTGCGCACCCAGAGGATCTTGGGCGCCGTGAAGCCGGTCAGCATCTTGTTGCCGGTCAGAGCGAGCAGCCGCTCGAAGCCGATCTTTTCGGTGATCTCCTCGCACTCCAGGGCAGTGCGCTGGTCGTTCCACAGAATCGCGGGGCGCAGGACCTGGTTCTCCTGATCGAGCATCGTGAGCCCGTGCATCTGGCCGGTCAGACCGACCGCGCGCACGTCATCGCCGGTCGCGTCGGCTCTCGCCAGCACCTGCCGGATGCTCATGACCGTCCCCGCCCACCACTCCTGAGGATCCTGCTCCGACCAGAGCGGCCGGGGCGTCGATACGGTCAGCTCGGTGGACGCACTGGCGACCACAGAGCCGCGTTCATCGATCAACAGCGCCTTCGCGCCGGTGGTCGAGACGTCAATGCCGAGAAAGAGCGTGCGTGCAGACATGCTACCCTCGTTGGAGCGTCCGGGGTTGGTTGGCCGGAATCGGCTCGATGAAGATGCCGACCATTATACCGCAGAGAGCCAGCACATGCCGAATCGATGGCTCGCCGACTCGGTTCCGGATTGTGTTGGTCACATACGGCAGAGCGCACTTTGACAAAAA
>CAYRFV010000367.1:0-4823 GCA_964423545.1 uncultured Anaerolineales bacterium | reverse complement strand
GCAGGCGCGGTGCTCAAGGGCAGCCCGAACGTCGGCGATTACGCGCGCGATGTCATCTTCAATCCGGGCGAGGGGGTGGCCTCGCTGGGGTTGATCTACGCCGCCGACGCGGACAGCATCGCCATCCTGGGGCTGGGCGCGATCCATGGCAACGGGAGTCATTTCATGCATGGCCCCGACCGGCCCCATGCCGGCCGTGATCTCGATCGACGTTATACGCGGCAGGGGGATGCTTACCCCGATCCGAGCGCCTACTCGCCGGACGGCCCCGTGTCCTACGACCCGCGGCCGGGCATGATGCTGACCTTTGAGCGCTGCCACCGCGTCACCCTTGATGGCGTCACGCTGCTGGATCCACCGGAATGGTCGGTGCGATTCGAGCACTGCGAGAGCGTGCTCGTCCACGGAGTGCGCTGCGAGACCAACCTCCTCGTGCCCAATGCCGACGGGGTGCATCTGAACTGCTGCCGAAACGTGCGCATTGCAGACTGCGACTTTTCGTGCGGCGACGACGCGATCGCGATTTCCGGCTATGATGCGGGCGGGCTGTGCGAGAACGTGGTGGTGAGCAACTGTGTGCTGCGCTCCCGATCTTCTGGAGTGCGCATCGACAACTTGCAGGGCTCGGTTCGCAACTGCGTGCTGAGCAACCTGGTCATCCATGACTCAAACCGGGGGATCGGCGTGTTCCTGCGCGGGCCAGGGGATATCGAAACGGTCATCGTGTCGGGCGCCATCATCCAGACCCGCTTGCATACCGGCAACTGGTGGGGCAAGGGGGAGCCGATCCATGTCTCGGCGGTGACCGGCCCGTTCGACGAGCGCCTGGGCGCGCTGCGCGACCTGCGGTTCCTGCACATCACAGGGCGAAGCCATGCCGGGATCGTGGTCTACGGGTCGCCGGGGTGCGTGATCCGCGATGTACGCTTCGAGGATGTGCGGATCACACTCAGCGATGGGCCGCTGAGCGGCTCATACGGTGGGAACTTCGACCTCCGGTGGACCGGCCTGGTCGAGCGCCGGCTCTTCGGGCACGACATTCCCGGCCTCTATGCGCAGCACGTGGATGGGCTCAGGCTTTCAGGCGTTTCCGTTAACTGGCAGGAAGCCAGTGCTGACTACTTTACTCATGCCCTCCATTGCGAGGACACGGCGCGACTGGTGATCGAGGGGTTCGAAGGGGTGGCAGCCCGTCCTGATCTGCCAGCGATCCGGCTCGAACGGTTGGAGGGGGCAGCGGGCATCCAGGAGCAAACCGATAGTGCGCACCTCACCGGGCCCAAGGAGCAGGCGTGGACCAATTGAAGGCCGACAGTCAAACCCTCGGCAAGCCCGCTTGGCAGCCGATGCTGCGTTACGTCGCCGAGCTGCATGAACGGAGCACCCACCCGCCCCGTGCGCCATTCCCTCATCCCTGGGAAGAGATCGGGCCAGGCTACTGCTACGGGCCGGCCTTCGGCCATTGGGACATCGTTCATGCGGTCCTCGATGTGATGGCGTCCGAGCCGCAGCACGCAGCCGACCAGCTTCTCAATAATCTGGCAGCCCAGGAGCAGGATGGTCTCGTCCCCGGTGTCATCTGGATGCGGGAATCCACGGCCAGGTGGAACAACGAGGTCGGGCATCCGCCGCTGTGGCCGGTCGCAGTGCAAGAGTACGCCGCCCAGACGGGCTCCGACGCCTTGATCGCGCGCTGCTTCGATCCGCTTATGCGACAGATCGGTTGGTTTGAAACGCAGCGCCAGACGGCTGATGGTGGCTTCTTCTACACCGACATCCTCACACGCAGGTGGGAAAGCGGCATCGACGAAGGCATCCGGTTCCACGAGGTGCAGGCTGGGCCGTTCGCGTGCGTTGATGCGACCTCGCACGTCTACCAGCTCTACGAGACTGCTGCGGCGTGGTCCGAGCGGATCGGTGCGCCGTCCGGCGAGCTGCGCCGCAAGGCCAGCCGCGTGCGAGAGTTCATCCAGACCGAGCTCTTCGATACGCAGACCGGTTTCTTCCACGATGTCTGGGCGCTGCGCGATTCAACCAAGCGCCGGTTGGCCTTCGAGGGGATGTGGCCGGTGGTGGTGGGCGCGGCGACCCCCGAACAGGCCGCGCGCGTGCTCGATGAGAACCTGATGAACCCCGGCCGCTTCCTGGCGCCGCATCCCATCTGTACGGTGGCGCTCGATGAGCCGCTTTTCGAGCGGCGCATGTGGCGCGGACCGACATGGAACAGCATGACCTACTGGGCCGCACGCGGCTGTCTTCGGTATGACCGCCCCGACGCGACCAGGCGCCTCCTGGAACCGGCATTGGATGCGTCCGCGGCGCAGTTCGAACGCACCGGGACGATCTGGGAGTTTTACGATCCATACGGCGGGCAGCCGGAGGCCCTGCATCGCAAGCCGCACACGCCGTTCAACACGCCTTGTCGCGACTATCTGGGGCACAACCCGCTCATCGCGATGGCGCGCCTCTATGACGGGGTTCGAGTATGACCAGCCCTGATGCATGCAGTGAGAGCGCATTGGTCGCTCTGCGCCACGTCTTCGAGCGCGCTCAGCCGGCTGTGGCCTGGCGCGACGGCGCCAACCTGCCGTGGGATGACCCGGAGTTCAGCCAACGGATGCTGGCGCAGCACCTCGATCAGAGCCACGGCGCGGCCAGCCGCCGCCTGCCCGAAATTCGCGCACAGGTGCAGCGGCTGACGGAATGGCTGGACCTTGCGCCCGGAATGCGTCTGTTGGATGTGACGTGCGGTCCAGGGCTGTATGCGGCGGAGTTTGCGCGGCAGGGTGTGAGCGTGACCGGCATCGACTTCGGCCCCGCGTCGGTGGAGTACGCTCGCAAACTCTGCGCCGGTCTCCCGTGTGAGTTCGTGCAGAGCGACGTACGCCAGATGGATCTCGCCGGCCGCGAGTTCGACGCCGCGATCTATCTCTACGGCCAATTCACTGTCCTCAAACCGGAAGAGTCGCTGGCAGTGCTGCGCCGCATCCACCGCGCCCTCAAGCCAGGCGGACGCGTGGTGTTGGAAGTCCTGAACGATGATCTGTTCGACAAGAAAAACAGCACATGGTGGTACACCGACCGCGGCGGGCTGTGGGGTGACTTCCCATATCTCCACCTGGGCGAGCGCACGTGGGACGAGACACAAGGCGCCTCTGTTGAGCGGTTCTACATCATCAACCTGGAGACCGGTGAGCTGCGGAGCTACGGTCTGTCCGACCAGGCGTATTCAGCAGCGCAGATGACCGAGATGCTGCGCGGCGCTGCGTTCCACCGCGTGCAGGTGCTTCCGGCGTGGGCTGATCTGCCAATGAAAGATGCGCGGGAATGGGTTGTGTATATCGGAACGAAAGGCGAAGGCGTCGACGCTGAAGAGCGGCGAACCCCGTGACAGCGGTCGCACCTGTCGGTGGCCCCCGATCGTTCGTGACCGGGTCTCCTTCAGTCCGCCAACAGATCCGCCCACACGGCTTGCCGACCGGCTTCGTCGTCGAACCCGATGTAGAGGATGCGGGTAACGGGCCCGGGCGGTTTGCGGGCATCGGCCAGCAGCGGTTTGCAGCGGTAGGCAACGCGCAGTCCGAGGCGCTGCGACCTGCCAAATGCAAGCGCACCGGGAGTGATCCCCTCGATCGTCTCCGGCGTGAAGAAGACATACCACATGCCCAGCTCGTGCGCCGCCGTGTGACCCAGCAGCAGAAAACGTGAGCGGTGAACGATCGCCATGATCGTGTGCTCGCGGCTTGCGAACGTCCGCCAGTACGCGAGCAGATCGGCGAAAATCGCCGATTTCCCCTCGACCTCGAACTGACCTGTCGGCCGCACGGCCACTTTGTCCGTGGGATCGAGCCGCCGAGGCGCAGGAGGCGGCTTGACTTGCGGCTCGAAAGCCACGTAGAGCCGGCGCTGCGCCCAATAGCGAAGGCAAGACACCCCGACCGCTGCCCCGATGAGCAGGAGCAGGAGTATCCAATCCTGCAGCATTTGAGGACGATCGAACACCAGCCACCGCAGCGGGATGATCGCAGCCACGATGAGCGCCAGGGTGAGCACCCAACGGTCGAGCGCCCAGTCGCCCAGGCAGTGGTGGCGCAGCTGGTAGGCCATCTTGAGGAGCAGGGCGTGCATACAACCTCCGCTACCCGTTGCGTCCGCGCCGCGTCAGCCAGATGCCGATAATCACGACCAGGGCGCCCACGAGCTGCAACGGCTGAAGCCGGTCGCCCAGGAACAGGGCGGCCGATACTGCGGCGATGACCGGGGTCAGATTGGAGTAGATGGCGGTGCGTGCGCCGCCGATGCGCTGGACGCCGGTGTACCACAGCACATAGCCGACGACCACGGCGAAGATGGTGGAGTAAGCCAGGGCCGCCCACGCACCCGGCGTCACCGCGGCCCAGTCCTGTCCGGCGATCTGTGGCAGGCTGATGATGGTCAGGAACAGCGTACCCGGCGCCATGGTGAGTGCGTTGAGTTTCAGAGGGGAATAGCGCCCCAGCAGAGGCTTCCCGCCAAGCGTGTATCCCGCCCACATCATTGCGGCAATGAGGACGAAGAGATTGCCCAACACGGCATCGCTGCGCAGGCTGAGATCGCCCTGTCCGCCAGCCAGCAGCAGAAGCACGCCGAGGAATGAAACGGCGATCCCGACAACCACGAGCGGTCGGGTGCGCTCAATCCGCAGCACATAAGCATAGATTGCCACGAACAGCGGCGAGGTTGCCATCAGCAGCGAGGCAACCGCAGGCGTGGTTCGAGCCAGGCCGTTGATGAAGAAAGCCTGGTACAACGTGTGGCCGCAGAAACCCAACAGGACAATAGGG
>CAYRFV010000366.1:0-4829 GCA_964423545.1 uncultured Anaerolineales bacterium | reverse complement strand
CAGGGAGAAGACAACATGGCCATGTCATCGTACGAAGTCGTTCGCCGGGCCGTCGAGTTCGCCGCGCCCGACCGGCTGCCGCTCCGGTTCGCGACGCTGGGCATGAGCGATACGCACAGCGTCAACTGGAACCAGGTCGGCACCGGCGACCACAGCCGCCGCGAGACGCTGGACGAGTGGGGGTGCACCTGGGCGCGGTCCGAGGTTGCGAACATGGGCCAGGTGAAGGGGTATCCGCTGGCCGACTGGAGCAGCCTGGACCGCTATCGCTGGCCCGATCCCGACGATCCGGCGCTCTATGCGGGCATGGAGGCCCGGTTCGAGGGCAGCGACGGCAAGTACATCACGACCGGCATCTTCATGCTGCTGTTCGAGCGGATGCACGCGCTGCACGGCTTCGAGAACACGCTCGCGGATCTGGCCCTGGAGCGGGAGCGCATCGAACTGCTTGCGGACCGCATCGTGGCGATCGACCTGAGGATCATCGAGCAGATCGGACAGCGCTTTCCCGGCCGGATTCACGGCTTCAGTTTCACCGATGATTGGGGCTCGGAGCGCGCGGGCTTCATCAGCCCCAGGCTGTTCGATGCGTTCTTCAAGCCGCGCTACCGGCGCCTGTTCGACGCGATGCACCGCCAGGGCTGGCACGTCTGGATGCACTCGTGCGGCAAGGTGGATGCGTACATCGACAGCCTGATCGACGCGGGGGTGAACGTGCTGAACCTGCAGCAGCCGCGCGTCTTCGGCTCGATCGAGCAGTTCGGCCGCCGGTTTGCGGGCCGGGTCTGCCTGGAATCGCTGTGCGACATCCAGCACACGCTGCCGTTTGCCGGCGATGACGCGATCCGCGAGGAGGCGCGGCTGCTGACGCAGTTCTGGGGGACGCCGGCGGGCGGCTTCGTGCTGTCGGACTACGGCGACGGGCAGGCGATCGGGACGCCGCTGACGAAGAAGCAGGTGATGCTGGACGCGTTTCTCGCCGCCGACCGGTGGGCCGCGGCCGGGAGGGGAAACGGGTGAACGCCATCGCTACGCCCCATGCGCCGGCGCCGGCCGGCCACTACTCGCAGGCCATGGTGCACCACGGCATCGTCTACGTGTCCGGGCAGCTGGCGATCGATCCGGCGACCGGCGAGAAGCGGCTGGGCGCGATCGAGGAGCAGACCGGGCAGGCGCTGCGCAACGTCGCGGCGATCCTGGAGGCCGCGGGCAGCGACCTGGAGCACGTGCTGAAGACCACGGTGTACGTGGCGGACATCGGCCTGTGGCCGCGGGTGAACGCGGTCTATGCGGCGTTTTTCGGCGAGCACCGGCCGGCGCGCGCGGTCGTGCCGACGCAGGCGCTGCACTACGGCTTCCTGGTCGAGATCGAGGCGGTGGCCGCGGTGCGGGAGTGAGTGAGCCTCACCCCGGCCCTCTCCCTGGGGGAGAGAGGGGGCGCGGGGGCCGCGGTCGCATGGGAGGGACCCTCACCCCGGCCCTCTCCCTGCGAGTGAGTGGGAGAGCGGGGGTTGCGGTGCGCATGGGAGGGACCCTCACCCCGGCCCTCTCCCTGTGAGGGAGAGGGAGAGCGGGGACCGCGGTGCGGGCGTGAGGGACCCTCACCCCGGCCCTCTCCCTGCGAGGGAGAGGGAGGGCGGGGGCGGGCAGCGCGGTTTGTCCCATACCTATGCTTCATGCGGCCGCAATTGCACTTGCGCAAACCCGCGTTCTGATGTATGCTTGTGACCGAACTCACTTCCGAATATCATCTGCGACGATCCGAGGGCTTGTCCGGGCATTCCCGGGAGTCAGCCGAGGCAAGAGGGCATGGCGACTTTGAAGCCATCACTCATCGGACAGGTATGACCGAGCCGCCGGAGCGGACAAACGCTCACCGGCCAGCGGCGCTTCCTCCAGGAATCCAGCCCATGATCCTACTCAACTTCACGCACCCCCTCACCGCTGAGCACCTGGCGCAGCTCGAAGCGCTGACCGGGCAGCCGGTCGGCCGCGTGATCGACATCCCCGTTCAGCTCGATCCGGCGCACGCCTTTGCGCCCCAGGTGGAGGCGGTGGTCGATGCGTGCGGACTGACTGCGGCCGAGTGGCAGACCGCGGCGCTCGTGATCGTGCCGCCGGCGCTGAGTTTCATCGCCGTCACGCTGCTGGCCGAGCTGCACGGCCGAATGGGGTACTTCCCGTCCTGTGTGCGGATGCGGCCTGCACCGGGCGTCGTACCGCCGCGGTACGAGGTGGCGGAGATCTTGCCTTTGAACGAGGTGCGCGAACACGCGCGGCGGAAACGCTAACAGAAAGGAGTCGGCGATGTGAACAGGGATAGCGAAAGCGAACTGATGGCCTACGGCCGCGCATTGATGGCGCACGTCACGCATCGAGAAGCAGGGATCGACCCACCTTGGGTGCAGGGATTTCTTGATTTGCTGCGATCGGGGTCGCCAACAGCATCAGCTGACCCACCGCTGCAATCGATCTTCACTCTCATCAGATCAGATGCTGCAAGCACCGATGCAGGCTATCTGCGTGCCATGCCGTTGTCGCTCACGGCAGATGCTCAGGGCAACTGGGATTGGGAGCCAGTAGCGCTGGCCGCAGCACTCATGAGCGATCGGGGGGCAGTCTACCGGGAGTTTGCGCAGGCCGATGCTCCTGAGACGACCTTCCTCCGCTTCTTTCACCTGATGCGCAAGTATGCATCCAGCCTGCCGAACACCTATGGTGAACCAGGCGTGTCGCTGTTCGAGCAGTGGAAGATGGTGGCGGCGCTGGTGACAATCAGTGGGAGCACCAAGCAACCGCCTCAGACCCTCGGTCTAGTCGGCGGTGACATCCCCGGCATCCAGCGCACCATCAGCACCGTCACGTCCAAAGGTGCGGCCAAGGCAATGCGCGGCCGCTCAGCCTTCATTCAGTTGCTTGGGCATGCGCTGGTGGAGCGGTTGCAGTCCGAGCTTGGGTTGGGACCGGCCAACGTGGTATACGATGCGGGTGGCAATTTCGTGCTGCTCACCGGCTGGACCGAGGGCGCCGGCGGCACCCAGGAGAAGGTGCGCGCCGTCGCCAATCAGGTGAACACGGTGCTATTGGCTGGCCTGGGCAAGGGTCGGGGGCGCTTCGACGGGTTCCACGGTGACCTGGGAGTGGCGCTTGCTGCGATGAGCATTACGCCTCACCCGCAGCGCCTGCCGGTTTCCTCGCCGCTGGATGTGCTGCGCTGCGATCTGCCACTGATCAGACAGCCGGACGGCAGAGACGCTTCCGCCTGGCAGATGGCTGAGAAGTGGCTCAAAGACCAGGTGGCTGCTGCCAAGAACCGACCGTTCGGCGATCTGGCTCAAGAGTCTGATGCAGGCTGGCGATCATTGTTCGGCCCCGATCCGGCTGAGACCGACGAGTTCTGCGCGGTGTGCCGGAGACCGAAGAACAAAGGGGAGACTTTCCGGCTCCTGGAGCTCGAAGGCGAAGGCAACATCTGTCCGGAGTGTGAAAGCTTCAACAAGTTGGCGAACGATTTGGGGCATCGCGCACCGCGGCTGACCCTATCGGTCCAGGCGCCTCCTCAACCGCAGCCCTGGCAGTCTGCCTTGCATGCGGTCTGCGGCCGGTGGTACGCAATCGGAGGGGAGCGCCAGGCAGACGACATCGTGCTCGCTCTGAACATGGATGATTTCCCTGCCCCAGGCGTCGAAGGCTTCCGTTTGCTGGCGCATACCACGCCCATGACCGGCGCGCAGATCAAGACCAACGAAGAGCTGGCTGATGCCAGTCGCAGCGGGATGAAGCGGCTGGGAGTATTGCGGATGGACGTAGACAACCTGGGCGACCTAATCGTGCGTGGCCTGCCGGCGCGCACTGCGATGCAGACCGCCGAACTGAGCCAGGCATTGGAACGATTCTTCGCCGGCTGGTTGGGCCAGATCTGTGCGCAAGTCGGCGAGGATCTGTTGTATGTCCTCTATGCGGGCGGCGACGACTTGCTCGTAGTCGGCCCGTGGACGCATATGCCGAAGTTGGCGCAGGCGATTCACGACGATTTTGTGCGCTACACCTGCGAGCATTGCGGGATCCATGTGTCTGCCGGGATCGCGGTGGTGGGCGAGAAGACGCCGCTCTATGCCGGGGCAGATGAGTCGCACGACGCGCTCCAGGCTGCGAAGGCGGTGGACTCGGGCACGCCGTTGGAAAAGAACGCAATCACCTTCTTGGGATATACAGCGCACTGGGAGCAGTTCAAAGAGGCGACGGGACTCATGGACGATATCGTCGCCCTGGCCGTTAGCGATGAGCTGGGCAACGCAGTCATAACCCGGCTGCAGGCAATCGCACAGCGTTTCTATCGAGATCGCCAACGCGGGCCGTATGCGGTCAAGGGCAAGTTTCCCCAGCGCGGCACAGATGCGGTCTTTTACGGGCCATGGATGTGGCGGCAAGCCTATGCCTTGGCGCGCTTGAGAGAAGGGCGCAGTGACGATGTGGCGAAGAAGCTACGCGAGTTGGAGAGAGCCCTGCTGCAAGGCCAGATCGTGAACTTGGGCCTGGCTGCGCGCTGGGCGCAGTTGGGGACACGAGGGAATAGCCAAGGGTAGCCACATGTTCAAGCCCACCGGCAATCTGTCGAGCGAAGACCTGGAGAACTTCCTAAGAGGACAGACGCCTCACGAGATATCTCTGCGTGAACTCAAAACGCGACTTCCAGACCTGACTAACAAGAAAGAGCGTGCCGAGTTCATCCGAGATGTGATCGCCATGGCCAACGCAGTGCGAAGAATCGGTCGGAGCGGCTACCTGATCTACGGCATCAGCGAACCTTCGATTGTGGTGGACCAAGA
>CAYRFV010000365.1:0-4849 GCA_964423545.1 uncultured Anaerolineales bacterium | reverse complement strand
AGCAGCCGGAACACCACGGCCAGCGGCGCGGTCGCCAGCCAGGCGGCAAAGAAGCCGAGAAGGGTCAGCGCGGCCACGCCGACGAGCTGCGCCTGCATCTGCGCCGGCCAATCGGGCTTGAGCGCACCGGAAGCCAGCATCCCGGTGACTCCCTGCCCGGCAACACCGAGATAGCTGTCCGCGCCGATGCCGTTCCAGCCCTGTCCGCCGCGGCCGTCGGCGAAAAGGCCGACGGCGAGCAGCCCGAGCGCGCCGGCCAGGCCGTGCACGGTCAGCGCGGCGGTGGCATCATCCCAGCGCAGCACGTGGTCCACCACGTACACAGCCAAGGGGATGAACAGCCCGATGGCGGCCCCGATCGCCAGCGCGGCCCACGGCGGGATGAACGGCGCGGCCGCGGCGACGGCGATTGCACCCGCTGCAAAGCCGCGCGTCGCCATCAGCGGATCGGCGCTGCCCGCGATGAACCAGGTATAGATCAAAGGCAACAGGCAGCCGGCCGTGGCTGCCAGGATGCCGTTCAAGGCGAGCAGCGGCAGATTCAACGTGCGGAGGTCAAGCAGCGGATTGGTCAGCGTCCATGCGTAGCTGCCCACAAGCAGGAACCCGGCGCCGGCGACAGCCAGCATCGGGAGATGCACGGGAGGCAACGCGATCGGCGCAGTGGTCTTCTCGCAACGCGGTCGGCGGGATGTGAATACGAGAATGCCCGCCAAAGTCGCCGCCGCGCCGAGCAGATGCACCTGCCCCGATCCGCCGGCATCAACGAGGCCATGTCCCAGCCCGAGGTTGTGCCCCAGGTTTGCCAGCCAGCCTCCGCCCCAGATCCAATTGCCTGCGAGCGGAAAGATGAGCATGCCCATCAAGAGCCCAATCAACCCCGACGCCCAGGCAGGGATGCGGCCGCGCAGACCGACAAGCGGGATGGCGGCGGCCGTCATGACCCAGGGCAGGTTGGCGAACGCCAGGGCGAGCGCACCGGCGGTGGCTGCGGCGCCGGTCAAGCCCCAGCCCGTGAGACCGGCCATGCCCCAGCCCTTGCCCCACATCGGGCCGAGCGCCGACCATTCCCAGATCAGCTCCTCATAGCCCGGGCGTTCATGGATCAGGCCGACACCGCCGAACTGGAGGCCGAAGCCGACCGCTACGTAACCCAGGGCAGCCAGCGCCAACGCCGCCAGCAGGCTCAACGCAGCGTGCCGGGCGCGTTCCTCGGCCAATCCGCCTGCCGCAATGAGCACAAAGCCCAGTGGCATCAGGAAGGCCAGGCACACGATCACGAGAGCGATTTCTGGCATTCAACGATCTCCGAGCGAAATGCGCGACCCACAGCACGCGTTTGACGGCTCCGCATGGTCGGGAGGAGGCAAGGCGAGAAACGCAAGTGACGCAGCACGGGGTGCATAGCAGGGAAATATGTTACCACAGGATGGTGACAACGCCAAAGCCGATCCACCGCCCCTCCTCATCGATGCGATGCTTGGGCGGTTGGCGAAGTGGCTGCGCCTGGCCGGGTATGACGCGGCATACTGGCGCAATGGCAGCGACGACGCGCTGGTTGCGCGCGCGCGGGCTGAAGGACGGCTGATCGTGACGCGCGACCGCCAACTGGCAGGACGGCGCGGGGTCTGCGCGCTGCTCGTGGCCGCCGAAACCCTTGACGCGCAGATCGCGGAGGTGCGTACGGCGTTGAGGGGTGCGCCGCACCCCTTCACACGCTGCCCAGAGTGCAATGCCGTGCTGGTCGATCTACCCCGCCACGCGGCGCGCGACCGGGTGCCGCCGTACGTGTGGCACACGCAGGTGGAGTTCCGATGCTGCCCGGACTGTGGGCGAGCCTACTGGAAGGGCACTCATTGGCCGGCAGTCCAGGCGCGGCTGGAGGAGCCGTGATGGTTCGTCAGAGAGCAGGGCACGGGGAGCGGGAAACGGCCCATGGCTCACGGGCGCCTGGGCGCCACGCGGCCCGGCCGTCCGGCGCGGCTCGCCTGTTGACTGCTGTTCGTCGTCGCTGGGACGTCGTTGCGTTTTTCCTGGCCAGCTTCATTCTCTACGCCGCGACGGCCGCGCCGTCGGTCGCGACCGTGTTCGACGACAGCCTGGAGTTCCACGTCGTGCTGCCGTCGTTGGGCATCGCCCATCCCAGTGGTTACCCGTTCTACACCCTGCTTGGCAAGCTCGCGACGCTTGTCGTGCCGCTCCGTGATCCCGCAGGACGTGCGAACTTGCTTTCGGCGCTGGTGGCCGCGATCGCGGTCGCACTGCTGTACCTGGTCGCCAGGCGATTTGCCGGCAGCCGGCCTGCGGCGGCGGTCGCTGCGGCTGCCTTCGCAGTGTCGCCTGCCTGGTGGTCGCAGGCCACCCTTGCCGAGGTGTACGCGCTCCACGGGCTGTTGATGATGCTGTTCATCTACCTCCTCCTGCGATGGGAAGAGGCGCGACCCCGGAGACCGGACCGCGATGGGCAGGGAGCAGGACGCCAGCCCGGGCAAGCGGCCGCGAGCGCCCCGCGATCCGTCGCCGGGTTTCGATCGTCAGGCGATGACGCCTGCCTGGTGGCTTCAGCACTGGTTTTCGGCCTGGGCATGGCGCATCATCGATTGATCGCCTTGCTGGCGCCCGCGGCGCTGCTGTTCATCTTTTGGACCGATCCCGGGCTGCTGCGCTCGCCACGGCGTTGGGTGTGGCCCATCGTGGCGGTCCTGTCGCCGCTCCTGTTCTATGCCTACCTGCCGCTTCGCGGTCTGGCCGTCGATTCCCTCGATGGTGCATTCGTTCCGACCCTGGCGGGGACGCTGAATTGGATCATGGCCCGCGCCTACGGCGTCTTTCTGACCGGGAACCCGTTCGGTGTCCGCCGCGACGCCGCATTCTTTGCCGGCCTGTTCTTTCAGCAGTTCGGCGCCCTGATGGTCCTCTCGGTTGGACTGGGCATCGTGTCGGGTTGGCGTTTCAGCCTGCGGCGGTATCTCTTTCTGCTGCTTGCGACGGCGCCGACCGTGGCGTTTGGCGCGTCCTACAAGGTGCAGGATATCGAGGTCTTCTTCATCCCCGCCTTTATGCTGGCGGCGTTGTGGGCGGCGATTGGCTTGGCGCCGATCCTCGATTCGACCCTCGTCTATGCTGCAGGCCTCGGCCGCGCCTTTCATCTGCCGCGCGGGTCGCGGCGGCTGGTGTTGGGGGGCGCGTCGCTGTTCGTCGCCATCGTCGTGCTGGCTGAGCCGATCAACGCAGCTCGCCGCGACTGGTCGAGGCGCGATCGGAGCCAGGCCTGGGGCGTATACGACTACGGCCGGGATATGTTGGCGAACATCGCTCCGGGCGGCCGTGTCGTGGGCCTGCTGGGCGAGACGACGCTGCTGCGCTATTTCCGTGATGTGCTGGGGCAGCGGCCAGACGTGACCGTCCAGCCCGCGGATGCGGAGCCGGACCGATTCACCGCAGTGGATGCCGCCCTCGCAGCCGGTGCGCCGGTCTACCTGACCCGCGACCTGCCGGGCGCGGCGCCGCGCTACAGCCTGGATGCTGCCGGTCCGCTGATCGCCGTCAGCCCGAAGGCGTCACCCTCCGCCCCGCCCCCCGGACGGCCGATCGGCGCCGGCGTGCTGCTGGTCGACGCGCGCACGGAGGTGCGCGCGCCCCGCAGCGGGCCGACCGTGCGCGTGACGCCGACCTGGGCGGCCGCAGCGCCGCTGCGCGACCCGCTCAAAGTCTCGGCGCGGCTGCTGGATGCGACGGGCGCCTCGATCGTGCAGGACGACCGGGCCCCGGTCCATTTCGCGTATCCTACCACGGCCTGGGTGGTCGGCGAGCCTGTGCGCGATAGCTACGATCTGGCGCTGCCACCAGATGCGCCCTCGGGCGCCTACACCGTCCTGCTGATCCTCTACCGCGCCGCTGACGGCGTCGAGGTAGGCCGACTGCACCTGCCGCCGATCGAAGTCCGGCGCTAGAAAGCCCGCGCTGCTGCGCCGGCTTCTGCCGGGGCCCCGGGAGGGCGATTGCCGATCGAACCTCTGGCAGTGACTGCGGGTTTGCGTTCTCCATGGCTCCGGGTATAATGCGACGTAGTGCGTTGTATCGTATCGACGGTGTGACGGGCCGTGGTGTAGCGTCAGGAGAATCTAGCATGCCCCCGCGGAGCGCTCGGGATGGGACTGGCATCGTTGCTCTAGGCTGCGCCATAGCGTTGATGCTTGCCAGTCTTGTTGCGAACGCCCAACCGGCTGGTGTACCAGAGACGTCACCATCGAATTTGCCGTTTGCGCCTCCGGTGTTACCCTTTTCGCCTTACGGAACGGTTCTAGTGGACGGCAGCTCCGCTCCGGTCGGCATCATCGTCAGTGCATGGTGTGGGGGCGTCTCCTATCGGCAGACGGCCGCCCAGCTCTCCGGGGGCGTTACGTGGTACTTCAACCTGGATATTCCTGGTGACGATCCCGAGACCACAGGAGTCGTAGAGGGGTGCTTGCCCGATGAGACGGTCAGCTTCAAAATCGGCGACCTTTGGGCCGATCAGACAGCTTCCTGGGTCTCTGGCGCCGCGCCTCAGCTGGACCTGAGCGCGACCTCGTCCGTTTTCACCCCCACTCCGACGTCTGCACCGACCTCCACCCGCACGCCCACGGCGACGCGCACGCCCACGGCCACCGCGACCGCGACCCCCACAGCCACGCGCACCGCGACGCCGAGCCGGAGTCCCACGGCCACCGCGACGCGCATGTCCACGGCGACCCCCACGTCCACGCGCACCGCGACGCCGAGCCGGAGTCCCACGGCCACCGCGACGCGCACGTCCACGGCGACCCCCACGTCCACGCGCACCGCGACGCCGAGCCGGAGTCCCACG
>CAYRFV010000364.1:0-4851 GCA_964423545.1 uncultured Anaerolineales bacterium | reverse complement strand
ATACGGGAAACCAGGCAGGGATCTATGCCCCTGACGCCAACACGAGCCTGACGCTCGAGCACGTAGCTCTGACGAACAACGTGGGCACGGCCGTTCTCTGGCAGTGCAATGGCTCCATCGCCGCCCACGATCTGACTGCCACCGGCAACGGCGCCGATGAGGTGCGCCTGACCGGCTGTGCGGTGAGCGGCGGCCGGCAATGGGATCTGGATGGCGCCGGCGTCCCGGTGCGGGTGACCGGCGGCATCGACGTGACGCCGAACAGCCTGCTCGCCGTGATGGCCGGTTCCATACTGCGCTTCGACGCCGGCGCCTACCTGATGGTGCAAGACCAGGCTTCCCTGAATGCGCTCGGCACGGCGGCCAAACCGATCGTCTTCACCGGCAGCGTCCAGACGCCGGGCGCGTGGAACGGCATCGAAGCCAACAATCGCGCCGGGCTGACGCTGCGGCACTGCGAGATCGGCTACGGCGGCGGCAGCGCCACCGCTGCGCTCAAAATTCGCTGGGGGCTTTCCGGCAGCGTGCCGGCAGCCGATGTTCAGAACTGCGAAATCCATCATTCGATTAAGAAGGGGGTCCATTTCGACTTCGCCAATTTTGCGGTCACCTCGCTGCCCGTTTTCAGCTTCAACCACCTCCACGACAACACCGAGGAAGCGGTCGCCAACTGGAACGCGCCGCCCCTCGACGCTCGCAACAACTACTGGGGCCACGCAACCGGACCGCATCACCCCACACAGAATCCCGGCGGCCAGGGGGACGATGTGGGCGACAACATCATCTTCTATCCCTGGCTGGCTGCGCCGTCGAGCGGCGTCGTGCCCGGCTCGGTGCTGATCAACACCGGCGCACCGAGCCAGATCAGCCCCGGCGAGACGGTGGACTATGCCGTCCAGTACCTGAACGAGATGACCGCCACGGTGCAGAGCAGCATCTTGATGCTGCAACTGCCCCAAGCCGCCTACTTCGTGGATGGGACGCAGGCCGCGGTGTATTGGCCGGAACGCCACCAGGTCATTTGGAAGCTGGGCGATCTGCCCTCCGGCGCCAACGGGTTCGTCTCAGCCCGGGTCAGGTTCCAATGGGGCCTGCCAGCGGACTACAGCGACGGCTCCTATACGCAGTTCGCCGGGACGAACTACAATGCGGCCGCGCTGGATCTGGTCGAGTATAACGCCTATCAGACCAGCGCCCCGCGCGTGACCCAGGTGGGCGAGCTCAGCTTCGCCGCGTTCCAGACTCTGATGGCGGCGAATGCCGACCTGACGAGCCTCTACCAGATGGCGCTCGCCGACGGGTTTCAGTACCAAAGCGCGGCGCGCATCATCTATGCGGATGGCAGAGTCGTGAACAACGCGGCCATGCGCACCGCCGACCGGCAGTACGGGCGCATCCTCAGCCTGAGCGACAGTCGGGCGATCGCCTCCACGGTGGGCGGAGGCCTCGTCGAGGTGCGCGATATGAGCGGCGGCCTGGCCGCCCAGCTCTATGCACAGACCTACACGACATTGGGGAGCTGGCAGCCGGCCAGCCAGGGCAACCGTGAACTTGCAGCTTCGGCGGCCCCTGCCGACTGCAGTGAAGACCGCTGTTTCTACAACTGCATGCTCAAAGCCAAAGCCTGGGGGTCTGTCTCCCGCAAGTTGGCCAGCATGGTGAGCTGGGTCATCCCGCCGGTCGGCGCGGTGTGGACGACCTATGAAGCCTACGACGAGATCACGACCTACCTGGCCTGCAAGGAGGACTGCCGCCTGGCCGGCACGCGGAGCAAGCACTGTTGCACCACCGGGGACATCCGCTGGTCGCCGACCGGGCTGAAACAGCAGTGCGCGAAATACTCCTGCGATGCGGTTGGCACCTGGAAGCCGACCCCCGATATCATCGAGAAGTGCGATTCCGGCGAACGCTGCGTGGCGGGCGCGGGGACAGACGGCGGCTGCAAAGCGTGCGAAACGGAGCTGATTGCGGCGCAGTTCAGGCCCGTCAGGCTGTCGCCCGCCGCCGGCGCCTGCGCGGTCGACGGGAAAATGGCGTCCTGCGGCAACTTGACGATTCGCCAGGCCAAGGACCCCAATGCGATCTATGGCCCTGCGGGCGACCTGCTCCCGGGCCAGACCGTCACCTACACCCTTGCGTATGAAAACGAGGGGGCAGGTCGTGCCTACGGCGTCTATGTCGTGAACCCGCTTCCTGCCGTTTTCAACGCGACCACCCTCGGCTTCGTCAACAAGAGCGGCGTCTACCTCGCGGAGAGCCGCGAGATCGTCTGGTTGGTGGGAGAATTGGCGCCCAAGGGGGCAGCAGGATCGACCGGACTGATCACCTACACCGTGGCGCTGACCGGCGGGCTGGCGTCGGGAACCGTGGTCGCTAATCAGGCCATCGTCTTTTTCCCCAGTGTGCCGGAGGAAACCCCCACCAACACCTGGGTGAACCTGGTGACGCCGCTGGTCGCCACGCCCCAGAGCCTGGCGACGAACTACCGGTCGGCCCTGCCGATCACTCTGAGCGGCCGCGAGGCGAGCGGGCTGCCGCTGACCTATGCGATCGTCGAGCAGCCGCACGGCGGGACGCTGACCGGCGCCGCGCCCAACCTGGTGTACACGCCTGCCGAGAACTTCACCGGCGCCGACGGCTTCACCTTCCGGGTGAGCAACGGGACCTCCGCCAGCCGGCCGGCACAGGTGCAGATCGAGGTCCGGCCGGCCGGCGACACGACGGGACCGCAGGTGCTGTGGACCGACCCGGCGGCCGATGCGACCGGGGTCAGCGCCTCCGTTTCGCCCGTCTTCACCGACACCATCGGGCCGGCCTATGCGCCGGTGATCCTGATCGGCGTCTCCGAGGCGCTGAATCCGGCGACCGTGACCAGCGCGACGGTGACGCTGGCGCGCGGCGGCGCCACCGTGACGACAAGCGCTGCGTTCGATGGCGGGGCCAACCAGGTCGCGCTGATCCCGCGCATCGCGCTGGCCGACGACGAGTACGAGGTGACGGTGACGACCGGAGTGAGAGATGCTGCCGGCAATGCGCTGGCAGCGCCAACCACCTGGCGCTTCTCCGTGGGCGCGGGCGTCCCGGTGCGGCGCACTTACCTTCCTCTCGTGCTGAGGAAGTAACCGGGCAGCCGACCGTTCGGACGTGCGAGGAGGGTCTGTCCGGCTCAGCGTCGGCAGGCGTGCGGACATACCGCAAGGAGGTGCATATGCGACTGCTCTCTATCGTGTTCCTCACCGCGCTAGTCTTCCTGGCGACGATCGCCGAGACCCGGGGTTGCGACGCCGACCCGGAGAAGCTGCCTGCCGCGCAGGAGGCGCGGACACCCGCCAGGCCTCTGGTGGACTCCGCCCGCGCCCCTCAGAGCTCGCCGGCTGGCCCGGCCGGCTGGAGCTCGCCGGCAGTGATCTATCCCGAGGATTGGGACGATCCGCTGCGCTTCAGCCTCGACGGCTCAGGCACGCGGCTGGTGGCGCTCATTCCGCACAGCGGCGGTGACGAGAGAAGCCGCAACATCGTGGTGAGCGAGCGGATCGGCGGATCCTGGCAGCCGCCGGTCGTGGTTGCGCAGAACGGCGCCTACTCGGATGCGTCCTTCCAGGTCCAACCCCAACAGTCTCATCCGGTGATCAGTGGAGACGGCAGCGCCATTGCGTACGTGGGCTACACCGGTTCGACGTATGCAGCCTATGTGATCGATCGCTTGGGCGACGGCAGTTGGAGCGCGCCCGCACTGGTTCCTGCCGGGCTGCCGAATACGCACTACCGGATCAGTTTGAGCCAGGACGGCAGCACACTGGCGCTGTGCGACTACCCCTTCATCGGCATCCAGCAGGTCTATGTGATCGTGCGTGCAGGCGGGGTGTGGGGCGCGCCGCGGCTGATCGGCGCGGGAGGCAATCCCTCGCTGAGCGCCGATGGCCGGCGGTTGGCCTATGTCCGCAACGGCAACCTGACCGCTGCGGAGCAGGTCTCCGGCTCGTGGACTGCGCCGCAGTATCTGACGACCGTCGATCCCAACCGCTTCTTTGTCGAGTATCCGCAGGTGAGCGCCGATGGCCGCGCCATCACCTACTGGCTGGTCGAACTGGTCTCCTCCGGCGGGATGCTCGTGCGCACCAGCCAGGACCTCTATATCGTCCGGCGGACCGACAGTGGATGGAGCGCGCCGCAGAAGGTCACGGACACCCCGATTCTGCCATCCAGCGTCACCGAAGGCCCCGCGGCCGCGGATCGCTATGCGACCCGCCTCATCTATAGCCGTCCAATCACCGTCACCGAACCGGACGGCAGCACGTACGTGTACGCCAGCCACCTGGAGCTGAGCGAGGGAATCACCGATACCTGGCAGACGACGCGCCTGGTGGCAATGAACGGGTATGGCAACTACAACAAGTGGCCGCGCTTGACGCCCGACGGGACGAAGCTGGTCTTCGATGGCGGCATCCGGTACGCATCCGGTCGCCCGGTCTACAACGCGCTGTGGCAGATGACGGCCGACAGCGCGCCTCCTGTCCCGCCGTGGGCCTTCAGCACTTCGGGTGTGATCGGGACCGGAGGCGGCAGCCTCTTCTCGGACATTGACCGGACAAGCTACCAGTTCATGGCGGGCGCCTTCACCCAGACGGTCCACTTCACCCACACGGTCTGGTCGCTGCTACCCCCGCCTCCACCGGGTCAGATCAACATCCCAGGCATCGGTGGGCTCGGCCGCGGCTTCGAGGCGACGGCGCTGGCGGCGGGAACCGGTCTGCCGCTGCAGCCGACGCGGCCGGTGACGGTGACGATCGACTACGGCGCCACCGGCGCGGGTGCGGCGATCCCCGGCTCGCTCGCGCTCTGGTGGCTGAA
>CAYRFV010000363.1:1812-4876 GCA_964423545.1 uncultured Anaerolineales bacterium | reverse complement strand
TCGCCTGGCTGCGCGCGCTGGGACGGGCGCGATGAGGCTGCCCGGTCCGGCGACAATCAGGTCGGCGTCCAGGATCGCCCGGATGGCTTCCGGGTAGGCCGGCGCGTTCTCCGGCTCCAGGTAGACGCGTTCGACTCGGCCGTGCGCTGCCGCAATGGCTGACTCACCGCGGATGCGCTGCCACGCGTGCGCGCGATCTTCAGCATCATTCTCGCGGCCGGCGGGAAGCGGCGTCCCGCCTGTCGCAATCACATCGGCCGCCAATGTGACCTGGGCCAGGGTGGATGGCAGTACGCGGCCGCGCACCGCCAGGACCCGGCTCGATTCCGTAAGGGCGCCCTCGAAGCTGCCGGTGATGGCCGTCATCGCGCTGAGATAGAGATTCCCGAAGCTGTGCCCGCCGATATCGGTGTCGTCACCGAATCGGTACTGAAACAACTGGGTCACCAACCCTTCGGCATCGGACAGCGCTGCGATGCAGTTACGGAAATCACCTGGTGGCAGGATGCCCAGATCGCGACGCAGCCGTCCCGAACTGCCGCCGTCGTCTGCCACGGTGACGATAGCGGTGATGTTGTCGGTGTACTGCTTCAAGCCGCGAAGCAGCGTATGCAGACCGTGACCGCCGCCAATCGCCACGATCTTGGGGCCGCGGCGCCGCAGGCGATGCTGGTAGACGACGTCGACAACATGCTGTTGATCCTGGCGGCGGAACGCATCCAGCAGCGAACGGCTGAGGCCGTAGATTGCCAGCCCGACCACGGCGCCGCCAGCCGTGTAGAAGACAGCGACCTGGACGGCCGGACTCACAAATGCGGGACGCAGTCCGGTCACAAATGCCAACCAGGCGTATGGCTCGATCAGTTGCAGCAAGGCAGCAACCGCGAGGCAGAGCAGCACGATCCCACCGGCGAGCAACAACAACCAGCGTTTCACACCCATTCCGACGCGCAGCCACTTGGTCGGAAACCGCCACTCTGCCCAATGTCTCATAGCTGCCTCACCCAAGCCTCTATGATACGCCAACCAGGCACAGCCACCAAAGAGACCAGATCGTTCGTCGCCCCGTCATGCAGATCGGAGTGCGCGCCACACGCGCTCCGGGGTGAGCGGCAGCGCAGAGGGCGACATGCCGGTGGCATCGTAGACCGCATTGGCGACTGCCGGCCCAACACCGTCGAGCGGAATCTCGGCCACAGCCTTGACCCCGAACGGGTGCGTCGGCTCGTAGGTTTGGACGAAACGCACCTGGAGCTCGGGCATCTCGTCGGCGGTGAAGATATGATAATCGCCGAAACGTGGGTTGACCATCCGGCCGTGCTCATCGAAGCACATCTCCTCGCAGACGGCGTAGCCCAGCGCCTGGGTCATGCCTCCTTCGATCTGACCGGTGGCGGTCTGGGGGTTGACGATCATGCCACAGTCGAGCACCATCACCAGCTTGTTCACGGTCACCTGGCCGGTGGCGGTGTCCACCGTCACCTCCGCGAATTGCGCGCCGAACGGCGGGGGCGCATCAGGGCTCATCCACGAACCGACCGCCATGATCTGGTGCTGATGGCTGCGGTGGAGGCTCTCCAACGCCACCTGGGCCAGTGTCACGCTGCGGCCATCGGCGGCCCAGGCCTGACGCTCCGCCAGCTCGATCTCATCGGGCGGCACTTTCAGCATTCGCCCGGCCACCGCCCTGATCTGTTCGGCCACTTTGCGCGCCGCCTCCACCACAGCCGCGCCGGAGATGTAGGTGGTGCTGCTGGCGTAAGCGCCGACATCGAAGGGCGTGAAGTCGGTGTCAGAGGAGTAGGTAATGAAGTCCTCCGGCGGGCAGCCCAACACTTCGGCGGCCATCTGCGTCAGCACCGTGTCGGAGCCCGTGCCGAGGTCGGTGGCGCCCACCAGAAGATTGACGCTGCCGTCATCGTTCATCTTGATGCTTGCAGCGCCCATATCGAGGCTCGGGATGGCAGTGCCCTGCATGACGAGCGCCACGCCCTTGCCCGACACGGTGGGCGAGCTTTCCAGCGGAGGGCCAGACGCAGCCTGGGGAGTCGCGTTGCGCTGCGCCGCCGTCATTGTTTCCGCCGAACGATTCGCAGCCCCGGTGATCTTCGAGCGACGATCCTGCCATCCGATCAACGCCGCGCCCAATCGCGCGCACTCGGCCAGAGCGTTCGTCCGGATCAATTCAGCGCGCGCCTCGCGCCCCTCGCTCCATGCCTTCGACATGGCATGCTCCTCGCCGGGCCGTACAATGTTCATCAGCCGGAACTCGAGCGGATCCAGTCCGAGGCTGCGCGCGATGCGTTCCATGTGGCTTTCGAGCGCGAAAAAGCCCTGCGGCACGCCGTATCCCCGGTAGGCGCCGGAGGTCGGCAGATTAGTGTACACGACATCGGCCTGGAAGCGAATATGCGACTGGCCGTCGGGTCCCTTGTTCGCCGGATAGAGCGACATGCACTTATGGCCGGTGTTGCCGGTGACGGTCATGCCGTGGTTGCCGTAGGCGCCGGTGTCGCTCAAGACGACCATTTCGTTTGCCACGATGCGACCGTCATTCATGACGCCGGTGCGCATCCGAATGACCATCGGGTGCCGCGAGGTGGTGGCCGCGAACTGCTCTGAACGCGTGTAGGCCATCCTGACCGGTCTTCCGGTGGCGATGGTCAGATGCGCGCAAATGTCTTCGATCATCACCTCTTGTTTGTTGCCGAACCCACCGCCGATGCGCGGCTTGATGACCCGGATGCGCTTGATCGGCAAGCCGAGGACGGGCGCCAGGATGCGGCGGGCATGGAACGGCACCTGCGTGCTGGTGCGGATCACGAGCCGATCATTCTCATCCCAGCAGGTGATGCACACGAACGGCTCGATCGGCGCCTGCTGGACTTTCGGCGCCAGGTACTCCCCCTCGAAGATGTGATCGGCGCGCGCCAGCGCTGCGTCCACGTCGCCCAGTTGAATATCGATGCGAGCAACCAGGTTGCGCCGGGGATCGCAGTCACCGAACGGCCGGTAGTCCTCCTCGTCGAACAGCTTCCCTTTCCGCGAGCGGGCTCTGGCGTTG
>CAYRFV010000363.1:0-1802 GCA_964423545.1 uncultured Anaerolineales bacterium | reverse complement strand
GGGCTTCATGCTGTCGCGCGGGTCGAGGATCGCCGGCAGCGCCTCATATTCGACCTCGATGAGCTCCAGCGCGCGTTGAGCGAGCTCCTCCGTCTCGGCGGCGACCGCGGCAACGCGATCCCCGACGTAGCGCACCTTATGATCCAGGCTGAAGCAGTCAAGCGGCGCGGGGATGGGGTCCGATTGGCCAGCGGTCGTGTGCGCTACGCGGGGGATATCGTGGTAGGTCAAAACCGCGTGCACGCCGGGCAGCGCCCGCGCTTTGCTCACATCGATCTTTCTGATGACACCATGTGCGATTGGGCTGTGCAGGAGCTTGCCGACCAGCATGCCCCGCAGCTCGATGTCCGCAGTGAAAGCGGGCTTGCCCTGGACCAGCTTGGCGCCGTCCACCTTGGGCTCGGCTGCACCGACATATTTCGTCTCGGCGGCCGGCGCAACAACCAGGGTAGGCAGCTCCACGCGCGTCTGCGTGATGGGCCGGACATCGGGCAGAGCACTCGCGGAGAAATCCGGCGCCGGATGCGTCGGATGCTCCATGCCGGTCTCCCAGTTCGAAAGGTTCCAGTCCGCCGCTCTGCCCTCCACGGCCTCTCCGCGCATCCTTGCGGCTGCGCGCAGCACGGCCTCCACCGGCTTGACGTAACCGGTGCAGCGACATAGCACGCCGGAAAGCGCCAGGCGCACCTCCGCTTCGGTAGGCTGCGGGTTTCTTTGCAGCAACGCCTCGGCCGCAAGCAACTGGGCAGGAGTGCAATAGCCGCATTGGATGGCGCCGGTCTCGATGAAAGCCTGCTGCAGCGGATGCAGTCCCGCCGTACGCTTCCACCCCTGCTCAGGGGGCTGGCCCAACGCCTCGACGGTCGAAATCCGATGACCGCCGGCCTGCGCCGCAAGCATCGTGCACGAAGTGACCGGAACGCCGTCGAGCAATACCGTGCATGCGCCGCACTCGCCAGTCTCGCAGCCCTGCTTCACGCCGAACACGCCATGTCGCCGCAAGGCATCGAGAAGCGTTTCGTTGACCGGAACATCCCAGGACTGGGGGGCATCGTTCAGGACGAAATCGATCTGCATGTCCGCCTCCGTAGCGAGGGAAAAGGAATGCGTCACAAGAGCTGGCTAAAAACAGGCCGTCGCGCGCGGATCGTCACGCCTGACTCAGTCCCTGCCGCCATGCCTGACCCAGCGCCCGCTCCGCCAGAACGCCGGCCATGGCCTGCCGATATTCGGCGCTGCCACGGAAATCACCGGCGGGCCGGACAAACGCGGAGGCCTGAGCGCCAGCGCGTGCGAACGATGCCGGGTCCGGCGCCTGGCCAACCAGCGCCGTCGTGATCTCCGGCAGCACGACCGGCGTGGGCGCTACCCCGCCAATCGCCAGTCGGGCGTCTGAGCAGAGCCCATCCTGCACCGCGAGCATCGCTGCGACAACGACGATCGGAGCATCGGCGGGGGTGCGCGCCACGGCAGCCAGCGCCCACGCTGCGCCCGATGGCGTCTCAGCGGCATCGAGCAGCAGGGAGACCTTGATAATCACGGCCGGTTCGGCCGACGCCGCGCGGACCGGCCAGAACCGGGCCAGGGAAAGCGTGCGGCAGCCCGAAAGAGTCTCGAACGTCACCACTGCATCACAGGCGAGCAGCGCAACCAGGAGCGGATCGTTGGGAGCGCCGATCGCAATCGCGCCGCCGACTGTGGCGCGATTGCGGTGGATGCTGCCTCCCCACCGCCGCGCGGCCTCAGCCACGATCCGCAAGCGCGACGGCGCCTGCTCACGCCCCAACTGCTCCGCCAGCACG
>CAYRFV010000362.1:0-4931 GCA_964423545.1 uncultured Anaerolineales bacterium | reverse complement strand
GGCGACGGTGACCCCCGATGAGACGCCCACGGCCACGGCTACCCTGACGCCGACGGCGACGGCGACCCCCGATGGGACGCCCACGGCGACGGCGACTCCAACCTCGACCCCGACGGCGACGGCGACGCCCAGCGAGACGTCGACAGCGACGGTGACACCCAGCGAGACGCCCACGGCCACGCCGACGGAGGCGCCGACGGCCACCGCGACGGCAACGCCGATGGCCAGCTTGACCCCGACGGCCATACTCACCGAGATGCCGACAGCGACGCCGACGGCGACGGCGACACCCACCGAGATGCCGACAGCGACGCCGACGGAGACCGCCACGCCCACTGCTACGGCGACATCGAGCAAGACGCCCACAGCGGCGCCGACGGAGACTGCCACGCCCACTGCTACGGCGATATCGAGCAAGACGCCCACAGCGGCGCCGACGGAGACTGCCGCGCCCACTGCCACGGCGACGCCCAGCGGGACGCCGACAGCGACGCCGACCATGATCGCGACGGCCATCCCGACGGCGCCGCCCAGCGAGACGCCCACCGCCACGGCCACAGTGGCCCCGAGCCAGTCTCCCACACCCACGTCGACCGCGACGGTGGCGCCATCGGCCACCCCGACGCGCACGCCGACGCGCACGCCGACGCGCACGCGCACGCCGACCGCCACGGCGACGCGACAGGTTCCCGCCAAGGCTTACCTGCCGCTGCTGGTGAAGCAACGGCCGCCGACCGCCACGCCGACAGTGACCCCGTCGCCGACGCTGACTTCTACGCGGACGGCGACCCCCACCCTGACTCCGCCGCCGACTGAGACGGCGACTCGTACACCGACGCCGACGCGGAGCCCCACAGGCACATCGACCCCGACCGCCACGGCGACCGCAACGGTTGCGCCGAGCGCGACGCCGACGACTGCGTGCGGGCAGTTGTTGGTGAACGGGAGCTTTGAGTCCGATGCAGGGTGGGTGTTGCCGGTGACGGCGCACTCGGCGGGCTACAGCACCGAGATCGTGCGCAGCGGGGCGCGCAGCCTGCGCACGGGCATCTATGCCGCGCCGGATCGGTTCAGCTATTCGTCGGGCTACCAGGAGGTGCGACTGCCGGCGGATGCGAGCAGTGCGACGCTGAGCTTCTGGTGGCATCCGCTTTCGGCGGAGGGGCCGCTGGCGATGGGCGCCTGGGTGGGGCCCGATATGGCGCTGGCGCAGGCAGTGACCGCCGGCACGCTGCCGACCGGGGTGTTGGCGGGGGATGTGCAGTACGTGGTGGTGGTGGACCCGCCGAGCGGAGCCATCCTACAGGTGTTGCTCTGGACGCGCAGCGATGCCCGGCGCTGGCAGCTTGCCAGTTTCGACTTGGCGCCCGCGCTGCGGGGACGAACGGTGCGGCTGCAGTTCGGCGTCTACAACGATGGCAACGGCTTGAGCAGCGCCATGTTCGTCGATGACGTCTCCCTCTCCACCTGCCCGACCGGGGCCAGTTCAGCTCAGTTCGGGCCGTGAAGGGACGCATTCCCCCGGCCCTGACACCCGCAAGGTCCGTCGCCGCTCTGGCGGTGGCGGACCCGTGCGGTGGCCCCAGCCTCTGCTACTGAGGCGGCCGCGCCGGGAGACGACCCGGCGCAAGCCCAGGCGCGGCGTCTGGCTGACTGTCCGGCCCGCTCTCAGGTGAGAACGGGCCGGGCGTCCTCCGGCTGCTCCGCCTCGTTACTCCGCCTCGGCTGTCTCGGCGCCGCTCGATCGTAGATCTCCGTCAGCTCGCGCAGCCGCGCCCCGCAAGCGTCGGTCAGCATCTCCGGCGTGTAGCGCCACTGCCAGTTGCCGCTCGACGTGCTCGGGAAGTTCATGCGCGCCTCATTTCCCAGGCTCATCACATCCTGCAGGCACGCGACCGCCTGGTTGGCAACCGAGCTCCACGCCATGCGGATGAAGTCCCAGGCCAGATCGCGGCCGTCGGAGCCCACGTAGCGCAGGCAGTTCCACTTCTCCGGTCCGGTGCGGACCGCCTCATTGAACCAGCCGATCACCGTGTTGTTGTCATGTGTGCCGGGATAGACGATGTAGTCGCGCTCGAAGGTGTGGGGCAGATACTTGGGGTTGTTGTCCAGTGCAAAGCCGAATTGAAGGATCTTCATGCCGGGGAAGCCGAACTGCGTGCGCAGCGCATCGACTTCAGGCGTGATCACCCCCAGGTCCTCGGCAATGATGGGCAGCTTGCCCAAGGCTGCGTCGACGGCCTCGAACAGGGCGGCGCCCGGCCCTTTGACCCACCGTCCCTTGACTGCGATCGGCTCGCTGGCAGGGATCTCCCAGGCGGCTTCGAAGCCGCGGAAATGATCGATCCGCACGATGTCTACGACGGTGAGGGTGTGCCGGATGCGCTCGATCCACCAGCGATATCCCGTTTGCGCCATGACATCCCAGCGATAGTGCGGATTGCCCCATCGCTGCCCGGTGGCCGAGAAGTTGTCGGGTGGCACGCCCGCAACGACAATCGGGTTGCGTTCATCGTCCAGCTGGAACAGCTCGGGGCGGCTCCATACATCCGCACTGTCCTCAGCCACAAAGATCGGCACGTCGCCGATGATCTGGAGACCGAGCGCGTTTGCCCGCGCCTTCAGGCTGCCCCACTGCTCCGCGAACTGCCACTGCAAGTACTCGTGGTGTCCGATCTCGTCGGCGAGCTCCCGGCGGTAGTGAGCGAGCGCAGGTGGATAGCGCACCAGGATGTCGCGCGGCCAGCCGTGCCAGCTTCCGCCGCCGAAATGGGCCTTGAGCGCCATGAAGAGGGCGGCGTCGGCCAGCCATGCCGCGTGGCGCTCTCGAAACTCGGCGAAGCCGTTCCGCTGATCGTTCGTCCCTTGGACCTTGAAGCGATCATAGCTGAGCCGCAGCAGGCGCTGCTTGTGCGCGATGACCGGGCCGAAGTCCACTTGGGTGGCGGGAAACGCCGGTGTGTCGGTGAGCGCATTGCGGGGCAGCAGCCCCGATCCGACCAGGCTGTCGGGGCTGATCAGCAGCGGGTTCCCCGCGAACGCCGAAAACGACTGATAGGGCGAATCGCCGTAGCCGGTGGGGCCAAGCGGAAGCACCTGCCAGAGCTGCTGTCGGGCCGCTGCCATCCAGTCGAGGAAATCGTAGGCGCCTTTGCCCAGGTCGCCGATGCCGTACCGGCTGGGAAAGGAGGTCGGGTGGCACAGGATGCCGCTGGATCGTGCGAATGCCATGGTGGCCTGCCTTGGTTCAGACGGGTCGGCGCGGGATGCTCGGGCCGGCGCATGCGCCGTCGGCTGCGCGCGTGCCCGAGCATGGCGCTGCCCGCCGGGTTGTCGGTTCGATGCGGATTATAAGGCGAACCGGGACAGGCGGCAAAGCCGTGTCACACGCTGACCAGCTCGACTTCGATCCCCAGCTTGCTCAGTTCCAGCCGCCAGCTTGCCGGCAGCGCGTCGTCGGCGATCAGCTTATTGACCACGGTGGGCCGGCCGATCTGGATCATCGACTCGTGCCCGAAGCAGGTGTGATCGGCGAGCAAGATGATCTGTCGCGCCGATCGCAGCATCGCCTGCTTGACGGTGACTTCCGAGATGTCGGTGTGTGACAGGCCGAAGTCGAGCGTGATGCCCGTCGCCATCAAGAAGAGCTTGTCCGCCCGCAGCTGACCCAGGGTGGCTTCGGTGGTCGGGCCGACCAGCACCTGGGTGCTGCGGCGCAGTGCGCCGCCCGTCGAGATCAGGATGATGTTCGGACTTTCGCTGAGAATGTCGAAGACGCGGCGGGAATTGGTGACGACCGTGATGTCGTCGTGGTGGCGCAGCTCCTCGGCCAGGTAAGCCGCAATCGGGCCGCCATCGATCAACACGACGTCCCCGCGCCGCACCTCCTGGCCGGCGCGGCGCGCGATCTCGCGGCGGCGCAGTTCTACCTCATCCCGCAGCGTCTGTTCAGCATCCACAACTTCCAGCGTGATCCCCAGGCAGTCCGCCTGCTCGTGCATTGCAGCGATCAGGCCCCGATACCACTCGTGCTCCATGAAGCGCACCAGGAAGCCGATGCGCTGCGGCGCGGGCCCGGAGTGGGTCGAACCGCCACAGTCGACGCCCAACGGGAGCGCGAGCCGTTCGCGGACCGCATCCCAGCACAGCGCCCAGCCCTGCGGGCCCTTGACATAGAACTCGGGCAGGGTTGCGTGGGTGATAACCGCAAACGGCGTGATGAGCTGCGCCGGCAGCGGTCGACGATCGTACGCATGGAGGGCCGCCTCGATCAGCACCCGGCCCACGATCTCGGGAAACATCGCCAGCCCGGCCTGGCAATAGCCGCCCTCGGCCAGTGCATCCTTCAGCGTATCCCCTTCCAGCCCGAAAGGGATGACGACGACCCTGCCAGGATCGATCCTCAGGTCTCTGCAGGCGTTGATCGCGCCCCACGCATGGGTGTCGTTGATGGCGAAGATGATGTTGATGTCCGGGTTGGCCAGCATGGCGTCGCGCGTCAGATAGTAGGCTGAATCGTAGCTCGACGCGGGCGTGAGTGAGAGCACATCCTGAACATTCGGCAGCACCTCGCGCAGCCCATCGCAGAAGCCGCGGCTGCGCGCCTGTGTGTTCGGGAGAGGGTAGGTCAGGTCGAGCACGCGCGCCCGGCCTCCGAAGTACACCTGGGCATGCCGGCCGGCCCACGCTCCGAGCGCCCGCCCCCCCTCGTAGTTGTTGACCGCAATGGAGCTGACCGCGCTCTCGACCGGCAACGACTCGGCGATCAGCGTGACGGCTTTCCGGCTCAGATTGGGCAGCAGGGCGTCGTACTTCGCATCGAGCGATGTGGTGATGAGGACATCGAACCGGTCGGCCAGCACCGCGCCGGGCCGCGCGCCGGCCCCACCCCCGGCGCCCCCCTCCCGGCCATCGCCGCTGCCGCCGTTCCC
>CAYRFV010000361.1:0-4963 GCA_964423545.1 uncultured Anaerolineales bacterium | reverse complement strand
GTCCGTCGATCTTCTACAGCTACAAAATTTACCCCTTCCGCAGGCCGCCGGAGCTGACCGGAGGCAAGAGCAGCGCTCCGGTCGCGATCGTCGGCGCGGGCCCCATCGGCATGCTGGTAGCGATCGATCTCGCCCGCTTCGGCGTGCCGTCGATCCTGCTGGAGCAGGAGCTGCAGGTGTCGCAGGGGAGTCGCGCCATCGTGCTGACGCGTCGCAGCATGGAAATCCTCCAGCAGGCCGGCGTCGCCAGGCCTTTCCTGGCCAAGGGGCTGCCCTGGTCCCACGGCCGCTCGTTCTACAGGGGCCGCGAGGTCTACCGCATGGTCATGCCGCACGACCCGGACGACCGCTTCCTTCCCGGCCTCAACATCCAACAGCAGTACATCGAGCAGTTTCTCGTCGAGGCCGCGGAGGCGTCCGGCAGCATCGATCTGCGCTGGGGCTCGAAGGTGATCGGCATCAGCCAGGACGAGAGCGGCGTGACACTCAATGTCGACACGCCGGAAGGCGTGTACGACTTGCGGACCGGCTGGGTGGTCGCCGCCGACGGAGGGCGCTCGCCGATGCGCCGCATGATGGGCTTGCGCATGGAAGGGCGCTCCTACTCCGGCAACTTTGTCATCGCCGACATCAAGGCGGACATCCCGCTGCCAACCGAGCGGCTCTGTCACTTCGACCCCGACTGGAACCCGGGCAACAACGTGCTCGTCCACCGCGAGCCGGATGGCATCTGGCGGCTCGACTTCCGGCTTCCCGACGGCGAGACGGCCGAGGAGGCGCTGGAGGAGGGCAGATTGGCCAAGCGAATCGATCTGATCCTCGCCATGATCGGGCACAAGGTGCCCTGGACGCTCGACTGGGCGACCGTCTACTCGGCGAACACCTTGACCCTCACCGACTACGTGCACGGCCGCGTCGTCTTTACTGGCGATGCCGCCCACCTGTTGCCCATCTTCGGCGTGCGCGGTGCCAACACCGGGTTCCAGGACGGCGACAACCTCGCCTGGAAGCTCGCAGCCGTCGTCAAGGGCGAGGCGCCGCCGCGGCTGCTCGCCAGCTACTCCAGTGAGCGCGTGGAGGCCGCGCAAGAGATCTGCGAGGAGGCGGGCAAGAGCACACGCTTCATGACGCCGCCGACCGCAGGCTTCCGCCTGATGCGCGACGCCGTGCTGTCGTTCGCGCTCAGCGAGGACTTCGCCAAGGATCTGCTGCACTGGCGCACATCCCGGCCGCATGTCTACGCGCACTCGCCGCTGAACAGCTTCCCCGACGAGGATGCGGCGTTTGCCGGTGGTCCCGCCACGGGCGCGACGCTCGCCAATGTCAAGCTCGGGCACGACGACTTCCTGCTCGATCATCTGCGCTCGGGATTTCACCTCCTGGTCTTTGCCGGCGGCAGCGAGGGGAACCGCAAATCCCAGGCCGAGGTGCTGGCCGCCGCGCCGCGTGCGGACGCTCCCGTCGTGCGTGTGCTTGTAGCGGCCGATCGGGCGGCAGCGGCGGGGCTCGAGGCCGACATCGTCATCCTGGATCCTTCGGGCGCCGTCGCGCGCAAGTACGCCGCCGGGCCGGGGACCGCCTATCTCGCCCGGCCCGATCTCCATGTCTGCGCGCGCTGGCTGGCGCCGCGCCCCGATCAGATCATCGCCGCGGTCGCCACCGCGCTGCAACGCCCCTGAGGACCAGCACCATCATGATCGAGAAGCGTGTCGACAACGCCGGACTGGAGCGCATCTACGACGCCATCGCCGAGGCGATCGACGTGGCGGGCGAGGCCAAGCGCGCGCTGTTCCTGGCCAAGCTGTCGCTGGCGCTGGCGAACCTCGTGGCGGACCCGGCCGCCGTCGAGCGGGCGATTGCGGCGAGCCTGAGAGACTTGTGAGGCCCGCCCCTGCGTCGCCTAGGAGGCGCGCTGACTGGGTATGAACAGGGCCTCCACCTTGTTGCCGTCCGGATCGAGGATGAAGGCACCGAAATAGGTCGTCATGGCCGCGGGACGCGCGCCGGGAGGTCCCCCGCACCGACCCCCATGGTCGAGCGCCGCGGCATGGAACGCACGCACGGCGTCCTCGCTCGCAGCCCGCAGCGCCACGTGGGCGCCGGTCCCGTCGGGCACCGGCTCGAGTGCCGGGCGCGCGTTGAGCCAAAGCTCGGGGTACCTCTTGCCGAACCCGACCGAGCGCGGCCGTTCGACCAGCCGCGAGTAGCCGAGCGGCATCAGCAGGCGCTCGTAGAATGCGGCGCTGGCGGCCAGGTCGCGGACGGCGAGGGATACGTGGTCGATCATGGGCGTCGGTCTCCGCAGCGGCTCGAAGGCATCGTGCATTCCATGTATATCGCATGGCGCGATCGTGCCGGATCGCGACGATCACGGGCCTGGAGCACCCACGCCCGCCACCTCACTCAGGCACTGGAGTTGCTCCATGAGGCTCGACGCCGAGGCGCTGAATGCCGACTGCGCCTGCATCTCGCTCGATCGGGACGCGCTCTGCCGCGCGCTATCGGCCGAGGTGGGCGATCCGGAGTTCTGTCGCGCCCTGGCAGTGTCGCACCCGACGCTGATCTCGACGCTGCCGGTGTTCGTGAAGCCCGGCCACCTGCAGGCCATGCAGGATGCCATCACTGCGATCGAGCGCGTCGCGAGACTGCCGGCCTACCGCGAGGCCGCGCTGGCGCAGGCGCCTGCCATCTGCAGGAACGAGCCGGGCGCGGTCGGGGTCTTCATGGGATACGACTTCCACCTCGGGCCCGGCGGTCCGAAGCTGATCGAGATCAACACCAATGCTGGCGGCGTGCTCGTGAACGCCTTTGTTGCGCGGGCGCAGAAGGCCTGCTGCGGACCGATGGAATCGTTGTTTCCCCGTCAAATGTCCGACGGGCCGGAGCTTGGCCGGCTGGTTGAGGTTTTCCGCGCGGAGTTCGCGCGCCAGAAGGGAACCGGCGCCCGGCTTGGCCAACTGGCGATTGTCGACGACAGCCCGGAGCAGCAGTACCTCTACCCCGAGTTCGTGCTGTTCCGGCACCTGTTCGATCACCACGGCATCGACGCGGTAGTGGCGTCTGCCGACGAGCTCGAGCATCGCGACGGCGGGCTCTGGCACCGCCAGCGCCGGATCGATCTCGTCTACAACCGGCTCACCGACTTCGCGCTCGAGGAGCCCGGCCATGCCGCCCTGCGGACGGCCTATCTGGCGCGCGATGTGGTGGTGACGCCAAATCCGTGGGCGCACGCGCTGCTGGCCGACAAGCGGAACCTGGTTCGCCTCTCCGATCCGTCGCTGCTGTCGGGCTGGGGCGTCGATGCCGAGGCGGTCGACCTCCTCGCCCGCACCATACCGCGCACGATCCTCGTGGCCTCGAGCGACGGCGAGGCGCTGTGGAAGGAGCGCGGCCGGTATTTCTTCAAGCCCGCATCTGGGCATGGCAGCAAGGCCGCCTATCGCGGCGACAAGATCACGCGCCGTGTGTGGCAGACGATCCTCAGCGGCCCATACGTGGCGCAGGAGGTCGCAGCCCCGGGACTGCGCACCGTGGTGGTCGACGGCGAGCGCAGGCAGCTCAAGGTCGATGTGCGCTGCTACACCTATGATGGCAAGGTGCTGCTCAGCGCGGCGCGGCTGTATCAGGGCCAGACCACCAATTTCAGGACGCCGGGCGGCGGTTTCGCGCCGGTCCTGGCGGGACTGGGCTAGGCCGTGAACCCAGAAAAAGGTGCACCGCGCCAATGTTGGCAGCTTTTTGAGGGCAGTCCGGACGCCACTTGACCGGTTCTGGAATGCGCACTTTTGACCCATAGCTGTCCTGGCAGACGGCGCAGAGTCGGACACAGGCACATCCGCTGTCCTGGATGTGAGCAGAAGGAGTGCTTCGAAGTCACGGGTCGCGAAAAGTGCCCGGCGGCAGGTCGCTTCCCTTCACCCATTCGATGCTGGTCGGCAACTTTCCCTCCGTCTCCATGAACTCCTTGACTGCTTTCCAAGCGACCGAAAACGGCACGAACAAGCCCACCGGCAACGGTGTATCGTGCAGCGAGCGAACCCACTCGCGGATGCGGCTCATGTCGCCCTTCGAGCCGAGTCCCTCCATGTGCCCGCCTCCGACCTTCTCATAGATCAGCAGCACGCCATGGTCGGGATGACCCCACATCGAAAGCTTGATGTCGATACGACCTTTGAACCTCGGCAAGTGCTCGGTTCCATCCACCCTTCGAGACGCAAGCTTCCACTATCGTTCCCGCCCGTGTAGAACCACTCTTTGCCCGCAGGAGCCAGGAAGTAGCGCTTCAATTGGTCCAGCTCCGGCCATCCGGGACCGAAGAAATTGTCGAAGTAGATGTCCTTACTCATGGACGCCCCCTTCTCACCCAAACACCATTACGCATGATCCAAAGTGCGCCGGTCCCGTCAGTAATCGTGACCGTGGGATTCCCGATCTGCAATCCCAGCAGTGGCAGCACATCCACGCGAAGGCGGCGCGGGACCGCCACCTCTGAGGGGCAATGGATCAAGCGGCGGACCTTGATTGTCGCCAAAGCGGGCCCGGGTCAACTCAGCGATGCGCACCTCTGCCGCCATTGCATTTGCCTCGCCACGGCGGATGGCGCCCGCGACGCCGTTGGGGTCCGACACGGATCATCCCTGCTGCACTCGATTGTGCCAGAGATGATCGATCATCCGGGGGCGGCGGGGATAACCTTCGTGCTGAGGCCCCGGCCGGCATCTTCCTCGGCCTGGGGCTCGGCGTCGCCATCCATGACGGCGAGCGCGATCCCGCGTATCCGGACCGCAAGGCGCTCGGCTCACGCTTGCTGTTCCACATCCCCGCCGAGATCGGCTACCGCGCCGACCCCCGTGGCTGGGAGGCCCGGCCATGACCGGGAAGGAGTACGACGTCGTCATCATCGGCTCCGGCGCGGGCGGCGGCACGGTCGCCCAGGAGCTGGCGCCCCTCGCCCGCGACGGCC
>CAYRFV010000360.1:0-4964 GCA_964423545.1 uncultured Anaerolineales bacterium | reverse complement strand
CGCAATCCGCGATCGGCCAGCAAACGCACGACGTCGGCGACGCTCCAGTCGAGGAACTGCGCCTCATCGATGGCGACCACCGTCGTGGCGGGATGCAGCAGGGCCAGCACCTCTCGTGCGGCCTCGATGGTCTCGGCTTCGCAGTGCAGTCCGTCATGAGAAGCGACTTCGGTGATGGAATAGCGGTTGTCGAGCCTGGGCTTGAAGACCTGCACTTTCTGACGGGCAATCTCCGCCCGGCGCACCCGGCGGATCAACTCCTCGGTCTTGCCGCTGAACATGCTGCCGCAGATGAGCTCGATCCAACCGCCAGAGGGTTGTAAGTAGGGCATAGGCGCCTCGGTGCTGGAAGGTGGAGACTGCGAATAGGACGCTGGATGGCGGAGGTGGGTGGGCCGAGAGTACAAAAGAAGCTGGATGCCGACGTGGGGATCAGCATCCAGCTTTCAGCGTCCGGATTCCCGGCTTAAGCATCACCGCGGCGCTTGGCCAGGCGTGCGTCAAGCGTGGCGCGACGCTGGGCTTCCTGCTGTAGGCGGACCTGCTCGGAGGTCTCCGCGGTGCGTTCGAGGCGCTTCATGAAGCGATCTACCTGCCCCGCCGTATCGACGATGCGCTGCTCGCCGGTGTAGAACGGGTGGCAGGAGGAGCAGATATCCACCTTGATCTCGGCCACGGTGCTGCCGGTCGTCCAGGTGGTCCCGCACGCGCAGATGATCCGGGCATTCGGGAAATACTTCGGGTGTATCTTCGGTTTCATCAGGGATATCCTTCTGTGCGGCGCGTGGCGTAAGAATCTCCGATCGCATCGGCTACCGATGCGATCGGCTGCCGATCGCATCGGCTGCCTCACACACCACGCATCACCTTCACGCCTCTGGGTAGACGCTGACGGTCTTCTTGCCGGCGCGCAACTCGAACTTGACGTAACCGGGTGCTGTGGCAAAGAGCGTGTAGTCCTTGCCCAGATCGACGTTCGCGCCCGGATGGATCGCCGTGCCATGCTGCCGGACAATGATGCCGCCGGCATTGATGCGCTCGCCGCCGTAGACCTTCACGCCCAGACGCTGACCCGCGCTATCGCGACCGTTGCGGCTGGAGCCGCCACCTTTCTTGTGCGCCATGACTGCTTCTCCTCAACTCACGCTTGAATGCTATCGATGCGCAGGCGCGTGTACGGCTGGCGATGTCCGTGTCGTTTGCGTTCGCGCTTCTTCGGCACATAGTGGAAATGCAGCACCTTGCGGCGCCGGCGCTGCCCGATGACCGTGGCCGTGACCGTGGCGCCCGCCACGGTCGGCATGCCGACCGTCACGTTCTCGCCATCGACGACCAGCAGCACCTGGTCCAGGGTGATCTGTTCACCGACCTCCCCCGGCAGCTTTTCCACATCGACGAGCTCGCCCGGCGCTGCGCTGTATTGCTTGCCGCCGGTCTCTACCACTGCGTACATCCGTTGCATTCCTTCCCGCGCACCGCGCTCATCATGGGCCGGAGCGATCCGGCGCGGATGAGACTTTGACTTGGCGGCGCGACAATGAATCAGGCCAATAACGCGTTGGCACGGCCCGCGTGGGCCGCACCGAAAAACGATTATACCGCGGGTGATGGTGGCTGTCAAAATAGAGGGCCCATCCGGATCATGTTGACAGCACGGCGCGCCTATGGTATCTTCTGGCTGACCGTTGGTTGGCGACCCCCTTTCCTTACATCCTATCCTACGAGGAGGAATAACATGAAGCAGCGAGGCTATATTGTTCTGGCCCTTCTTGTGCTTCTGAGCATGGTGGCAGGCGTTGTCGGCTGCGCGCCGGTGGCTCCGAAGGACAAGGAGATCAACGTGCTCTGTACGCCGCAGGAGGAGTGGTGCCAGGGCATGAAGCAGGAATTCGAGAAGAAGACCGGCATCACGGTCAACTACGTACGCATGTCCAGCGGCGAGGCGCTCGCCCGCATTCAGGCCGAAAAGGCCAATCCCCAGTTCGACATCTGGTGGGGTGGCCCGATCGACAGCTTCGTCGCCGCCAAGAAAGATGGCCTGCTGGAACCGTACAACTCCCCGAACATGAAGAACCTGCTCGACCAGGATAAGTACAAGGACAAGGATAACGCCTGGGCGGGCATCTACGTCGGCAGCCTGGCGTTCTGCACCAACAAGGATTGGCTGAAGAAGAACCCCAATGCCAAGGCCCCGACCTCCTTCGAGGATCTGCTGAAGCCCGAGTTCAAAGGCCAGATCATGGTGGCCCATCCGTCGACTTCGGGAACCTCCTACACGGCTCTGGCGACCATTTTGCAGTCGATGGGAGAGGAGAAGGGGTGGGAGTTCATCAAGAAGTACTCCGGACAGGTGAGCCAGTTCACCAAGAGCGGGGCCGCGCCGGCCAAGTTCGTCGGCCAGGGAGAGGCCGCGGTCTGCATCGTCTTCTCGCATGACATCGTGAACGAGATCGACAACAACAAGATGCCGCTGGAGCTCACCTTCCCGAAAGAAGGCACCGGCTATGAGATCGGCGGCATGGGCATCATCAAGGGCGCCAAGCATCCGAATGCGGCCAAGCAGTGGTTCGACTGGGCGCTGACCCCTGAAGCTCAGGCGCTCGGCCCGAAGTACAAGGCCTACCAGGCGCCGACGGTGAAGGGGGTGGAGCTTTCGCACCCCGAGCTGCTCCAGGTGCCGCTGATCAAGTACGATTTCCAGTGGGCAGGCGACAACAAGAAGAAGATTGTCGACAAGTTCACCAATGAGATCGCCGCAGCCGACAAGCTGAAGTGATGGCGGATTAGCAGATGATGGGTCGGCCGGACGGGCAGGCCGATCCATCGCCCGCCACTCCACCAGCCCCGGAGAGCGACATGGCCGTCACTGCACCTGCTCCCCGATCGGCCTCCGCCGGCATCCTCTCACCCCTGCGACGCCGAGCTCGTGAGTTCTCCCTCATTTCGCGCGACCCCGTGTTGATGCTGGGCCTCCTGTTCTGCGGCATTTTTCTCTTCATGTTCGTGGTGTATCCGCTCTTCAGAGGCACGGCGAACGGTTTCCTGGACTCAGAGGTGGATGCGCCCTGGTTCTCGCGCATCAGCCTTAAGTATCTTGCTCGCTACTTCGACTCATACTACGGGCCATTCAACCGCCAAGTGTTCGTGAACACGCTCGTCATGGGCGTGCTCACAGCGACCGGAGGCACCATCCTCGGATTTGCCTTCGCCTACGCGGTCGTGCGCTGCAGCATGCCCGGCAAGCGCTTCATCCATCTCCTGGCGCTGGTGCCGACCGTTTCGCCCCCCTTCGCAATTGCGCTGAGCACGATTCTGCTCTTCGGGCGCAACGGACTGATCAGCCACAAGCTGCTCGGCATCGATTTCCCGCCCGGCTCGAATGATATCTACGGTATGGACGGCCTGGTGTTCGTCCAGGTGATCACCTTTTTCTCTGTGGCGTACCTGATCATCCGGGCGATGCTCGAACGGCTCGATCCCTCCATGGAGGAAGCCGCGCACAGCCTCGGTGCAGGCAAATGGCACATTTTTCGCACCGTCACGCTGCCACTGCTCATCCCCGGCATCGCCAGCGCTTTTCTGCTGCTTTTTGTCGAATCGCTGGCCGATCTGGGCAATCCGCTTTTCATTGCGGGCAACGTCACCGTGCTGTCAGCCCAGATCTTCATCGCGGTGGCCGGCGAGTACGACTATCAGAAAGCGTCGGCGCTGGCCGCGGTGCTGCTGTTGCCCACCCTGGTCATCTTCCTGGTGCAGCGCTACTATGTCAGCCGCCGCTCCTATGTCTCGGTGACAGGCAAGCCGACCGGCGGACACATCCTGGTAAAGGAGGCATGGATCCGCTGGCCCTTCATCATCCTGACCTATGGCGTCTGCGCGCTGATCGTCCTGCTATACACAGCCGTGATCTACGGCTCCTTCGCGACCGCGTGGGGCGTGGACTATTCGCTGACGCTGCGTTGGTGGCAGCAGGCGCTCACGCGCGGGGTCGAGTCGGTGCTGGACACCACCTTCCTGAGCGCGTATGCCACGCCGATCGCCGCTTTGACCGGCATGGTGATCGCGTTCCTGGTGGTGCGAAAGCGTTTCAGCGGCAAAGAGGGCTTCGATTTCGTGTCGAATTTGGGCGGCGCAGTGCCCGGCACCATCCTCGGCATCGGCTTCGTGCTGGCGTTCAGCACGCCGCCATGGTTCGCCGTCGCGATCCTCTACGGCCTGCTGGCCCTGTATCTCGTGTGGTCCTGTGTGCCGGCTGCCCGGACGCGCTGGCTGCTGCTTGTTGCCGGCACCCTGGCAGGGATCGCGCTGGCGCTCCTATACAACCTGATCGCCGACAGCATGTATTATCTGCTCGGCGGCATTTACCTCGCGATCGGCCTGGCGGTGCGATCCCGGCTCCACCAAAAGCGCACGGCCGCCATGCTGATGGCGATGGGCGCGTACCTGCTCGCCTACAACCTGATCGAGTATGTCGCGCAGCCGATCGCCGATTTCAGCCGGTCGCTGTCGAGAGGGTTCTGGAGCAACGCGATCTACCAGCTCTCCGACTATGTCAAAGTCTTTTTCCAGACCCCCGCGCCCATCACCGCGATCATCTACGCCTTTCTGTCGCTGCTGGCGATCGAGAGGATGCAGGGACGGCTACGGCTTGTCGCGACCGGGCTGGCGCTGGCGTTGGTGGCTGCGCTCTGCTTCATGGGCGCACCGATGGCGCTGATCGGCACGCCGTACATCATCCTGGCTGCCTTTGCCGTGCGCAGCCTGCCCGCTTCGGTGCGCGCCGGCGTGGCGTCGCTCCAGCAGATCGACCCGAGCATCGAGGAGGCGTCGGGCATGTTGGGTGCGGACGCGCAGTATACCTTCCGCAAGACGACACTGCCGCTGATCCTGCCGGCGCTGCTCGCGGGCCTGATCTTCTCCTTCACTCGCCACATGACCAGCCTGTCGGCGATCATCTTCCTGGT
>CAYRFV010000359.1:3502-4990 GCA_964423545.1 uncultured Anaerolineales bacterium | reverse complement strand
CCGCTCCGTCAGCGTGCAGCGCTGCGTCAATTCCGCATAGCTGCTGCATCCCGCGGACCCATCCTCCGCCGGGTCCGCGGTCCAGCCGCGCACCGCAAAGGGCACGTCGCCCACCGTCACCGCCTCGGGCAGCCGCGGCAGGATGCGCGCCAGCCACAGCGCCGCCAGCCCGGCTTCGCACACGGTCACCCGCCAGCGATAGATCGCGCCCCGCGTCACCGCCGCGCGACGGCCATCCCCAGTCCCCGCCCGCAGGCCGATCAGATTGGAAGCGGTGAACGGCTTGCGCTCATCGCTGTCGTGCAGCGCCCGGCCGGCCGGCGCATCCGCACGTTCGACCAGGTCGAGGAACAGCGCATGCATCGCCCGGCCCTGGAACGGGTCGAGCTCGCCTGCGGCCTGGGCTTCCAGCGCGATTACGACCGCCAGGAGATCGGTCATGCAGCCACTCTCCCGCGCTGCTCACCGTCGAGCCAGTTCTCCACCCGCAGGCCCGGCGCCCGCCCGAACTCGGCTTCATTGGCAGTGACCACGGTGAGATCATGCGCCAGGCCGGTGGCCGCGATCCAGGAGTCGTGCACGCCGATCATCGCGCCCTGCTGCGCCAGGGGGCCCCACAACGTCGCGTGGGCGCGCGCCACGCCCAGATCGATATCGAGGATCGGGAAGCGCGCCAGGACCGCTTCGACAAAAGCCAGGCGCCTGGCCCGCACCGCCGGATCGATCGCACGCTCGACCCCGTGCAGCAGCTCGCTCGCTGTGATCACGGACAGGAAGAACGCCTCCTCCTCGCGGCCCTTGACCCGGCGGGCGACATCGAGCTGCCCGCGTTCGTAGGCGATCAGCAGATCGGTGTCGATCAAGACGCCCACGGGTCTCTCGCTTCCGCCCGCGGCAGCTCGCCGCGGGCCGCCGCCAGATCGGCGCCGAAACTCGCGGCCTCCTCCGCGCCCAGGGATGGTAGCGACTTCAGCACCGCTTCCAGTTCGCCCAGGTGGCGGCCCGCGGGCAGAGGCCGCAGCTCGGCCACCGGCTTGCGCCCCTTGACCAGGATGAAGCGCTCGTTGCGATAGGCCACCCGGTTCAGGTACTCCGAAAACCCCCGCACGATCTCCGTCACCGAAAGCGTGGTCGGTTGCATGATCCCTCCACACAGAATATGATTATCATATTCTATGATATACGGGCCAGGCGGTCAAGTCGGGTCGGCGCCGGCCAGGCAGCGCCGTCAGTTCCGCCGCGCACCAGCGACCCGGCCCGGGTGCAGAGCCTCACGGCGTGGACATCTCTCTCCCCAGCGCCTTGCAAACCCGGCGTTTCAGCAGCGCTGCGTCCTCTGCCGACAGCGTTCCGTGGCTGCCGAAGCTCGGCAGCTCGATGACCTCGATGCGGCGGGCCTCGGCCAACTGCCGACGATTTGACCAGGTATGATCCCACGTGCGATCTGAAACCAGGAACTTCAGCGTGTATGTTCCCAGATAACGCTGC
>CAYRFV010000359.1:0-3492 GCA_964423545.1 uncultured Anaerolineales bacterium | reverse complement strand
CGTTATTGAGCTGGTCAATGCCATGGAACGCATGCTTGCCGGTCTTCGCTTCGACAATGCCGACCTGGTTATCGCAGCGCACCACGAAATCCACATCCACATCACCCAGCAGCCTCACCCCAGCGATGATCTCGTCTACGGCTGGCTTCAGGGTGGCGTGCACCGCCTCCTCGAACTGCCGCCCTGCGGCATTCAGGTTCTTTGAGAAACCGGTGATCTGGTAGTTCCCCACGAACGCACGTAGATAATCATCGATGGTGATCAGCCCCGGCGCCAGCCGGTCTTCCACCACCTGCGGCGCGTCTGTAGCATCGAATTCGTAGCGGTAGAGCCGCGTCTGCTTGCCTTCGGTTTGCAGATAGAGGAACGGAGCTCGCAATTCGGCGGCCACGAGATAGGTGGCGACGAACATGGGCTTGGTGCCGCTTGTTGGGTTGAAAACGAGCTCAGACGCGGTCCAACCCTGGTCTCGGATTCGCTGGAGCAGATCGCGCCTTATGGCCTCGATCTCATACGCGTTCGGCAATCGCCAGAGCAGCGGCAGACAGCCAGCCGGCAGCAATTTTGCCAGCCGCTCTGCCATCTTCTTCGTGAAGTCGCTGTGGAGCAACACGGCCGCCTCCGGTGGACGGTCGCGGATCGGCAACAAGCTTGGGATCGGCTGCTCGCCGATGAGAGAGATGAGAATCATGGTTGAGCTCCGTATGCAAGGGAGGTATCCTTGCTCGAAGGATTACTGAGACGGGCCGCTGCGATCGGAACTTCATCAGCGCTGCTCAGCATCCACCTCAGGTCTCGATTTAAGGCGATGAAAGGGTTCTCACCTAAGGTGAGGCCAGTGCACAGTACATACAGGTGCCGCACATCTTCGATGATCGTGGATACATCGGTCCCGTCGTAGGCCGTCGCGCACGTTTCTTTCGTTATGGCAGCAGTCCCGTGAGCAGTCGGCCCTTTGTGACGCAACTCAATCAGCGTATTGAAACGCCTGATTGCTTGCACGACTTCCTTGTCAGCGGGGGAACCTAAGCCCTCAACAACAACACATAGCCCCTCTCTGTTGATGGTGCCCTTGGGTGGATGACCTGCTGCCTTCAGTCTTTGCCTTACGTCGGGGTGCCCGTCTACCCAACCTGGATCGAGTTTTCTCTCATTTGCTGAGAGGCGAACTCCTCGGCTACTGGCGAAGTACCTGGCCGCCTGTTCAATGAAGTTGCACAAACGCGCAACCCATTCTGCGTAGTTGTAACTCAGATATGAAACATCGGCCACAAAGAATAGCTCGGCCAACAGCCATGAGCTGACAATAGCAACAGGTGCCTTTGCAGGCTCAGGGGTGCTTTCGACAGCTTCCCTCAAAGCATCTTTCCATCTAGCAACCACCTCCGTCAATGGATTACCCTCGGCCCTGCCGAGTACGAGTTGATCCAGCGCCTGACAGGCTCGCTGATGATCGAGCCCAAGGCGATGGGCACCGTACCTGACAAGTGCCTGCAGACAGGATCTGTGCTCTTTCGGCAAGCAGATATCAAGGCCTTGGGAGTCAAGGAGTTCATCTGCCTTTGTATACTGGAAGACTTCGAAGAGCTCGATGAATCGTGTACGAGTCTCGGGTACATATCTTGGACGATGGTGACGCTGATAGAGTCGCGTAATCGCCCTGTCGACCGCAACCCTTGCCTCAAAGGAAGATAGGCTTGGGTAAAGCTTTTCCAATTGCTCGATTGCGGAAGGTGATCCCAACTCACCAACGCAGCGAAGGGCCGCAGATACTACATTATCCTCTCCGGTATGGCGTTCGATTGCCCTCACCACTAGTTCGACTTGGACTTCGCTACCAAAGTGCCGGAGCGATTCGGCTGCCCTGCATGCCACCATTCCTTCGTCGTCCAGGAGTGCCAGGAGAAGATGGGAAATCAGGGGCCGCACCTCACTGCCGAGACCCCCAACGTACGCGAAGGCCTCTGCCGTCTTTGCGCGAATCTCCGGTGTCGTGTCGATGAGCAGACCAGCAAGGAAGCTCGCGAATCCATTACTCTCCGACGGGGCCAATCCGCGAAGCTGCCGAAGCACCCGCTCGAAGACTTCTGTTTCGACCACACCGGAGAAATGGAGACGAACAAAATACTCAAACAACCTCTGTCGCTCACTATCTGATGCACTCTCGACTTGCCACTTCGTCGCCGCTTTCCATAGCGGCACATGCCACGTCAGATCCCCTTTCTCATCTACCTTCTTGGTGAACGTGGGCGCGCCTGTAGGGCTTGTGATTTGTACGACCACATAACGGTTGTCGTTTGTCAGTATCGGCTCCAGAGCTACCGTTGGTTCGGTCAGTTCCTCAGCGAGATCATCCAGGAGGGTTGTAAACTCCTCCCATTTGAGTTGGTCTAGGCGCCGAGTAATGCTTGAGCCTTGGGGAACGGGTTTGACCTTGCTCATTTCATACCCGAACACCAGATACCCAGATCTCGCTCGATTCTTAAGCGCTCCGTTAGCAATCGCGCCAACCTGGCCGGAAAAACGGATGCGGTCGCTCTGCGATATAATGCTTACAGAAGGTGATTTCTGGATGTGCTCACTTAGCACGTCCTGTTGAATGCACAGTCTGACTTCGTCAGGTATCGCCTCATGAGTTCCCAAGAGACTAAGAAACGAGGCATCCAGCGAAGGAGCAGAGTCGCTCGTCATCAGCCCCCCGTACACTAATATCCCGAAAAAGGATAGTGGGCAGGAGAATGCATCTCTCCTGCCCGCAGAACTTGCCGGACATCAAAGCTGGTTCAGCGTCACCTTCACCCATCCCAACGGCGGCCCCGGCTTGTCCAGGAGCCGCAGCAGATGCCGGCTCTTGGGAAAGGGGTCGCCAGGCTTGTGCGTGCCGGTCGGGTTCAGGCGATAGCGGGTCACCAGCCGATCGAAGGTTGCCCCGTCACGCTTCAGGTATCGATTCAGCGTCTTCGTGTGCCAGCCGCCGCCCCAACCCAGCACGAGCAGGAACTCGTTCTCTGCTAACTTGCTGAACAGGTTGATCGTGTCGATGTAGAACCGGTGCACATCCGGCACATCGGTGCGCTTCTCGAAAAAGTGATACTCATCCTCCAATAACGCCCGCGCATGTCGCCGACCGGCCCGGGTCAGATTCTCGAGCCAGAAGGCGCGCCGCTCCCAATGGGGCAGCTCTGCACGGCGCCGGACATCCAACGGCAGATGGCGCTCCGTCAGGAGCTCCGTAGGCACATGGATCGGCAGTTCCAGCACGGTTCCTTTCGCTAGCGTCTCCACATCCACATCCAACCCCTTGCTTCGCCCGCGATAGCTGCTGGTGGCTGTGGGGTAGATGTTGGCCCGGCGCAGACGCAGCTGCGCTGGCGTAACGGGCTGGCTGTCACCCACCTGAAGCGCACGCAAGAGATCGTGATTCGGATCGCTCCCGAACAGCTGCCGCTCCAATGGCTGGCTGGCCCACGTCCGGCTGGATTCCAACCGATT
>CAYRFV010000358.1:0-5011 GCA_964423545.1 uncultured Anaerolineales bacterium | reverse complement strand
AGCGGCGATCGTGTCGCTGGGCAACCTGGGACAGCGCGATCCTACGCTCCTCTGCCCGTCGCACGGCGAGCCGATGGAGGATCCGGCCGCGGCGATGGCGCAGACGCGCGCCCACCTGGCTCAGTTCTACCAACTGATGACGGGCGGCGTCCTGCCGATGGACGAAATCGACTTCGTGCCGGTGACGCCCCACCTGTTGGCTGCCACTTACGCCTGCTCCTATTTCTACGTCATCACGTCCGATGCGGGCGAGGCGCTGTTAGTGGACTTCGGCGCGCCGAACTTCTCGCTGTTCGGGCCGGCCAACAAGTATTTCGAGGACGGCGAGCGCGTGCGCTTCGTCGAGCACTCGCTGGCGCGGCTGCGGACGCAGTACGGAGTCAAGAAGATCGAGGCAGTGCTGCCCAGCCACTACCACGACGACCATGTCAACGGCATCCCCTACCTCCAGCAGCAGCTCGGTGTGGAGTGCTGGGCCTATGAGAACATGCGCGAGATCCTGGAGAACCCGCGCGGAGAGCTGATCGGCTGCGAGCTGCCGACCCCGATCCGGGTGCACCGGACCTTCCGCGATGGCGAACGGCTGAGCTGGCGCGGGTTGGAGTTCACGATCCACTATACACCGGGCCATGCGGATTACCACATGGGGATGTTCGGCCAGATCGACGGCCATTCGGTCGCGTTCTCCGGTGACAACATCTTTCCATTGCGCGCCGGCGTCCCCAGTCTGATCTATCGCAACCACGTGCACAAGACGAGCCACCAGATCACGGCCCGGCTCTACCAGGAGTACCTGCCCGATATCCTCTGCACCGGCCACGACCTCCAGCGCGAGGTGAAGGGCGCGACCTATGCAGCCTTTGCTCAGAAGTCGCTCCTGATGACGCAAATGTTCGAGCGGCTGCTGCCCGGCGAGGCGAACTTCGGGCTGGAACCGAGCTGGACGCAGATCTACCCCTATCAGTCGCTGGCCAGGCCGGGCGACACGCTCAATCTGCAGATCCGCATGACCAACTTCCTGCCGCGACGCGTGCAGGCGGAGGCCACCCTGGCGCTTCCACACGGCTGGACGGCCGCGCCGGAGGTCGGGCGGTTCGAGATCGGGGCGAACGGCCGCGGGACCGCGAGTTTCCGGGTTCTGATTCCCAAGGACTACGTTTTCCCCTACCCGCGCGTGGCGATTGCAGCGGATGTGATCTTCGATGGCCGGCGGCTCGGCCAGATCACAGAGGCGACGGTCGAGCAGGCGATGTGAGTCCGCGGCCGACCGCTGTCGAGAGTCGCACCACGGCAGGGCTCATCGACCGAATCGAAACAGCTCGGCCAGCCTGACCTGGGGGATCACCTTGGGCGCCGCCCGCGGTGCTGTTCCGGGGGCTGCCAGGGGTTCTGCTCCGGGCGCTGAGCCCGGAGCAGCGGTCGTTGGCTCCAACCGCGCGGCCGGATCGTCCGCTTTCGCGCCCGGCGCGCTGACGCCCACCAGCACCGCAAGATCGCGGCCGATCTCAAGGATCGGCGTTTCGACGCGCATGATGTCGCCCGACTGCCAGGCGCGCGTCGGGACCCACGACAGGGTTGGCGTGGCGCCGGTGTACGCGCCGACGATGGCGCCGTCCGGACGGGTGAAGAAGAAGGAGATAGCGTAGTCTGCATCCAGGGGCCGCAGTGCGCGCCAGTAGGTCGTCACCGTCGCCGGGAGCTGGCCAACTGTGACCACCTGGTGCACCTCGGAATCGAACCCCACCAATTCGAGCGCATCCCCGAACTGGATGGCGGCCGGTCGCGATGGCGGCCCATCGGCGCGCGCGAACGCCAGAAAGGCGTCCAGCGTTTCGCCGCTCAGCCGGCCCGGTGCGCCGCGCTGCAGCAGGAGATAGCCGTCCTGCGCCGCCTTGACCCCATAGGCGCCACGTTCCAGCAAGAACTGGATCTCCGAGTTCAGGCGGCTGACGCTGATCGGAAAGGACGAACTGGTCACATCCAGCCAGACATACTCGGCATCGTTGAGCGCCGGAAAGAAGTAGGCGCGGCGGCGATGGGCGATGTGCGGGTAGAGATTCGCCTGCGCAGACACCGACGCCTCCGGCGGAATCAGGCGCGCGAACTCCCAGCCCAATCGGTGGTGTTCACCGATGATTGGCGGACGGTAGTTGCGCGCAAACGGTGCAAGCCCGATTTGCCACTGGTGAACCAGGCTGACGCCGAGCACGACTGCGGCAAGTGCGCCGGCGGTTTGCTGAAACGGTGCTCCCGTGCGCCGGGCAGCCTGTCGCGCCAGCCACTCGGCGCCATAGATCGCCGCCACGATGATGATCGGGATGAGCGACGCCGAGTAGTGCGCGCCCTCCGAATAGGTCCACTCCCATGTGCTGAAGAGGTTGATCGCCAGGACCGGCGCGCCGATCATCAGGACGAGCGGACTGGCCAGCGGGAGGAAGCCGCCGGTTGCCAGCAGGCCCGAGAGATAGGCCACACTGGCGGCCCGCGCCAGCCACGCAACGATTAGCAGAGGGTCTTGTACGACGTTCGCCAGCGTCTCGCTGACGCTCGGTCCGAAGATCGCCAGCCGGTGGAGGAAGGGCGAGGTTGTCAACCCGTTGTAGTGAGGCTGGATGATGCGCGTGGCGACGATGAACCAGCCGAAGCCCAACAGGGCCGCGACCACCCCCAGTCTGCGCTCGCGGCGCCGAATGAGCAGATACAGCCCCAGCATCCCCACCAGCAGGGGGACATCCTCTTTGGCGCTGATCGCGATCGTGATCGCGGCCAGGAACGCCCACGGCCGACGCTCGTCCAGGAAATAGAAAGCGAACAGCAGCAGCGTTGAGGTCAATGCGACCGCATGAAAGTCGGAGAGCACCGCGCCGTTCAGCGCCGGCGCCAACAGATAGGCTGCTGCGATGGCCAGGCCGGCCCATCCGCTTTCCAGCCGCCGGCGCGCGATCCAGAAGGCCGGCAGCGCGCCCAGGGCGACGACGACGACCTGCAGAACCAGGAGCGCGATGGGATCCTCAAAGAGCAGATAGATCAGCGCGATGGGCGCGAGCAGCAGCTCCACGTGGTAGCCGAGCAGGTTGTCGGTGCGCCGAAACTGCTCCAACGGGAGGTCGATGGGTGCGTTCTCGTAGGTCGTGAACTCGAAAGGCCGGCCGTGCAGCGTGTTCCAGGCCACCTGGGCTGTGTAGCCAAGGTCCATGGCGCTGGAGCGAAACATCTGGTGGCGCGCAACCGCGAGCCAGGAGAAGTGGGCGATGGTGGCGACGATCAGGAGACCGCAGAGGGCCGAGGGCGCGCGGCGCCGGAGTGCGGCGCACCGGCGCCGCACTGTGTGCTGCCTCACCGGGCAGGCCTCACCCCGATGCGCCCGCCCCTTCATACGCCGTCTCGCTCACGGCTCAAGCACCATCTCCTGCACTTGAGAGACCGCATCCGGGCGGCCCTCCTCCAGGAAAACCTTGACGAAGAAGCGATAGGGTTGCCCTGGCTCGGTGAGCTGCAGGTCATACGGGTTGGCGCTGGCCAGGGGCCGGCTCCAGACCAGGGTCCAGGCGCCGTCCTGCCAGCCTCCGGCCGCGCGCGCCGCCGGGTTGCCGCCCGGTGGGATCGTCTCGGTGTGGAGATAGGCCAGCCGTCCGGCCTGGTCGGTGTGAGCCGTATGGCATGCCACGTCGCAGGCCGGCGGCGGCAAGCCCGGTTTCTGCGGGATGCTCCAGTGCACGGTGAGCCGGTTTTCCGTGTTCGGCGTCGATTGGGACCGGGCGGCGAAGGCCGGCGCGCCCGGCCAGCGAGCGCGCAGGTAAAGGGAGTCAGCCGTGCGCAGCGCAGCAAGCTCCACCTCCAACGCCGGTTCGGCCAACGCCGGTTCGGCCAACGCCGGTTCGGCGCCATGGCTTCCCCGCGTGAGGGGGATGCGCAGCGGTTCCGCCTCTTCCCAAACCGGATCGAACTCGTCTGCCGGATCAGGAGCGCGGACCGTACGGCGCGCCACCAGGCGGTGATGTGCCGCATCGACCGCGCGGCGCGGCCCGGAGTCGCCGGCCCGCGCCGCTGCGCTGCTGCGTTCCGGCGCCGGCGCGGGAGGGGGGATGCACGCGGCCAGCAAGAGCAGGATCGCTCCCAAGAGCACCGCGCTGCGCCGCCGCTGCCGCAGCACGGTTTCACGCTTCGCCTCGTGCGCCTCGCGGGGCGCCTCACGCGTGCGAACGATCACGGCCCGGCGCCCCGCCACTATCTCACCGTGTACGTCACCGGCAGGATCGCGCTGGTGTTGCATGCGTGATCCACGGCGAAAAAGTACCACGTGTGCTGGCCAGGCGGTAGACCGGGAAGCTGCGCCTGGAACTGATAACGATTGCCGCCGGCCGGGTTGAGCACGTACGCGATGCCGAGCGCCGGGTTCAACGCGAAGAGCTGATCCTCGGCCAGATCGAGCGCGCCCTGCGGATCGGTCGCCTGCATGGCGAAGACGACGGGGGCGCTGCCTGCGCCGCTGGCCGGGCTGATCGATGGGCCAGACACCACCGGCGCCTGGCCGCTCCTGCTGGGGCCCGGCAGGACGATGGTCGCGTTGGCCGTGGCATTCGGCGCGAGGTTGGCATGCACCTCGTGGTAGACCAGTCCCGGCGCGTAGGCCTTGACCTGGAGCGCCGGCACGGCCGCCACATTCGGGATCGTGGCGCGGCCCGCCGCATCGGTTTGCGCGCCGACCGGGTTGCGGGCCGAGAGCACGGTCACCAGCGCGTTCGGGATCGGCTGGCCGGCCTGGTTGGTCACCCGCACATTGACCGTGCCGACCAATCCGGCATCGCGCACCGCCTGCGACGCCCACGGCCATGCCTCGATGCGCGAGAGACGGGCCATTTCGGCTGCCTTTGGCCAGGCAGCGGCGTAGCTGCTCTGACTCTGCGCCTGGTTCGCCTGATTCACGACCGCCTCGACCGCGGCGATCGCCTGCCTGAGCCCGGCCTTCACCTCCTCGTTGTTCGCCTGGCCGAGGGCCTGGGCGCCCTGG
>CAYRFV010000357.1:0-5017 GCA_964423545.1 uncultured Anaerolineales bacterium | reverse complement strand
AGCCACGCCGACCGCCAGAACCAGGCGGCCGCGAATACTTGACCGGTGCTCTAGCGGAGCTGGCCGACGTGACCGATTCGGAGCTTGTCGCCCGCCTGCCGTGGCTGAGCGGCGAAGTGCCGCCGGCCGATCGCCGTGGGGTCACGCGCAGGATGGCGGACCGCATCCAGCAGTGGGAGGCTGCCGCCGACCGCCGCGCCGTCTTCTTGAGTTGTTACGCCATGATGACGCGCAATGTGCTGGCTGCCGTCCATGCCGGTGATTTTCACGATCCCCCCTGGGTGCACGATCTGCTGGAGCGGTTCGCAGAATACTACTTCGCTGCCGTAGAAGCCTACGAGGCGAAAACCGCCGGCGTGCCGGCGGCCTGGCGCGTGGCCTTCGACGCGGCGAATGACCCCGACCTGGAGGTGATGCAGCATCTGCTCCTCGGCATCAATGCGCACATCAACTATGACCTGGTGTTGTGCCTGGGCGACGTCCTGGCGCCGGAGTGGCAGGCGCTCTCGGACGATCAGCGGCACGCGCGCTACCTCGACCACTGTCGCATCAACGAGATCATCGGTCACACGATCGACGCCGTGCAGGACCAGATCGTCGAGCACTACTCGCCGTGGATGGACATCGTCGATCGCGTGCTTGGTTCGCTGGACGAGTGGCTCACGCTGCGTCTGATTGCCCACTGGCGCGAGCAGGTATGGGCCAGGGCGGTGGCGCGCGTCGAACTGGCAGACGATGCCGCGCGCGAGGCGCAGCGCCTTGAGATCGAAGAGCGCATCGCCAACCGCGGTCGTCTGATCCGGCTGGACGCGGCCGGCCTGCTGCGCGCACCGCTGGGGATGTAGCCGCAGGGGCGCTCGGCTGACCGGAGGCCGGCTGACCCGGTCTTCGGTGCAGCGAGCGTCCGCCGCACCGTTCAGTGGCCCAGGGCCTTCAGCATCGGCACGGTGCGGCCCACCCAACTCAGGGCAGGATCGTCGGCCACGGCTTGTACGCGCTGCTCGCCGGCCATGAACCAGAGGAAGTAGCAGGTGTAGCCCGGCGCACTGTTGTTGGTGTGATAGCCGTTCGGCGCCATCAGGATCGTGTTCTCCTGGATGATGTAGCCCGCGTCGACCTCTCCGTTGTAATAACGCACCATGCCGAAGCCGTCGGGTGGGTTGACCTTGAAGAAGTACATCTCCTCCTGAAAGGCCTCGCGCGGCAGATCGTCCACTTCGTGCTTGTGCGGGGGGTAGGTGGCCCAATTGCCCGAAGGCACATAGGTTTCCCCGGCAATCAGCCGCCGCGCCGGCAGGTCAGGCTGGCCCGCAACCGTCAGGATCTGCTGGTAGTTGCGGCTGAAATTCGCCGCACCCCACACCCCGGATGTCACCTGTTCGGGCCGGATGACGTAGGGCGCGAGGGTCAGGTCGCTCGGCGCACTGAGCAGAGCCACCTCCAGGCGTGTGCGCGCAGTGATCGAGAAATCGACGCCACACGGCAAGTAGACCGCATGGGGCTTGCCCGCAAAGACGTTCGGCCGGCCGCCCACCCCGGCGAAAGAGCGATCAGCAGCAACGAAGTCGCCCTGGCCGCCCAGGACCACCGCAAGCATTTCGCGCTCGCCCGTGGCCGCCGCGTAGCGCTCACCGGCCATCAAGGTGAGATAGGCGAAATCGAGCAGTTGGCACGGATTGGCCGGCAGTCGGTTCAGGCCGGGAGCAGTCGCCACCGTCGTGAAATAGGTCGACACAGACACCTCCTGGTGCGCTCAGGATCAGACGCGCTGCAAGTCGAGCACCACCTTGATCGTGCTCGGGTCGTCGCGATCAACCTGCGCAAAGGCCTGCGGCGCCTCCCGCAGCGCCATGCGATGGGTGACCAGCAGTTCAGGGTGCAGCAGGCCCTTGCTCATCATCTGGATCGCCCGCGGGAACTCCCCGAGCGTCACGCGCGAGGCAATGATCTGCGCTTCTTTGAGCACCAGGGTCTTGAAATGGACTGCGGATAGCTGTTCCCCCAGCCCAGCCGTCACGACGCGACCGGCAGGCCGGATCATCTTGACCGCCTGCGCCAGCGGCGCTTCCCGGCCCTCGAGTTCGTGATAGTGACCGACACATTCGATGACACAATCCGCGCCCAGGCCATGGGTGAGCTCCGCAACACGGGCGACAGGATCTTCGTGCCCGGCATCGATGGCGTAGTCGGCGCCCAGCCTGGCCGCGACCTCCAGCCGGAAGGGCTGCACGTCGGTGATGATGGCGAGGCCTGGACTCGCGCTGTGGCAGAGCACGTCGAGCACCGACAGCCCCAGCTTGCCGGCGCCGAGAATGACGACCGTCTCGCCCGGCTGGACGCCCCCGCGCCACAGGATGTGATGGCCCAGGCCATACATCTCCACCATCGGCGCGTATTCCATCGGGACGCTGTCGGGCAACCGGAAGAGATGGCTGCTCGGCGCGGCCACATACTGTCCGAAACCGCCATCCAGGTCGACGCCGAGCAGCTTGAGCGTCCGGCAGGCGTTGATGTGGCCGGACAGACAGGCCGGGCAGGCGTGGCACGAGATGATCGGATCCACGGCCACCCGATCGCCGGCCCGGAAGCCGCGCACATCCCTGCCCACCTCGCGGATGACGCCGCCGAACTCATGGCCCAAGATGGCGGGGAATGTGACCCGGCTGTGGAACTCGCCGCGATAGATGTGCAGATCGGTGCCGCAGATGCCGGCGTGTCCGGTCTCGATCAGGACTTCGTCCGGCCGCAGCCGGGGCTCCGGCGCTTCACTGAGGCGGATATCACGGTCGTCGCAGAGGATCGCTGCTTTCACGATCGATCTCCTTTCGTCGTTGCAGGGCGGCTTCAGGTGCAGCGGTGAGCTGCCGCTGCGCCACTCTCAGGGTCAGGGTGGGACTGCCGGTGCACCGGACTGCCGGTGCACCAGTTGACATGAGGGTGTGACCGTGCTATATGATAGCATATTCGGTGGCAGCAGCGAAAAGCAGCAGCCTGGGCGGCCCGCCCGCGGAGCCCAGGCAGAATCCGGGCAGTACGGCGGCTCAATGAGAACGATTCGTTGGGGCATCATCGGCTGCGGCAACGTGACCGAGGTCAAGAGCGGGCCAGGCTTCCAGAAGGCCACACACTCGGCCCTGGTGGCGGTCATGCGGCGCAGCGCGGCGCTGGCCGAGGACTATGCCCGGCGGCACGGCGTGCAGCAATGGTATGACAACGCGCAGGCGCTCATCGCCGATCCTGAGGTGGATGCCGTCTATGTAGCGACCCCGCCCGCTTCTCACATGGAGTACACCCTGGCATGCGCCCGCGCGGGCAAGCCCGTCTACGTGGAGAAGCCGATGGCGCGCAACCTGGCGGAATGTGAGGCGATGCTCGACGCGTGCCGCTCAGCAGACGTGCCGCTGTTCGTCGCCTACTACCGCCGCGGCCTCCCGCGTTTTCTTAAAATCAAGGAGCTGATCGCATCGGGCGCCATCGGCCAGGTGCGTCTGGTCACCGTCACGCTGCGCCAGCGGCCCGCACCCGACGATGCCGACCCCAGCCGGCGCCCCTGGCGGGTCGTGCCGGAGATCGCGGGCGGGGGCAAGTTCCTGGACCTGGCGAGCCACACGCTCGATTTCCTCGACTACCTCCTCGGCCCGCTAACGCGGGTCAAGGGGCTGGCCGCCAATCAAGCCGGCCTCTACCCTGCTGAGGATATCGTGACCGCGACGTGGGAGTTTGCGTCGGGTGCGCTGGGGACGGGAGGATGGTGTTTCACGGCCGAGAACGACCTGGACGTGACCGAGATTGCCGGCAGCCGGGGCGCGATCACCTTCGCGACCTTCGGCGCAGAGCCGATCAGCCTGACCACCGCCGCCGGCATCACGCACTTCGCCATCGAGAACCCCGTGCATGTCCAGCAGCCATTAATCCAGACCATCGTGGATGAGCTGAACGGGATGGGCCGCTGTCCCAGCACGGGGGTCACTGCCGCGCGCACGACCCGGGTGATGGACGAGGTGTTGCGGGAGTGGCGGACAAGCCCGCGGTAGCCTTGGAAAGGCAGGCAGCATGAGACACCTGAGCCGATGGCTGTTGCTCCTGATCTTCATGGGGCTGGTGACGACACACGTCTCGGTCCACGCGCAGTCTCCCACGCCGATGAGAGCAGGGCCGACCGACACCCCACCCCCTGCCGCCGTGACTCCTGTTCCGCCCACCCAGACCGCGTCTGCCTTCACGCCGACCTCACCGCCAGCTATTATCGTCATCCCGGCCACACCGCTTCCGACTGCCACACCGTCGGGCAGCTTGTGGGAGCAAGTCTGGGCAGAAAACAAGAAGCCGATCCTCGCCGGTCTCATCGCGGCAATCCTGGGCGGCATCCTGGTCGGCGTCTTCTTGAATCAGATCGCCCAGACCATCAGCCGCTGGGCCAGCCGTCTGTTCCACTTCTTGTTCGACCGCTTCGCCTACGCGCCGGTGTTGCGGTTGCGGTACGACAAAGCTTACCGCGAGACGTTGGCCGCTGCTCTGCAACGGCTCGCCTCGTCCAACATCGTGGATCGCGAGGTGCGGCTGGATCGGGTCTACGTTCCTGTCAGCCTGACCGAGGAAACTCACACCGGCGCCGGGGCGACACTGGAGGACTTGATCCAGTGGGACGACGACCGCAGGCGCCGTCAAGCCGAGCGCGCCGTCGATCCGTGGGATGCCATCCGCCGCTTCCCCCGGTTGGTGGTCTTGGGAGAGCCGGGCGCAGGCAAGACCACCTACCTGACCCACCTGGCGTACATGTGCGCGCGGCGCGAACGCCTAAAGGCCTACACGCCGATCTTCCTCCGCCTGCGCGATCTGACCGGCGTGACGCGACTTGAGAATGCGCTGCCCGACGAGTTCGCCCGCTGGCGCTTTCCGAACGCCGGGCGTTTCATCGATCGCCAACTGGCAGACGGCCGCTGCCTGATCCTGTTGGATGGCCTCGATGAAGTAACCACCGTCGCCGAGCATCAGCGGATCGTGGGCCTGGTGCAGG
>CAYRFV010000356.1:0-5037 GCA_964423545.1 uncultured Anaerolineales bacterium | reverse complement strand
GTATCATTTTGTGCGCAACAGGTGTTTTGCTTGTGACAGAGGCGTTTCGGGAGGCGGGAGTGGATGGGAGTCGAACCCACCGTGGCCGCTTGTCGCACCCACCACCGGTTTTGAAGACCGGGGCGCCCACCGGGACACAACCACCCCCACGCACGATGATACACGCTTTGTTGTGGACGGTCAAGCTGGTTGGAGCTACCGTGCGGGTTGTGATAGAATACCGACCGGCGACCGGCCGCGAACGGCGAACGGGGGCCGGCTCGTCGCACTGACATGAGTCATGACGCGATCTTGTGGGAGCGCCTTTCGCCCGATGACCTGCGGGTGCGCTGCAATTTGTGCGCACATCGCTGCGTGATCCCGCCGGGCAAGTTGGGCGCGTGCTGCGTGCGGGAGAACCGCGATGGCACGCTGGTGACGCTGGCCTACGAGCGGGCGATCTCGCAGCACATCGACCCGATCGAGAAGAAGCCCCTCTTCCACTTCCAGCCGGGCAGCCGCTCCTATTCCATCGCCACCGCGGGCTGCAACTTCCGCTGCGCCTTCTGCCAGAACTGGGAGATCTCCCAGTTGCCGCGCGAGGCAGGCCGTCGCGATCTGCCGGGCAGCCCCGCGCGGCCCGCCGAGATCGCGCGCGCGGCGCTGCGCAACGCTTGCGCGTCGATCTCCTACACCTACACCGAGCCGACGATTTTCGCCGAATACGCGCTGGACACCGCGCGTGCGGCAGTAGGCCTGGGACTGAAGAACGTATTCGTCAGCAACGGCTACATGACGCCGGAGCTGCTGGCGTTGATGGCCGGCCTGATCCATGCGATCAATGTCGACCTGAAGGCGGGACGAGGCGCGTTCTATCACAAGATTTCGGGCGCGGATCTGAAGCCGGTGCTCGCCAACCTCAAGACGATCCGGCGTCTCGCCATCTGGCTGGAAGTGACGACCCTGGTGATTCCCGGTCTCAACGACTCCGATGACGAGCTGCACTGGGTCGCGAGCTATCTGTACAACGAGCTCGGCCCCGATGTGCCATGGCACGTCTCGCGCTTCTATCCGCAGTATCAGATGACCGAAGTCCCTCCGACCCCGGCCGCCACCCTGGCTCGCGCCTGGCAGATCGGCCGCGCGGCCGGTCTGCGCTACGTCTACGTCGGCAACCTGCCGGGCCACGCCTCGGAGAGCACCCTGTGTCCGGGCTGCGGCGCGACCGTGATCGAGCGCTACGGCTACCAGGTGCGACTGGCCGGGCTGCGCGACGGCGCCTGTGCGCGGTGCGGGGCGGCGATCGCCGGGGTGGAGATGGGGGCGAACCGGTGAGCCACGAGGCGCGACAAGGGCCGGCATGGCGCGGATGGGCGCGCAGCGCCCTGGCCAGGCTGCCCTGGCTGTTGGGCATCGCGGTGCTGGCGGCGGCCTTCGCAGCCGCCTGGCCCGTGGTCGCCAGTTCCGGGTTCGATGTGACCGTTTCGGTGGACGGCTTCGAGGAGACGGTGCACACGTTCCGCGCTTCGGTAGCGCATCTCCTGGCTGACCTGGGGGTGCGCGTGCGCTCTGAAGACCGTGTCACACCGCCGCTCGACAGTCCGTTGGCCCCCGGGATGGCGGTCGCGGTCGAGCGGGCGCGGCTCGGCGCCGTCGAGGCGGACGGCTCGACCTTTTCGACCTACACGCACGCGCGCGACGTAGGCGGCCTGCTCGACGCGGTGGGCCTGACGGTGGCCGAGCACGACGAAATCTGGCTGGCAGGCGCGCGCGTGGGCCGCGATGCGCCGCTGCCTACCGATCCTGTCGCAGAGGAAGCGCAGCGGGCGGTCGCAGCCAGGGGGCGGGGATGGGCCGGCCGAGAGCCGCCGCCCGTGCGTCTCAGCGTGCGCCGCAGCGTGCCGATCCTGGTCGATGACGGGAGCGTGCCGTTCACCCTCTTCACGACTGCGCCCACGATCGGCGAGGCGCTGCTGGCGGCGCAGGTGACCCTCTACCTGGGAGACGGCGTGCAGCCCGCGCTCGGCAGTCGCGTCCAGGCGGGGATGCGGGTGTACATCCAGCGCTCGAAGCCGGTGCTGGTCATGGCCGACCGGCGCACGGTGCAGACGCGCACGCGCGGCCGGACAGTGGGCGATGCACTGGTCGAGCTGGGGGTGGTTGTCTCAGGCAACGACCGGGTGACCCCTGCCCTGGCGACGACCGTGCGCGACAACACGCTGATCAAGGTCGTGCGGGTGCGGGAGACGATGGAGATCGAGCGCGATCCGATCCCCTTCGTGTCGATCTCGGTGCCCGACGCGCAGATGGAGATCGACAACCAGCGCCTGATGCAGCCGGGCGAGGCGGGGGAACACCGCCGCCGGTTCAAAGTGACCGCCGTCGATGGACAGGAGATCTCGCGGCTGATGCTCGACGACTGGGTCGCCGCGGAGCCGATCACGCGTGTCGTGGCCTATGGAACCAAGATCGTCCCGCGCACGCTCGACACCCCGGATGGCCCGATCACCTACTGGCGCAAGATGCGGGTCTATGCGACCTCCTATTCGCCGGAGCGTTCCGGCACGCCCAAGTCGGCGCCGTGGTATGGCATCACGCGCATCGGACTGCCGGCGCGGAAAGGGTTGGTCGGCGTCGATCCGACCGTGATTCCCCTGCGCACGCGCCTCTACGTGCCGGGCTACGGGTTGGCGATGGCGGCTGACACCGGCAGCGGCCTCTTCGGCAAGTGGCTTGACCTGGGCTACAGTGACGACGACTTCGAGCTCTGGCACTGGTGGATCGATGTCTATCTTCTGGACCCGCCTCCGGCCTCTGTGCGGTGGGTGCTGCCCAATTGGCCCCAATTCCCGGATCGCGGAGGCAATCGCACGCCTGCCAAAGCGCCGTGAAGCCCACCTCGCGAAAGCGCTCTCCCCGTGCTTTGTCAGCCTCTGGCAGCAGTGCTATAATCTTCGGATGTTGCCCGACTCAGATAGGCGCTTCCTGGTAGGTGTGTTGGGGCCGGATCGCGCCAGGCCGGCGGTATGATCCTGTACAGCAATCGGGGAATGAGCGTTTGACCACGCCAACCACGAACGAAAGCATCCGACCGGTCTCGGTCGCTTCGCGCCGCGCATCGATTCAGCGCGCGGTGGAGATCGGCGTCAGCCTGGCGTTTCTGCTCCTGGCGCTCCGGGGCATCCAACTGGACGCGCTGTGGACCGCCCTGCGGCAAGCGAACTTCATCTGGCTCGTCCCCGCTGTCGTCGCCACGCTCCTGACGATGACGGTCAAAGCGTGGCGCTGGCAGATGCTGTTCCGGCCGGAGTATCATCCGGCGCTCAGCTCGGTGTTCACGGCCCTGGCCGGCGGCTATCTGGCAAGCAATGTGTTGCCGGCGCGTCTCGGCGAGGTGATCAGCATCGTGCTGCTTGTCAGCGATCAGCCGGTGAGCACCGCGCGCACCCTGTCGACGTTGATCGTCACGCGGCTGCTCGACACGCTCACGATGCTGGCGATCCTGGTGGCGCTGCTGCCGTTCGTTCAGCTGCCGCCGGACATGACGAGGGCCACGCTGGCGCTCGGCGTGATGGCGTTGTTGGGGGCCGGTCTGATCGTGCTCCTCTCATTCTGGAAGGAACGGTTGCTCACGCTGGCGCACGCCGTCCTCAAGCACCTGCGGCCGCTCGACCGGCCGGGCGTCTACGCGGCGCTCGGACACCTGATCGATGGCTTTGCTACACTGCGCGGCCGGAGAGGGATCGTGCTGGTCGGCGTATCGCTGTTGTCCTGGACCGGGGTGGTTACTGCGGCATGGTGCAGCGCGCAGGCGGCGCACCTCGATGCGTCGCTCACAGCCGTGATCTTCACAACCATGGTGGTGGCGCTCGGCATGCTTGTCCCCTCGTCGCCCGGCTATATCGGCGTGTTCCACTATCTGACGACCGTGGCATTGGCGCCGTTCGGTGTCCCGAAGGCTTCGGCGCTGGTCTACGGCATCATTTGGCATGGCATGAACTACCTGACGCTCAGCATCACCGGCATGGTGGCGCTGTGGGTGCATGGGACGTCATTGGGACAGGTGTTGGATCGCTGGCGCCGTCGCGGCTTGGGCGAAGGTGTGCCGGTCGAATCGGGAAGCGGCTGACGATGCTGGAGAGCATCGGGCGGTGGCTGCTGTTCGCCGGGATCGCCCTCGCGCTGACCGGCGCGGCGCTGATCGTCGTGGGTCGGGCGCCGGGCCTGGGTCATCTGCCCGGCGACCTCCTGATCCGGCGGGAGCATGTCACCCTGTTCGTTCCGTTGGGCGCGATGATCCTCGTGAGCGTCCTCCTCACCCTCGTGCTCAACATCATCGTGCGCTGGAGACGGTAATGGCGACGGAGGCACTATGCGCATCTTGATCACCGGCGGCGCCGGGTTCATCGGCTGTAATCTGGCCGCGGCTTGCGTGCAAGACGGCCATCGGGTGACCGTCTTCGACAATCTGTCGCGGCGCGGCAGCCCGGCGAACCTCGAATGGCTGCGCGCTTCGTTGGGGCCGGACGCGTTCGACTTCATCCGGGGCGATATCCGGGATGATGCGGCGCTCCTGGCCGCGGCCGCAGGGCAGGAGGTGATCTATCACCTGGCGGGCCAGACGGCAGTGACGACCTCCGTCACCGACCCGCGGCCGGACTTCGAGGCGAACGCGCTGGGCACTTTCAACGTGCTGGAGGCAGCGCGGCGGGCCGGCAGCAACCCAATCTTCATCTTCTCGTCTACCAACAAGGTGTATGGTGGCATGGAGGATGCGCCAGCCACGGAGCAGGATACACGTTACGTGCTGCCAGGCTATCCCGACGGGGTCTCCGAGTCGCGGCCGCTGGATTTCCACTCGCCGTACGGCTGTTCGAAGGGCGCCGCCGATCAGTACGTGCGCGACTACGCGCGCATCTATGGCCTGCGGACCGTCGTTTTTCGCCAGTCGTGCATCTATGGGCAGCGCCAGATGGGGGTGGAGGACCAGGGCTGGGTGGCGTGGTTCGTCATCGCAGCGATCACTGGCCGGCCGATCACGATCTACGGCGACGGCAA
>CAYRFV010000355.1:0-5093 GCA_964423545.1 uncultured Anaerolineales bacterium | reverse complement strand
ATGGCCTCGCTCTCGGCATTAATGATGGCGGTGGGCCCATGCCCACTGCGACCCAGGCGCAGGATGGTGTACGAGCCAACCGTGCTACCCTTGCCCGTGGGAAAAACCAGCACCTTGCCTTCCACCGAACGACCCTGGAGCGGATGTCCCGGCTCCACCACGATGCCGGTGGCCGGATCGACGCCGCCGAGGAAACCGATCGGCGCGGGCGAGACCAGCGCAAGCCCCGCTGCATGGCCGGACCTGATGACGCGGCCGCGCAGGACGATTGGTTCTGACATAGACACCTCGTTGGGACAGCCCGACAGCGCCGGACACCGCGGCACGCGATCGGGAGCGTCAGCCGCCCGGTGCGCTCCTTTGCCAGGCCACCGACACCACACCCGAGACCACCTCGTCCAGCTCCGGCGAGACGGTGCGCGGATCGAGCAGAAGCCGGTCCTCAGAAATCCGGCCGATCACGGGCGGCTGGCCTCTGCGCAGCGCAGACGCCAGCCGATCGGGCGCCGGGTGCACCAACGCCAGCGCACGCGTGGGCAGAACCTCTCCCGGCAGCGAGCCCCCGCCCACGGTGGACATGGCTGGCACGACGAGCGCGGGGATGCCTCGGCCGCGCAGGTCGGCGGCCCAGGCTGCGGCCCGAGCTTCCAACGCCGCCAGCGGCGAGGCGATCATGCGCCAGATGGGCACCTGGTCCGCCGCCTCACCGCGCAGATAGTGCTGCAAAGTCGCCTGGAGCGCGGCAAGCGTGCCCTTATCGACGCGCAACGCCCGGGCAAGCGGATGATGGCGCAGCCGGGCGACGAACGCCTCCCGCCCCACAATCAGGCCGGCCTGCGGCCCGCCGAGCAGCTTGTCGCCGCTGAACGTCACCATGTCGGCGCCCGCCGCTACGCTGGCCTGAACCATCGGCTCCGACGCCAGCCCATAGCGACTGGTGTCGAGGAGGCTGCCGCTGCCCAGATCGTCGAGCACCGGCACGCCGGTCTTGCGCCCGAGCTCGACCATCTCGGCCAACGACACCTCCGAGACAAAGCCGATCTGGCGGAAGTTGGAGGAGTGCACGCGCAACAACAGCGCGGTCTCCGCGGTGATGGCAGCCGCAAAGTCACGCAGGTGGGTGCGGTTCGTCGTACCCACCTCGACCAGTCGCGCGCCGCTCTGACGCATCACATCCGGAATGCGGAAGCCGCCGCCGATCTCCACCAATTGGCCGCGCGAGATCACGACGGCGCGATCCTGCGCCAACGCGCTCAACGCCAGAAAGACGGCTCCCGCATTGTTGTTGACCGCCAGCGCGGCCTCCGCACCGGTGAGCTGACACAGCAGCTTCTCGGCATGCAGATAGCGCGAGCCGCGCTCGCCGGCCGCCAGATCATATTCCAGGTTGCTGTAGCCGGCAGCCACCGCCTCCATCGCTGCGCATGCGGCCGCACTGAGCGGTGCACGCCCCAGATTGGTGTGGATGATGACGCCGGTGGCGTTGATCACCGGATGGAGCGTGCCGCTCGTCAGCGCAGCCAATCGCCGCGCCACATCCGCAGCGAGGTCAGCGATGCCGGGCGCACGATCACCCGCCTGGACGTGTGTGCGCGCCTCTGCCAGGGCGACGCGCGCGGCGTCGACCGCCAGATCGCGGCCATACTCGGTGACGGCCGCACGGAGAGACTCATGCGCCAGCAGGCGATCCACGCTCGGCAGTGCGCGCCGCCGATCGCCCGGGGACGGCCCGGCCTCGGCCATTGGTCACCTCATTCATAAAAAGAAACCAGGCCTCTGTATCGAGAACCTGGTCGCACGGCACTCGCGATGGTCCATCCACCCTCAGTGGGCGAAAAGGGACTCGAACCCCTGACCTCCTCGGTGTAAACGAGGCGCTCTGACCGACTGAGCTATTCGCCCGACGCGTGCCATTATACCGCCGGCCGCTGAGGCGTGTCAAAGTCCGGGCGATGTGCGGGTTGAGATGAGGCGTCGTCGCCATTCACGATGTTGCCTCTGACGAAATCAGGACATGCGTGGAGTTCAGAGTGCATCCACATCATCCGCCCAGTCAGCCATGGCCTTCGGCTGGTTGGCCGGTGTGACGGGAGTGGCCTGTGCCTCAGGGATGCGCCGCTGCTCTGCACAGAATGTACAGCGCCAACTCCCGATGGGCCGCCCCAGAGCATCGTGGATGATTTGCACCCGAACCAATCCGCAGCCACGCGGGGCGGTCAAAGCGTCTGGGCAGATATCCATCGCTTACCTCCTGGTTGCCTTCCGCAGTGCGCCTGCTGGCGCTTAACGACCCGAGGGCGCTGCATGATGTGCCGGGATGCACCCTGGTCCACGCATCACCGATCAGATGTCGCGGCGATCATTCTTGTCCCGCTATGATCCATGTCGCTGTCTGACCCCTGGTGACTGTCTGCGGATCAGGCAACGTGAGTTCGCCCAGCCCCGTGAGCACGATTCGGCGAGTCTCGATCGCGCCGCGCTCGACAGTCAGAGCCAATTGACCGCCGCGCACCTGGTACATCCCCCATGCGTAGCCGTTCGACCAGAAGAAGCGGCCGTCTCTGGCAGCCACAGTCAGGCATCGCTCGATCGCGGTATAGCGAAAGCCGGTCAGCGCCAGCAACGCCCCCCAGGCCGCCATCGCGCGTGCGTAATGATGCCCGCACTCGGCCTCATCGAACGGGCTACGCTTGCGGCCATCGTAACGGCTGCGGATACTCCCGATGCAGCGCAGCCCCTCATCGACCTGCCCTTCGTAGAGCATGCCGATCGCGGCGGCGTACTCGAAGCCGGTCATCACCTCAGTGAAGTAGGGGAAGGGGTTGGCGGGCCGTCCGTGCGGATAGCTCGCCATCAACAAAGCGGCTTCGTTGCCGAGGGCGTAGGAACGCATCACGTTGAAATGATCTGTGAAGCCTTGCCGCCGATTATACTTCACGATGCTTCGCAGGGCAATCTGGATATGACCGGGATCCAGCAGATAACCCAAGCCGCAAATGTGAGCCATGGTCTGGCCGACAAGCTGATCCACCAGGCAGCCGGGGCCCAGCTGATAGTCGGGATGACCCAGATCGGCAGCGCCCATGCCCACCAACAGGCTGGGGGCGATATCGCCCGCGCTCGCCGGTGGACGGATTTCGTGCTCATAGTACTCGCCGTTGAACAGATGGGCGTCGGTCCAGGCGCGGCCGCGTTCGAAGAGATCGCGGCAGGTCGCGGCGAAGCCGGCATCGCCCAGATAGCGCGCCATCTCCTCGGCGGCGCGCAGAGCGCCCAAGTACCAGCCCTGCATCTGGGGGTTCGGGCCGAAGTATTCCACATCCATGGTGTTGTGCTGACAACCTTCCATCACACCGTCACGGTCGGCATCCCAGCCGCCAGGAATCCAGCAGAATTCGACCGCAGCGCGCACCTTCGGCCAGAGCTCTCGCAGCAGGTCATCATCGCCGGAGAGCTGCCACTCGCGATACACTTTCATGATGCATCCCATCTGCCCATCGGCGGCGGCCTTGCCGTATTCCTGCGCGCGGTCAAGGGGCAGATTCACGCGAAACGCCATCATGCCGTCATCGCGCGTGGCTCGGCCGAACTCTACCTCGCGCATCCGCTTGGCCAGATCGCCGAACAGGAACGGCGTGGTCGCCTCGTAGTTCCAGACGTGCGTGCAAGAACCGTGACAGCAGCCGGCCCGATCATGGCAGCCTTCCCAACCGTAGAGCAAGCCATCGGGCGTGCGGAAACAGGTCTGGCTGCGAAGCGTGCTCACGTTGAAGAGCGCGGCCTCCTTGACGACCTCCGGCAGGTCACCGTCGCAGAACGCGGACACGAACGCGACCGTGTCGGACTCCAGCGCCGGCAACTCGGCCGCAACCGTCTCCACCACATCCCACGCATCGCGAAATCGCGTCGTATAGTAATTGCCAATGCGGTTCGGATCGTCACAGTCGCCGGTGCAATCGCAGGCAGCCTTCGCCGTCCCGGGCGTCCAAGTCATGCGGTTGGGAAAGTGCCACGCCAGCAAGAAGGTGATAGCCCGCGTCCCACCCGGCGGCACGACCAGGCTGACCGCCAGCGATCCCATCGGCATCTCGGCGCCCGACGCCGGCCGGGGCTCCAGCCGCCCGTCGGTGCTGAGGTCATCCCAAAAATCGAGCAGGCTGGCGCCCCAGTGGGGCTTGAGCCAGTCCGTGCGATAGGTGATCTCCACCTGGGGCGGCGCCGTCTCCGACCGCGACGCGCGGGCCGTTGCGGACCGCCCCGTCACCGGGCGACCGTTCTCAGCAGGCACGACTGCCGCCAGCGCCAGGGTGCCCCATTGCTCAGCCGAAGCCGGCAGGCCGTCGGAGGTCATGAAGATGCCGCACAGCCCCGCGCCGGCGCGATAGATGTTGCGGTTGCCTTTCGGACCGGGTGCGGCCTGTGATCCGTCCGCACCGATGAAGTTCGGCAGGCTGCCGGCCACGGTTGCGGCGACCGGCCGGTCGCTGCGATTCGCCAGAACGTAGCGCAGCACTGCGACCGGCAGCCCGCTGCGGTCGGCGTCAGGCGGGATGAGCGGGTTGAACGCTTCGATGCGGACATCCAGCGGCACCGCGGCATCGTGAAGCGCCACCTGCGCCAACGGATAGGCGGCGGCAAACACGCACTCCTCGAAGCGTGGCAGCCCGTGATTGGGCGTCGCTGAACCGCTCGCCCCATCATATTCGGTCAGCTCCAGAGGGCCTTCGAGCAGGCGCAGGACAGCGCCTGCCGCCGGCTGCGCGCGCAGCGCGAAAAACGGCCCGACGCGAGCGACAGTGGGCGTGAAGCCCTTTGCCGGACGGTTGCAGACCTCCCAGTCGCGCAGGTCGCCGCGGCCGCCCAGTGAGATCGTGCCCGTGCCGATGCCGCCCAACGGCAGCGCAATACGAGCGAGGTGGTCGCGGTCGTATCGTTTGAGGATGGGCCAGGTCGAGGAAAACATCGGATTCCTCCTCCCTGCGATCCGCTCGACATCTACCGGCACTATGGAGCGAGCTGGTCGATCTGGCTCTACAAGGATATCGGCCTGCAGGCAGTAGTTTACGCTGCCGCCCATAGCGCGTGGCGGCGCC
>CAYRFV010000354.1:0-5156 GCA_964423545.1 uncultured Anaerolineales bacterium | reverse complement strand
GCAGCTCACGTTCGGTCTGAACTACCTGGCTGGCGGCCTGCGGGCTCCCGATTTCAGGCTGGTCAATATCGCGATTCATGTCGGGGCGGGTTTGCTGCTGTTCGGCAGTCTGGTCCGCATTCTGGGAACGCCGGCGCTGCGCGGTCGGTTCAGCGCAGTGGACCCGCGCACAGTGGCAGGGGTTGCGGCGTTGCTATGGCTGGTGCATCCGCTACAGACCGAAAGCGTGACCTACATCGTGCAGCGAGCGGAGAGCCTGTCAGGACTGCTGTACCTCGCGGCCGTGTACGGGTTCGCCCGCCATGCGCTTGGTCCCGCCGCGGGATCGCGGGCCTGGCTGGCGCTTTCGGCGGCCGGGTGCGCGCTGGCCATGATGGCGAAGCCCACCGCGGTTACGGCGCCTGCCGCGGTGCTGATGCTCGACCGCACGCTGGGGGCTGGTTCGTTTCGCGAGGCGATTCGGCGCCGGCAGGTGTACTACGGAGCGCTGGCTGCCGCCTGGATCCCTCTGCTGATCGTCGTGTTGCGTCCGCACGAATCCTCCGGCAGCACCGGCCTGCATGCCTCGGCCGGATTCGGCGCTTTGCAGTACATGGCCACCCAGCCCGCCGTGATCTGTCATTACCTGCGATTGACCCTCTGGCCGGTGGGCCTGTGCCTCGACTATGCATGGCCGCCGGCGAACTCGCCAGCCGATGTTTTGCCGCCGGCGCTGGCATTGGCCGCCCTGCTTCTGGCAGGGATCCGGCTGAGCGCGCGCGGCTCGGTGTCCGGTTTCGGCATCCTCTGGTTCTTCCTGACGTTGCTGCCGACCTCCAGCTTCTTTCCCATCGCCGACTGTGCCGCTGAACATCGGATGTATCTTCCCCTCGCCGCTCCGCTGGCGCTGGCCGCGGCCGGCGCGGGCCGTCTGGCCGAGGGTGCGCTGCGCCTGGGAGGCCGGCGCGGCAAGGCACTCGCGGTCTGCGTGGGTGGGGCCGGGGTGCTTTTGGTCGGGTTCGCGGTCGAGCGGACGATGGCGCGCAACCGCGACTACCAGTCGGAGCTTGCGATGCTCGACGACGTCGTGCGTCAACGCCCCATGAACTTCAGAGCGCGCAACGCGCGGATCGGCATCCTGTCGAAAGAAGGCCGGCTGGCGGAGGCGCGCGCACAGGCGGAGGCGCTGCTGTCCGACGTGACCCGCACCCTGTCGGAGTCGGCGTCCCCCTACGTGGCCGGCTCTGCTGCACAGTCCTATCCCCAGACGCTCGTGCAGATCGGGTGGATTGCCATGCGGCAGGGGCCGGCCGGCGCGGCGGTGGACTACTTCAGGCGGGCGGTGCAGGCCCGGCCCGAGGACGGCCGCGCACACGCCGCGCTGGCCGGCGGCCTGCTGCGGGCCGGCCAGTTCGACGAAGCGGAGATGGAGCTGGGTCGCGCGGAAGCACGGGCTGGCGCCTCGGCCGAACTGGAATTCCTGAGGGGGGAGATCCGACGCGGGCAGGGACGGAATTCCGAGGCGGCCGCAGCCTACCGGCGCGCGCTGGAGATGAATCCGGCGTTCACTGCCGCTGCGGTGGAACTGGCCTGGCTGCTGGCAATGCCCGGCGTGGCCATACGCGACCCGCAGGAGGCAATCCAGTTGGCATTGAGCGCATGCCGCCAAACGGGCTTTGCCAGCGCTTCGGCGCTCGCTGCGCTGGCGTACGCCCAGGCATCGGCCGGTCGTTTCGAGGAAGCGGCCCGAACGCAGGCGGCAGCGTTCGAAGCGCTGATCCGTGCGTCGGCAGACGGCTTGGTTGCTGTTGAGGCGCCTGATGTCGAGGAGATGCGCGGGGGGATCGAGGCATACCGCAACGGCCGTTTGCCCGCAGTCGGACCCGAGCGGCGTTGAAAAAGGGAAGAGCCCCACCCGGGGGGGGCCAGGCGGAGCTCTTCGGTAGGAAGTCTCAGTCAACCGTTACGGCAGGGCGTGACCGCTGACGGTGCACGTCGGGGGAGTGCCAAGGGTTTGCCACTGATAGGTGCCGCTCGCCGGGCACGTGGGCAGGTTGCCGCCCTTCACGTAGGCGAGGGCGAGCGTGATGTCGTTGCTCGTCAAGGTGTGGCCGGAAGCCCACTTGTACTCCATGGCCGCCTGCTCCTTCGCGGCGTCCAGGATGCGGAGGTTATTCACACACGCCTTCGTCTGCGAGTCCTGACGCGCCTTGACGAAGGACGGGATCGCGATCGCGGCCAACAGGCCGATGATGGCGACCACAATCATGATCTCAACCAGCGTGAACCCGTATCTCTTCTTCATCGCACTGTCTCCTTTCGTAAGGTCCTGGGCTGCGACTTGCCCGCTCTCCAATGGTAGATAGCGATAGCAGCTTCCGTGCCGGTCGAATGGGGAAGGGACTAGTCTTCCAAAATGAACGGCCCCGCGCTACTGGCGCGGGGCCGCTTGATCAGGTCAGCTTTGACAACTTACGGCAGAACGTGGCCAGCGCCGACGGTGCACGTCGGGGGAGTGCCAAGGGTTTGCCACTGATAGGTGCCGCTCGCCGGGCACGTGGGCAGGTTGCCGCCCTTCACGTAGGCGAGGGCGAGCGTGATGTCGTTGCTCGTCAAGGTGTGGCCGGAAGCCCACTTGTACTCCATGGCCGCCTGCTCCTTCGCGGCGTCCAGGATGCGGAGGTTATTCACACACGCCTTCGTCTGCGAGTCCTGACGCGCCTTGACGAAGGACGGGATCGCGATCGCGGCCAACAGGCCGATGATGGCGACCACAATCATGATCTCAACCAGCGTGAACCCGTATCTCTTCTTCATCGCACTGTCTCCTTTCATAAGGTTTTGGGCTGCGACTAGCCCGTTTAACTGACGGATGTCCATTAGCAGGTGCAGTGCCCAATCAATGATCGCTTGTGGAGTAGACCAGAAGATGGACCAGGTTAGCTGGATATAGTGGCATATGCAGTTGGAATACCCAATATATTGATACTAGCGAGACGACACCCTGTCGATAATGAGAATTACTGTATGGCTATTGATCACTACCGAAAAGTGCTTCTGAGAAACGCAAAATCAATTATGAAACGTAGTAGTGTCTTGTGGTGTAATTGTTTCAGGATCGAGAATGCAGCCCGTTTACTCTGGTTATCGAGTACGACAGTGTGCACGGAGCCTTTTCATGCTTGGCCCGTGAGGTAAATGGGCGGTACTACTCTCCAGATTCTGGTAGTTTCCTATAGAGAGTTGCGAGGCTGATCTTGAGTGCCTTTGCAGCCTTCTCCTTGTCGCCCCCTGTGTATGTCAGTATCTGCTTCAGGTAATCCTTTTCCTTTGCTCTCAGGAAAGCCTTAAGTGACTTGCACTTGCCAAGATCGTCTATCGTCTCACCGGACTTTGGCATCAATCCGGATGCAGACGCGGTGATTCGCGCAGGAAGAACGTCCCGCACAATGTTGCCTTCCTGTGCAAAGGTCAGTGCATGTTTGATTGCGTTTTCCAGCTCGCGAACGTTACCGGGCCAGCTGTAGGACTCCAGCAGCGCACAGGCTTCCGGATCCACCTTCGGGGCGGGCTGGCGATCCTTCGCCTCACGCTGAAGGAAATGGTAGACCAGCGGCATGATGTCTTCCGTGCGCTCGCGCAGCGGTTTGATCTCAATAGGAATAACACTGAGCCGGTAATACAGATCCTCTCTGAATTTCCCCTCCTGCAGTAGATTTTCCAGGCGCACATTTGTGGCCGCCAGCACCCGGGCGTCAATGGGAATGGTCTCGTTCCCTCCAACCCGTCGGATCTCCTTTTCCTGCAGTACACGCAGGAGCTTGCCCTGTATGCTTTGCGGCATGGACCCGATCTCGTCCAGAAAGATCGTACCGCCACAGGCGGTTTCGAAGAGGCCCTCCTTATTGGCGGTAGCACCGGTGAAGGCGCCCTTCATGTGCCCGAACATCTCAGATTCGAGCAGCGGTTCCGGCAGGGCGGCGCAGTTCACCGCCAGAAAGCTCTTCTTCTTGCGCTGACTCAAAGCATGGATGGCCTTTGCGACCACCTCTTTGCCGGTCCCGCTCTCACCGTAGACGAGAACAGTCGCGTCCGTCGGCGCTACCTTGCGGATCATCTCGCAAACAGCCTTCATTGCCGGGCTCTCGGCAACGATGTTCTCCAGTTGGTACCTGGTGCCCAACTGGGCCTTCAAGCTGGCGTTCTCGTTCAAGGCAGTGCTGTAGTCCAGGGCACGCTGCACGGTGATAAGCAGTTCGTCCACCTTGAAAGGCTTTGTTACATAGTCAAAGGCGCCCAGCTTGAGGGCCTCAATCGCCGTCTCGACCGACCCGTAGGCGGTCAGCATGATCACCGGCATCTGAGGCCGCTCCTCATGGGCCTGCCGCAGCAACTCCATCCCGTTTACGGGACTCATACGAATGTCGGAGATCATCAGATCGAAGATCTCGGACCGCAGCATCTCGCGGGCTTTCTCGCCACCAAGAACCGGGGTCACCTCGTAGGACTCAGCCTTGAGCAATGCACTAAGCACGCTCAAGATGCTCGGTTCGTCATCCACAAGAAGTACTCGTGACATGTACAGGTCTCCTTTTTCAAAAAATAACAATTGAGAGAGTATAGCGTTTCACGCGTGGCCTGCAAGCCCAAATCAGACGCGGCGAGGATTCTGTTTGACCGACGCTCGGCTGACGGAGAAACTTCCCTATGCCGCAGATGAAATCAAGTTATGCGCGTAGCCGGATCGGTTCAAACGGCCTTTCGGCTAGCGGTGTGGAGCGACGATAAGGAGCTCAGATCGTGAGGCAGATGAAATCCACAAATGAACAGGGATGCGCGGGGACAGGTCGGGAGTGTTGGAGGCGGTATTCGCGGCTGATCACGGATCCAATGGAGCGGGCGGCTAGTCGGGCCATGCTCCATGCGGTCGGCTTCAGGCGCGGCGACTTCAAGAAGAATCAGGTTGGAATTGCCTCAACCTGGAGCATGGTCACGCCCTGCAACATGCACATTGATAAGCTTGCGCGAGAGGTCGCGCGGGGGGTGGCGGGCGCAGGGGGCAAGGGAGTGATCCTCGGCACCATCACCGTTTCAGACGGGATTTCGATGGGCACGGAGGGGATGAAGTACTCGCTGGTGTCGCGCGAGGTGATCGCCGACTCGATCGAGACCGTGGC
>CAYRFV010000353.1:0-5192 GCA_964423545.1 uncultured Anaerolineales bacterium | reverse complement strand
AAGGATCTGCTGATGTCGGGTGTCGTCGGCGATATTGTTTCGGTGGATTTCCATTGGGTGCTCGACACCCGCCACGGCGCCGACTACTTCCGGCGTTGGCACCGCAACAAGCGCAATTCGGGCGGACTGCTGGTGCATAAGGCAACCCATCACTTTGACCTGATCAACTGGTGGCTTTCGGACGTGCCGGAGCGCGTGGTTGCCGAGGGCGCGCGCAATTTCTATCGCCCTGAAATCGCCGCGCGCTACGGCTTTGCGCAGCGCAGCGAGCGCTGCCTGGACTGCCCTGAGTCGGGCAAGTGCCCGTTCTATCTCGATCTGCGCGCCTACCCCCGCCTGGTGGAGACCTATCTGAAAAACGAGCAGTTCGACGGCTACTTCCGGGATCGTTGCGTCTTCAGCAGCGATATCGACATCGAGGATACGATGCACCTGGCGGTGCGCTATCGCAGTGGCGCGACGATGAGCTATTCGCTCCATGCGTTCAGCCCGTGGGAGGGCTACACGGTCTCGATCACTGGGACCAAAGGCCGCATCGAGCACGTGGCGCAGGAGACGGTCTATATCAGTGGCGACGGTACGGTGCCAGGCGAGCTCAAGCCGGAGGGGACCCGCATCCGCATCTTCCCGCACTTCCAATCCCCTTACGAAGTGGACATCTGGACAGCGGGCGGAGGCCACGGCGGCGCGGACCCCGTGATGCTGGGCGTGCTGTTCGATCCGACGACCGGGCCGGACAAGTACCTGCGCGCGTCCGATCAGCGGGGTGGCGCCTGGTCCATCCTGACCGGAATCGCCGGCAACCGCTCGATGGCGTGGGGACGCCCCGTGCGGATCGATGAGCTGGTGCAAGGGCTGGAGATGCCGGACTATCCGCCCATGCCCGATCCGGCCGCTCCGATCGATCCGCTGCCGCTCAAGCACTCCCGAGCGGCGCGACGTTCCGAATAGGTTGTTTCACACCAAATCTTCAGGAGATTGCGTATCATGGACCGCGTCAGAATGGGTATCATCGGTCTTGGCGTCCAAGGCAGCTACCACATGAACTTGTTCAAGGACGGCAAGATCAAGCGGGCCGCAGTCACGGCCGTGTGCGATATCGTGCCGGAAAAGCTGGCTGCCTTCAGTGGAATCAAGACCTTCACCAGCAGTGAGGCGATGATCCGCTCCGGCGATGTGGACGCCGTGCTGATTGCCACGCCGCACTACGACCACACGACCATCGGCATCGATGCGCTGCAGAACGGCATTCACGTGCTGGTGGAGAAGCCGATCTCGGTGCATGTCGCCGACGCGCAGCGGCTCATCGCGGCGCACACCGATCCGAAGGTCGTTTTCGCCGCGATGTTCAACCAACGCACCGATCCGAAGTACATCAACACCAAGCGTCTGATCGAGTCGGGCGACCTGGGCGAGATCCGTCGCGTTCAGTGGACGATCACCGATTGGTTCCGACCGGAGGCGTACTACGCGTCGGGCGGTTGGCGCGCCACCTGGAAGGGCGAGGGCGGCGGTGTGCTGCTCAACCAGTGCCCGCATAACCTCGATCTGCTGCAGTGGCTGTGCGGGATGCCGAACAAGATGCTCGCCTTCTGCCGCCTGGGCAAGTATCACAACATCGAAGTCGAGGACGATGTCACCGCCTATTTCCAGTATCCGAGCGGCGCGACCGGCGTCTTCATCACCACGACCGGCGAAGCGCCCGGCACCAATCGCCTGGAGATCGCGGGCGATAACGGCAAGGTCGTCCTGGAAAGTGGCAAGATCACTTTCACGCGCACGGAAGTGCCCGTGTCCGAGTTCTCGCGGACGACCACCACCATGTTCGGCCGGCCTAGCGTGTCACAGATCGACATCCCCGTGCCGCCCGGCAATGGACCGCAGCACGCCGGCATCACGCAGAATTTTGTGGATGCGATCCTCGACGGCGTGCCCCTGATCGCCAAAGCAGAGGAGGGGATCAACTCGCTGGAGTTGGCGAACGCGATGCTCTATTCTTCGTTCCAGGGGCGAGCGGTCGATCTGCCGTTGGATGCTGCCGGCTACGAGCAGCAGCTCCGCAGCCTCATCGCCGGCTCGCGCTTCCAGAAGGTCACGGCCGCGAACGTCTCCGTCGACGTGCGCACCTCCTTCGGCACCTGAGCACGGTGACAGCTATGCTGCTGCGAGCCTTCGGCAAGACCGGTTGGCCGGTTTCGGCCATTGGGCTGGGTACCTGGAATATTGGCAATCAATGGGGGCCGGTGGATGAGGTCACTGCCTGGGCCACCATCCGCAGCGCCTTCGAGCATGGCGTCAACCTCTTCGATGCCGCTGAATCGTATGGCATCCCCAACGGGCTGTCGGAGGAGCGGCTGGGACGAGCGCTCGCCGGCATTCGTCATCGGGTCTATGTGGTGACGAAGACAGGCCATTGGGGCGAGCGCACCGGTCAGGGCGTCCCCAGGACGACCGTCGACATGATCCGGCTGTGCGTACATGCTTCACTGGGGCGGATGCGCACCGATTGGGCTGATGTCGTGTTGTGCCACGAGGGGAATGTCAAGGACCCGTCGATTTACCTGGATGGCTTCGAGTCGTTGAAGCGGGACGGCTATCTGCGCGCCTACGGCATCTCGACCGACGATCTGGACGTACTCAAGCGTTTCAATGTCAACGGCACGTGCAGCGTCGTCGAAGTGGACTATTCCCTGCTGAATCGCAAGCCGGAGGCTGGCCTCCTGCCGTATTGTCACGAGCACGGCATCGGTGTGCTGATCCGTGGACCGCTGCGCAAGGGGCTGCTGTCGGGGAAGTACGGCGCGGCCTCGACCTTCACCGATTCGGTCCGCACAAGCTGGAACGTGGGTGGCAGCGGCCGGGCGAGCTTCGAGGCGGAGGTGGCCGCGGTGGAACGGCTCAAGTCGGTCGTGCAGCCCGGCCTGGAGATGACGACGGCCGCGCTGCGCTACGTGATCTCGCATCCGTCGGCCCCGGTCGCCATCCCCGGCGCGAAGTCACCGGAGCAGGCGGTCGCCAACGCTGCCGCGGGCGACCGCCTGTTGACGGCGCAAGAGATCGAACGGCTGCTCGCACAGATGTAGCGCATCAATAGCGCTGTCTGCGCCGCGGATCGGCCTGGAACGGCGTGCGTGGTTCCAGGCTGATCCATTCCTCCGGTTCGTCCCTCTTGAGCCGGAGGAGCGAGCGCAGCAGGTCGAACGTCACCCAGCGCGCAGCCTGCGGTCGTGCCGCGTATTCCCACAGGCCGTATGGCCCCTGCAACTCACCGACGAAATCGACCATCTCGGCCACGCGCGGGTCGTCGGCCGCCGCGCCAACGCGCCAGCAGAGATCGAGCAGTTGCGCCAGGTCGAAGCGGGCGAAACTGGTCATGAAGCCGTGGGCCAGCTCGGCGCCGATGATGCGCGCCACTTCGTAGCCGAGCACGGCGGCCTCGCGCGTTTCGCGGCCCAACAACAGGTCCAGAGCGCGTCGCGCTTCGGCGCCCGTGCGACGGGTCGGGTGCAGCGACAGACAGGCGAGCGCGCCGGTCGTGTTCGAACGGCATCCCCAGCGGGAATGCGCCAACCGCCGGTAGCCTGCCACATAGCCATAGTTGCCGGAGGCGATGCCTGTGGGCCATGCGCCGTCCGGCAGCCGCTGCGCCAGCAGCCATTCGTAGCCGCGCTCGGCGCGAGGATCGGTGGCATAACCGCACGCCGCGAGCCCGCGCAGCGGGAGCGAGGTCTGCAGCGGGATGAGCGTGTAGCCTTCTCGGGCTTCTCCATCGTCTGCGACGTGCGGCAGCGGCCATGCACCGTCCTGGCGCTGCGCGGCAAACAGCCAGGCTGCGCCGCGCTGCGCGGCCGGATCGCCGGGACCGAATCCCAGATAACCCAGTCGCAGCAGCGCCTGCGCAGTAGCCTGAATCGGGTCGCTGTGCCCCAGACCGATCGAATCTGCTTTTGTCCAGGAGCCGTCCGTTGCCTGAAGCGCCAGCAGATCGGAGACCAGGGGGTCGCTCGCCCGGAGGTGAGCCAGCTCGCGCAGCTCCGGATCGTCGTCCGTTCGGCCCATGAGCTCGCGCAAGACGAGCGCCCGCAGGCATGGGGATGGGTCGGCGAGGAGCAGGGCAATCCAGGTCAACTTCGTTCTCCCACGACTTCTCCACCCAGCGCATCTCGCAGATACGGTGCGATCGGCGTCCCTCCGCCCGCCAGAACCTCTGGCGTGCCACTCGCAATCACGCGGCCCCCCTCCGGACCGCCGCCCGGCCCGAGCTCCAACAGCCAGTCGCAGGCCGCCAGCAGGTTCGGGTGATGCTCGACCACGAAGACCGTATGCCCGGCATCCACCAGCCGATGCAGCACCTCGTTCAGCCGGACGACATCCTCCAGGTGTTGGCCGACGGTCGGCTCATCCAGGATGTACAGCGTCGATGCCCTGGCCTCTTTGCACAGCTCCCTGGCGATCTTGAGCCGCTGGGCTTCGCCGCCGGACAACGCGTAGCCAGGCTGGCGCAGCACGAGATAACCCAGTCCGACAGCTCGCGCGGCCGCCAGGGGCCGCGCGAGGACGGGTTCATCGCTGAACAGATCGTAGACCCGGTCGATCGTCATCCCATGCACCTGCGGCAGGGAGACCCGATGCAGTCGCACATCCCATGCCTCCGGCGGCAGACCAGCGCCGCTGCACGCTTCGCACACCTCGTGCACATCGGGCAGGAAATCCATCTCCAACGTGATCACCCCGCGGCCACCGCAGGCTGAGCATCGTTCGCCAAGCCGTTCTTCGGTGATGCCCAACGCCATGGCATCTTCGCTCGCCGCGTACAGCGCGCGCAGCGGCTTTCCGAGGTCGAGGAAGCTGAGGGGGCTGTGCAGCCCGGCGCGCGCTGGGTCGACCACGATGGCGCGGGCGGGCGCCCCTTCAATGGCATCGTGTTCACCGGGTTCCACCGGCTCCCGCGCTACTGAGGTCGTCTGCTTCCTGGGCGCCAAAGCCTGACCCAGCGTATCGATCAGGAGCGTGCTCTTGCCGGAGCCGGAGACGCCGCAGATGCCTGCGAGCACGCCCAGCGGCAGCCTGATCGTGTCACCGCACAGATTGTTGGCCCGCGCCCCGCGAATCGTCAGCCAGCCTGCGGGCTTGCGTCGCGGCCGGGTCGGAACGGCGCCCGTTCCGACCCGGCGCTCGCCGCGCAGCCACGC
>CAYRFV010000352.1:0-5200 GCA_964423545.1 uncultured Anaerolineales bacterium | reverse complement strand
AGATCGTCGGTGACTTGAACGAGGTCATCCCCTGGATGATCCGTGCTTACCACGAGAACGCAAAATAGGGGAACTGAGCATGGCAGAGAATTTCTTCACCGATAACCTGGACTTGCAGTTTCGCTTGGATCAACTGGACCTCAGCCAGGTTGTTGAGATCATGGAAGATGGGTACCGTAGCAGCGCTCAGTATCCGGTTGCGCCGCGCAATTACGCGGACGCCAAAGACAGTTATCGCCTGCTGCTGAACGTGTTAGGGGAGATTTGCGCCACACGGGTGGCGCCCCAGGCGGCCGCGGCCGACGCGGAAGGCGCCCAGCTCCACGATGGCAAGGTGGCCTATGCCACGGCGACGCAGGAGGCGTTGGATCTGTTTCGCCAGGCCGGATTCACGGGCACGGTTCTGCCCTGGGAGTACGGCGGACTGAACTTGCCCGGGTCGATCTACCGAATGATGATCGAGATCGTCGGTCGGGCCGAGGCCGGGCTGATGGCCGTTTTCGGGTTGCAGGAGATCGCGGCTACGATTGAAGTCTTCGGCAGCGAGGAAATGAAGGCCCGGCTCCTTCCCCGTTTTGCGCGCGGCGAGGTGACCGCTGCCATGGTGCTGACTGAGCCGGATGCCGGCTCTGACCTGGGCTCGGTGCAGACCCGCGCCACCTTGCGGGCTGAACCGCAGGGATCAAGCGCCACAGGGACAGATGGCGAGTGGTGGTTGCTGAACGGCGTCAAACGGTTCATCACGAATGGCGGCGCCCAGGTCCTGCTGGTGCTGGCGCGCTCCGAGCCGGACAGCAAAGACGCCCGCGGCCTCTCGCTGTTCCTGGTGGAGGCGGACGAGACGGTTCACATCCGTCGGCTGGAACACAAGATGGGCATCCATTCATCGCCCACCTGCGAGATCCAGTTCGCTAACACACCGGCCCTGCTGATCGGTAAGCGCCGTTTGGGGCTGATTCGCTATGCGATGAGCATGATGAACGGGGCCAGACTGGGCGTGTCAGCCCAGGCGTTGGGCATCGCTGAAGCGGCTTATCATGATGCCTATCGCTATGCTGAGAAGCGCATCCAGTTCGGCCGTTCGATTCACGCGATCCCGGCGGTGTATCGGATGCTGCTCTCGATGCGGGGCGAGATCGAAGCGACGCGCGCGTTGATCTGTGAGACCGGGTACTGGGTGGACCTCACCCAAGCCTACGAGTATCGCCAGCGTAAGGGCCAGACTCAGGATCCTGCCGACCGCCAGAGGCAGAAGCAAGCCGATCGGTTGGCCTCGGTGCTGACCCCGCTGACGAAGTATTTCGCCACCGAAATGGGGAACCGGGTCTGCTACCAGGCCATGCAGATTCACGGCGGCGCCGGCTACATGCGCGAGTTCAATGTGGAGCGTCACTATCGCGACATCCGCGTCACCAGCATCTATGAAGGCACCAGTCAACTTCAGGTGGTAGCCGCCTTGGGCGGACTGCTGAGCCACTCGCTGGACGAACTGTTCCAGGAATGGGCGGGGCTGGACTACGGCCCGGAGCTTGCCGCACTCAAGGATCAGGTCATCGAGGGCACGGCGCTGTTTAGCCGATGTGTCGACCATCTCAAGGAAGAAAAGGAACGTGCGCTGATTGACTATTACGCGGCGGATCTGGCCGATACTGCTATCTACGTCATCAATTGCTGGCTTATGTTGCGGGATGCGCGCCTGGCAGAGCGCAAGCGCGAAATGGCTCGTGTCTACATCGCCGAGACATTGCCCAAGATCCATGGCAAAGTAGCGGTTTTCCAGGCGCTTGACCCGGCGCCTATGCAAGCGCGAGAACTGCTCCTGGCTGAGTCTGTCTGAGCGGAAGTGATCTTCTCCGAGTTGATGTAATCTTGAGGTGCTGATATGAGTCCCTTTGATATCCTGCGCGGCAAGACCGCGGTGATCACCGGCAGCGGCCGCGGCATCGGCCGCGCGATCGCGTTGGAACTAGCGAGCCACGGCACAAACGTGGCGGTGAACTACTTCCGGCATCGCGAGCGCGCCGAGCAGACCGCGGCCGACATCGAGGTTGCGGGAGGGCGGGCGATCGTGGTCAAGGCGCATGTAGGCGCTCCGGAAGGCGCGCAGCACTTGGTGCAAGCAGCGGCCGAGGAATTCGGGTGCGTGGACATCTTCATCGGCAATGCCGCATCGGGCGTGCTGAAACCAGTCGGTCAGCTGGAGCCGAAAGGCTGGGACTGGACGCTCAACGTCAATACGCGTTCCATCCTGTTCGGCGCCCAAGCCGCAGCCGAGTGCATGAAAGGCAACGGTTGGGGCCGCATCATCGGTCTCACCAGCATCGGTTCGCGCCGTGTGCTCCCGGAGTACAGCGTGGTCGGGGTGAGCAAGGCGGCCATCGAGGCGCTGATCCGCTATCTGGCGATCGAGCTGGCGCCGTACGGTGTCATCTGCAACGCCGTGAGCCCCGGCGTGGTGGAGACCGAGGCGCTCGATTTCTTCCCCAGCAAAGACCTGATCTTGGCCGAAGGTCTCCGCCGCACGCCGGCCGGCCGTTTCGTCACCCCCGAAGAAGTCGCCAAACTGGTCGCGTGGTTGTGCACCGATGACGCCAAGATGATCGTCGGGCAGACGATCGTGATGGATGGTGGGTACGAGCTGGTGGCGTGAACGCGGGAGCGGTGTGTGACGCAGTGAGCACTTCCACCGATCGTTGGATCGAGCAGAATGTCCCGGACCAGGCCGGCAAGGTGATCGTGATCACCGGCGCCAACAGCGGTCTGGGCTTTGAGGCCGCGCGAGCGCTGGCGCGGAAGCAGGCGCGGGTGGTGATGGCCGTGCGCGACCTCGCGAAGGGCGGGCAGGCCGCCGCGGCGATCCAACGCACGACGCCGCAAGCAAACCTGGAACTGCTCGTTCTGGATCTTGCCGATCTCGCTTCCGTGCACCGCTTCGCCGAGAGGGTCGCGGCCTCCTACGACCGGATCGACGTGCTGCTCAACAACGCCGGCGTCATGGCGATCCCCCGCCGGGTCACCGTGAACGGCTTCGAAATGCAGTTCGGCACGAATCACCTCGGCCACTTTGCGCTGGCCGGCCGGCTGCTGCCGCTGATTCTTCGGACTCCGCATGCTCGCGTGGTGACGGTCAGCAGCGGCGCACACGCGTTCGGCCGGATGCGCTTCGATGATTTGCAAGGCGAGCGTTCATACAGCCGGTGGGGCGCGTACGGCCAGAGTAAGCTTGCCAATCTGCTCTTCGCGTACGAGCTGCAGCGCAAGCTCGCTGCCGCAGGAAGCAGCGCCATCAGCGTGGCGGCGCACCCCGGCTATGCGGCCACCAACCTTCAAGGCGTGGGGCCGCAGATGGATGGCTCCCGGATTTCCGAGCGAGTCATGGCCGCGGCGAACCGCCTCCTGGCGCAGAGCGCGGCGATGGGTGCGCTGCCGCAGATCTATGCCGCTACGGCGCCTGATGTGCGTGGCGGCGACTACTTTGGGCCGGACGGTCTGATGGGTCAGCGAGGATTCCCGCGGAAAGTGCGCTCAAGCAGCCGATCGTACGACCAGGCGGCGGCCGCCCGGCTGTGGAGAGAGTCGGAAAAACTGACCGGGGTGCGCTTCGCGTTGGGGTAGTCCCCGAATGCCGGCTATGTCAGGAGGACACGGCGTCCATCCGCCACGCGGAGGACGGACACCGTGGACGATGCCAATTGCATGCACTACGGAATGCGCGACCGCAACGCCCTCATTCCTCCAGCGTCGTCAGATCCCCCTCCGGCATCCCCAAGGCGCGCGCCCTCAGCACGCGACGCATGATCTTGCCGCTGCGCGTCTTCGGCAACTGCGGGACGAATGTGATCTTCTCCGGCTTGGCGATGGGTCCCAGCTCATGGCCGACGTGCGCCTTCAGCTCCTCTATCAGCGCCTCATTCGCCTCGTGTCCTGCCTTCAGGATCACCCAGGTGTGGATCGCGTTGCCCTTGATCTCGTGCGGCAGGCCGATCGCCGCGGCCTCGGCGACCGCGGGATGGCTCACTAACGCGCTTTCGATCTCAGCCGTGCCCAGCCGATAGCCGGACACCTTGATCACGTCGTCCACGCGGCCGATGATCCAAAAATAGCCGTCCTCGTCCTTGCGTGCGCTGTCGCCGGTGAAGTAGGCGCCGGGATACTTGCTCCAGTACTGCTGGACATAGCGGTCGGGATCCTTGTAGATGGTGCGCAGCATCGCCGGCCATGGCGTTTTCAGCACCAGGTAGCCTTCCTCGCCGGCCCCTGCGGACTGGCCCTGCTCATCGACGACATCAGCCTGGATGCCGGGGAAAGGCCGCGTTGCGCTGCCCGGCTTCAAGTCCGTCACCGGCAGCGGAGCGATCATGAACATGCCGGTCTCAGTCTGCCACCAGGTGTCCATGATCGGACATCGCTCCTTGCCGATCACGCGGTGATACCAGCGCCACGCCTCCGGGTTGATCGGCTCACCGACGCTGCCGAGCAGCCGCAGCGAGGAGAGATCGTGGCGGTTGGGCCACGCTTCGCCGAAGCGCATCAAGCCGCGGATGGCGGTCGGCGCGCAGTAGAGCACATTGATGCCGTACTTCTCCACCATGCTCCACCAACGGTTCGGATACGGGTAAGTCGGTGCGCCCTCGTACATGAAACTGGTGGCGCCCAGCAGCAGCGGCCCGTAGACGATATAGGAATGACCGGTGATCCAGCCGGGATCGGCCGCGCACCACCATCGATCTTCCTCCTTGATGTCAAACACCCATTTCATGGTGGTCGCTACGCCGACCATGTAGCCGCCGTGGGTGTGCAGAATCGCCTTCGGCTTGCCCGTCGTGCCCGAGGTGTAGAGCATGAAGAGCGGGTCTTCGGCGTCCATCACCTCGGTTTCGCAGCGGTTGCTGTTCGCTGCGGAGCGCGCGATCGGCAGCGTCATCAGCTCATGCCACCAGTAATCGCGGCCCTGCTCCATCGGCACTTCATGGCCGGTGCGCTTGAAGACGATGACGTGCTCCACCGTGCCGGCGCGCTTGATCGCTTCATCCATGATCTTCTTGAGCTCCACGACCTTGCCGTTCATGTAGCTGCCGTCGCAGGTGATGCAGACGTTCGACTGGCTGTCCTCGATGCGACCGTGCAGCGCCTCAACCGAGAAGCCGCCGTACACCACTGAGTGCACCGCGCCGATCTTGGCGCAGGCGAGCATGGCAAT
>CAYRFV010000351.1:0-5201 GCA_964423545.1 uncultured Anaerolineales bacterium | reverse complement strand
CAGGTGTGGAAAGGCGGCCCTGACGAGGGTGGTTTTGCCTGATTGCCGCGGCCAGGGCGAAGTGCACGACCGCCAGGCGCACGCCCTGGATCGTCTCGCTGATGGCCCACGGCAGCCCCCGGATGAAGTCCCGCCGCGCCCGGTCGAGGCGTGAATGCGTCCAGTGCTGGTGCATGAGCTCACCGTCGTCTTGCAGGCCCGGTACAGGGTCGGGCGGCAGGCCGGTCGTGACCCAGGCCTCGTGGTTGCCCGGGACGCAGATCATGCCGCTGGCGCGCGCCAGGTCAACCACTTCGACCGGGTAGGGGCCGATGGCGATGAGATCGCCGGCATGATAAACCCGCTCACACCCGCGCTGCTGCGCATCCGCCAGCACGGCCGAGAGCGCCGGCAGGTTCGCGTGGACGTCCGCCAGAATCGCGATGCGGGCGCTGCGTGGGCTGCGCATGGCCTCCTTCACTCTCGCGATCTGTCAGCTTGCTGCGCCAGGTACGCCCGGATCGCCCGCGCCGTGTCCGGCTCGACCGGCAGGCGCAGCGCCTCGTCCACCGGGGCCCAGGCGTATTCTTGTGCTTCCTCGTTCAGGCGCACCTCAGTTTGGTCGGTGCGGCAGGCGAAGTCGAAGAAGAAAACTGCCCACAGGCTGGCTGCTGGCTGTCAGCACCGCAGCCCGCGCCGCCGCGGCACCCGGCACGTTGAACGCAGGTGGCCGAGGCCAGGCCGATTGACCGCGGCTGGCGGCCTTTGCCCGCCGCCAGCCAGGCTATCGTAGGTGAAGATCTCCAACGCCGGGCCGGACTCGCCACGGCCAGTTAGGTCGCGTCTGGGCGGCACGCGCGCACAACCGGAGATGGTTTCATCGGCGCATCATTCCGCGCGCTGCAATCCCGCGAGCACCGCATCCACCAGCTTTTCGCTCCAATCCTCGGCGAAAGGCGCGGATGCGAGATACTGGGCGTAGAACGCGCCGACCAGCATGTTGACCGCGAGCGCGATGTCGGCGTCCGGCCATAGCTCGCCACGTGCCTGGGCCGCGTCCAGGATGGCGCGCAGCGCGCGGCGTCGCGGGACCACCAGGTACTCGCGGAAGGCGGCCAGCAGCTCCGGCGTCTCGTGCTCCTCGGCCAATACCGTCCCCAGCAGCGACATGCCGTAGGGCCGGGAGATCGCGGCGCGGAAGTGCTCCATCTCCGCGATCAGGTCGGCGCGCGTGTTCCCTACGACGGCTGGGCGACTGGCGTCGCAATAGGCCCGCAGCGCGGCCATCGCCAGCTCGATCTTGCTCGGCCAGCGCCGGTAGATCGTGGGCTTGGTGACGCCCGCTTCGGCGGCGACGGCGTCCATGGACATGCGCGCATAGCCCTGCTGCGCCATCAGCCGGAAGGCGGCGTCGAGGATGCGCCCATCGGTCGCCGGACCGCGCGGCCGGCCCGGCGCGCGCTGCGCACCGTTCGATGCGTCTGGCTCACCCCGGCTCATCGGTATCCTCTGCAGCAGGTTCCTTGCCTCACTTTGCATGACTGTCCAGTATTGTATCAGCACCGCCGCAGCCCGGCAAGCGGCCTCACGCTGTCGCTTATTACACCACGCCGCGGCCGCGCAGAATGTAACGCGCACCACGGAAACATAAACTTACTATACGGTATAGTAAAAATAATAAAGGCAATCGTGCGTAACGCACGATCGCCACCCAAGAATCTCAAGGGAGCAGGCGCATGTCAACCCCAACCGAAGTCAACCGTTACGTCCATTTTCACGGCGCGCCCGTCAAGGGCAAGATCCTGATGGTCGCCAGCAGCCCGGCGGTGTCCGGCCAGACGGGCTGGCCCATCGGCTTCTGGGCCGCCGAACTGACACACCCGTTGCGGGTTTTCCAGGAGGCGGGCTATGAAGTTGAACTGGTGTCCACCGAGGGCGGCCGCCTGATGATGGACAGCTACTCCGACCCGACCGACGCCAGCGGCTATTCGGCGCACGACGTGATTTCGCTGGGGTACATGCAGCTGCCGTGGTTCAACGCGATGCTGGCGAACACCCGGCCGCTGGCCGAGGTGAACCCGAACGACTACGCCGCCATCTTCCTGGTGGGCGGGCAGGGGCCGATGTACACCTTCCGGGGCAACGCCGACCTGCAGAAGCTGTTTGCGCAGTTTTACGAGGCGGGCAAGCCGTCGGCCGCGGTATGCCACTCCACGACCCTGCTGCTGGAAGCCCGGCAGAGGGGCGGCGAACTGATCGTGGCCGGCAAGACGTGGACCGGCTTCGCCAACGCGGAGGAGGATTTCGCGGACAACGCGGTCGGCGCCAAGATCCAGCCCTACCGGATCGAAGACGAGGCGCGCAAGCTGCCGGACACGACCTTCAAGGTCGCCGCGCCCTTCTCATCCTATGCCATCGCCGACGGCAACTTGATCACCGGGCAGCAGCAGAACTCCGGCGCGGCCGCGGCCGAGCTGCTGGTGGAGATGTTGAACCGGTGATCCTGAAGCGCAACTTCGACCCGCGCAAAGTGACCACGTATGTCTGGCCGCAACTGCTGGCGGCGCTGGCGTGGTCGGCCGCGGTCTACGTCGCCTACGTCGTCCTGGGGCTGACGGCCGTCTCTGTGCCGTTCGGCATCCTGGGCGTGTTGGGCACGGCGCTGGCGCTCTTTCTGGCCTTTCGCAACAACACCGCGTTCGGCCGCTGGGGCGAGGCCAGCCAGGCCTGGGCCGCGATCACCGCGGCCAGCCGCACCTTCGCCCGGCTGATCGTCACCTTCACCGACGCGCACCGGCACACGTCGCAGTATCAGGCCGGGCCGGCCGAGGCGTTCAAGCGGGAGATGATCTACCGCCACATCGCCTGGGTCAACGCGCTGCGCATGCAGCTGCGCGGCCAGATGGATGTGAACGAGCTGGCGCCTTACCTGGACGCCGCGGAGCTGGCCGCGCTACGCCAGGCGCCCAGCAAGGCGGGCGCGCTGCTGCTGGCCCAGGGCCGCCGCATCTACGACGCCATGGCGTCCGGCATCCTGCAGGGGTTCGACAGCTTCCAGTTGGAGGGGCAGCTGGCCGCGCTGGCGAGCCAGCAAGCGGTCTGTGAGCGCATCAAGCTCATCCCGGTGCCGCGGCAGTACGACTACTTCACCCGGCTGTTCGTGTGGTTCTTCATCATGCTCACGCCGCTCAGTCTGGCCGGGACGCTGGCGCGCGAAAATGTCGCCTATCTACTCATCCCGCTGACTGTCATCTTCGCCTTCGTCTTCGCCATCGTGCAGCGCACCGGCGAGGTGAACGAGGAGCCGTTCGAGAACCGCATCACCGACGTGCCGCTGTCGGCCATGTGCCGCGGCATCGAGCGCGATGTGCGGGAGACGTTGGGTGAAACCGCCCTGCCTCCCAAACTGGAGCCGAAGGACGGCTATCTGTGGTGAGGCATCCGTCACTCGGTCGGGCGGTTGGAAACCGCGGCAACCAGTGCGAAGCCGAACCTGCGTCGGCTGAATCCAGTCGCCGGCTGGCGACTTCCCAACGGTTTCAGCAACCTCGGTCGCCCGTGGAGGATGGCATGAACCCACATTCTGCCGCGGAGCTGCCCGGCCCCGGCCGGCTGGAAGCCTTCAGCGACGGCGTGTTAGCCATTGCGATCACCTTGCTCGTGTTGGAGATCAAGGTGCCGCATCTGGCAGTGCCCGGAGATGCGCGCGGGGCCCTGGCCGCGCTCCTGGCGTTAGGGCCGAAGTTCTTAAGCTACCTGCTGAGCTTTCTGTTCATTGCGGTCTTCTGGGTGAACCATCACCGGTTCTTTCGCCTGATCCGGTACGTGGATGCCGGTTTGCTGTGGCTGAACATCGTGCTCCTGCTGGCCCTGTCCTTCATCCCGTTTCCCACCGGGATGATCGGAGAGTACCCTCGAAATCCAGTTGCGCTGGCGCTGTTCGCCATCGTGCTCATGCTGGCGGGGATCGCGTTCAACCTGATGTGGCGGCACGCGGCGTCACGACGGCTGTACCACGATGGTGTTGCACCGGCATCCATCGCGCGCGCCAAGGCGCGTGGGCTGGTGGGGCCTGCCCTCTACGCCGTGGCCGCGGCCCTGGCGTTCGCGCTGCCGCCGGCTGCCTGGGCGCTGTTTATCGTGATTCCGCTGTTCTACGTGTTTCAGCGCGCAGGCAGCGCGGTCAAGTAAACACAAAAAAGCAAGGAGGAACCCGTGTCACCGTCCTACAGCAAGCTCGTCGTCCTTGGCGACGGCCTCTCCGACCAGGGCCTCTGGGGCCATCTGACCCAGAACCGCTACCCGCCCAGCCCGCCCTTCCACGGCGGCCGCTGGACGGACGGCCCCACGTGGGTCGAGGTGATGGCCCAGAAGCTGGGGCTGCCGCTGGACCCGCAGGACAACCTGGCCCAGGGCGGCGCCACCACCGGCGCGTACAACATCAACGAGCCGTTGCGCGCGGCGCTCGGCCTTGGCCCCACTGCGCCGATCCGCGGCGTGTTAGCGCAGGTAGACGCCCTGCTCGCGCGGTCGCCCGCGCTGGATCCGGAGGCGCTCTATGTGGTGTGGGCCGGTGGGCACGATTTCGGCAGCTATTTGGACTTCGGCCAGCCCGACGTGGTGGCCTATCCGCCGGCCGCCAACATCCAGATGGCCTTGGAGCGGCTGGCGGACGCGGGCGCGCGGCGCTTCATCATGGGCAACATGCCCGATCTCGGCAGCACGCCCGCTTACTACGGCGCCGAAAAGGGCGCGCTGGCAACGCGGCTGATCGCAACATACAACCGGGGCTTGGCCGAGGCTGCGACCCATCTGCGCCGGCAGCGCGGGCTGAAGATCTTCGAGTTCGACGCGGTCAGCATCTTCACTGAAATCGCCATGAACCCGCAGCCGTACGGCATCACCGTGGTCAACGAGGCCTACCTGCCGGCGGACTACATTGACTTCAGCAACCCGCTGGCGCCGGCCAGGCCGCTGCCGGCGGAGCGCCAGGGGCAGGATTCCGGCGATTACATGACCTTTTGGGCGGCGGCTGCGGGCCGCAAGGTCCATGCGGCGCTCGGCGAACGCGCAGCCGCGGCGATTGCGGCCGGCGCAGTGCGTTGATGCAACACGGCGACGCGCCAGGCGCTTCGCAAGCGCCTGGCGCGTGCAGAAAAGAGGAGATAACCATGAAAGTCGCAGTTTTGGGGGCCAAGATCATCGGGAGCACCCTGGCGCGC
>CAYRFV010000350.1:0-5227 GCA_964423545.1 uncultured Anaerolineales bacterium | reverse complement strand
GTGGTGGGTGCGACAAGCGGCCACGGTGGGTTCGACTCCCATCCACTCCCGCCTGGAGCTCGCGGCGCTGCCCCTCTACCCGACCTTCACCACCCGGTCCTCGGCCGCCGAGCGGACAATCGCGGCCACCACTTCGGTCTGCTTCAGCCCGTCGAGATGCGTGGGCAGCGGCCCGTTGGCGCGCCACCGGGCCGGCGTCACCGTGTCCTCTACGATCGCGTCCACGAAGTGGCCGACGAGCGCCATCAGCCCGCCGGCCGAGGGCCCGCGCGCCTCCAGGCTCGGCTGCAGCCGCTCCACGCTGGCCGAGAGCTGGCCGGTCGTCGGATCGGGCCGGTTCACCCGCGCGGCCACGCGCGCCCCGCGCGCGTCCAGCGCCTGCCGGTGCCGCAGCAGCTCCTCCGCGGTCACCGTTTCCGCCAGGTTCGCCCGCCACCCAGGCTCTGCGCCGAATCCCGCGCGCTTGTTGCAGATCAATGTGCCGTCGCGGCCCGAGAAGCAGAGGTAGAACTCCACCAGCTCGTCGATGTGCTTGATCCACTCTGCCTTGACCCGCACCCGCAGGCCGCTGTCGAAGGTCAGGAACGCGTCGTAGAGGTCGGGCGTGAAACCCAGCACCGCCGCCTGGCCGATGGCGTAGACCTCCTTCACCTCGGCCGGGCTGAAGGTCCAGCGCAGCAGGTCGACCACGTGGCTGAGCAGGAAGTGCGCGGTGGAGGAGCCGGCCGCCCACTCGCGGCTCCGCTCTCCCCACAGCCCGGTCGGCACGACGATGTTGTCGTCCAGCCGCGCCTCGCCGTAGACCACCTCCCCCAGCAGCCCCTGCTGGATCACGTAGCGGGTGGCGATGTCGTACGCCGCGGCGCGATTGGCGTAGTTGACGAAGAGCTTCGCCCGGCGCCGCTCCACCGCCTCGCAGATCGCCAGCGCGTCCTCGACCGTGGTCGCCATCGGCTTCTCCTGGATCACGTTCGGCGCGCCTGCCTCCAGCGCCGCAACAACCGGGCCCCGATGAAACGGATCGGGCGTGGCGACGACGACCAGGTCGAGCGCCTGCGCGCCCAGCATCTCGTGGTAGTCCGTGTACACCTCGGCCCCCGCGGCGGCCCCGATCCGTTGGGCGACCTGCGGCCGGATGTCTGCCACGGCCGCCACCCGCGTGTGAGGATGCTCCCCGAAGAAGCGCACGTACTGCTCCCCCAGGATGCCGACGCCGATCACCCCGACCTTCAGCCTTGAATCCATATGCCCTCCTTTGCGGCGCAGCCAGCGCAGGGCGCGCCATCCATCTGCTCGCACCCCCACTATAACACGCGGCCGTGCGCCCATCAAGGCGGCGCCGCCGGGCCGTAGGGCCGCGCCTGTAAGTTCGCGGTCGCTTGCATTCTTTTGTGAATGGTGCTACGCTTTTTATCCAACAGCGGTACCGAATGCAACAATGGACGCGATGCCGACCGGTGGGCGCTTGGCGCCGACAGGCCGACCGCGGGCAGGAACGGCTGGGCCTACTGCCCGCGTCGCAGGAGCACATTCTCAGACAGGCGCTGGAGGAAGCTATCCGGCGTTACCAGAACCGGGCGGTCGAATGCGCGCAGGTTATCGAGGAGCTGATCGCACTCGCCGAGGAGATGCGTGAGGCCGGCAGACGCGGGGAAGCGCTCAACCTGACCGAGGATGAGGTCGCCTTCTACGATGCACTGGAGGTCAACGACAGCGCAGTCAAGGTGCTGGGCGACGACACCCTCAAGACCATGGCTCGCGAGTTGGTGGCAGCCGTGCGAAACAGCGTGACCATCGACTGGATGATGCGCGAAAACGTGCGCGCCCGCATCCGTGTCATGATCAGGCGCATCCTGCGCAAGCACGGCTACCCGCCTGACAAGCAGGAACGCGCCACTCGTACGGTGCTCGAGCAGGCCGAGGTGTTGTGCGCCGCGTGGGCGGCGGCGTAGCCGAGGCGCGGCATCTCGGCACGCGGTCCTCGCCCACCCGCGCGTCGCCTCAGAGGCGCACCTGCGCGCGGCAGCGATCGCGGCGATGGATGCTTCGTGCCATCGCCGCGCGCGACCGCCAGCAACCAAGGGGTCGCGGCCTGCGACGCTCGGCCCCTACGGGTTGATGCAGCCCACCGCGTTCACGATGCACTGGGCGGCGCGTTCGTGATCCCACTTGGCTGCGTTGATGACGACATGGTAGAGGGTCGGGTCAGACCAGTCGACGCCATAGAAGCGCTGCAGGTATTCAGCCGAGGCCTTGTCGCGCTCGGTGATGTACTGCTGCGCCTCTTTCTGGCCGAGGTGCTGATGCTCGCAGACCCACTTGACGCGCACGTCGAGCGGCGCCTCAATGCGCACATGGAAGACGCCGGGCCTGTCGCGCAGGATCGCCTGGCCAGCGCGACCCACGATCACGACATTGCCGCGCTCGTAGACGTTCTCGATCGCGGAGCGCACCAGCCAGACGGCCATGTGCTCGTCGAGCACGGCCGATGAGGTTCGCTTCATGGCCTGGGGGTCCTTGTCCCAGAACCCCACATCCGCGATGCTCTTCGGCCTGCGATACCCGAGCACGCGATCCACGAAACTGCGCAGTCTGTATTCATCCTCGCGATAATCGACGATCATTTCGTCCGTGAATCCTTCCTGGGCCATCACCTCGGCCATCATCCGCTTGTCGAAATAGCGGTACCCAAGAAGGTCGCTCACGCGGGCTGCGATCTCCGAGCCCCCACTGCCCTGCTGCCTGGAAATCGTGATGACTGCCATAGGCGCCTCCGTCCGAACGCAGGTCCAATGTAAAGGCCGCCTGGGCCGCTGCACCGCCGCAACGGCCCGATCACAGCGCTATTATACCATGAAATGCGCCGCCGCGCGCGGCTTATTTTCGTCTCCTACACGATCTCGGTGCGGCAGGGATTGGTCAGTGCGCCGATCCCTTCGATCTCCACGGTCACCACGTCGCCGTCCTTGAGGAAGACGGGCGGATTGCGGAACGCGCCGACGCCGGGCGGTGTGCCGGTCAGGACGATGTCGCCGGGCAACAGCGTGAACGCGCGCGTGATGAACTCGATCAGCTCGGGAATGCGAAAGATGAGCTGATCGGTCCGGGAGCTTTGCATCAGCGCGCCGTTGACCGTGGTGCGCAGCGCCAGGCCGTGCGGGTCAGGCGTCTCGTCCTTGGTGACGATCCACGGGCCAAGCGGGCAGAAGGTGTCCAACGATTTGCCCCGCACCCACTGGCCGTCGCTGCGCTGAAGATCGCGCGCGGTGACGTCGTTGGCCACGGTGTAGCCGAAGACGTATTGATACGCGTCCGCCGCGGCCACGCGGCGCGCTGTGCGACCGATGACGACGGCCAGCTCCACCTCCCAATCGATCTTCTCCGATAGGGCCGGCTCCCAGCAGATGGCGTCGCCGGGGCCGATGACGGTCGATGGGAACTTGGCGAAGATGATGGGACGTTCGGGCATGGCCGCGTTCTGCTCGCGCACATGGTCGAAGTAGTTCTGGCCGATGGCGACGATCTTGGAGGGCCGCACCGGCGCGTCCAACTTCAGGCCCGCCAGCGGCCGGCAGAAGGGGGTCCAGTCCTTCGTCGCCAGATCGTTCGCCAGCCGCGCCCAAGCGTCCGGCCCGGCATCGAGCAGCGCTCGCATGTCAGCGAACGACGACGCGCCGGGCCGCCGGCCCGCCTGCGCCGCCGTCAGGTCGGCCACCTGCTGGCCGATCAATACGCCCAGCCGGCGCTCACCCTCCTCTAGAAAGGTCAAGACTCGCATGCTTCCTCCTCGCAGGCAGCTTTCGGCTGTCTGCGCCGTGTCACTGGCTCTGCGCCAGGAGCAGCTCCAGCCGCTCCACGCGGCGCAGCGCGCGCTCGTAGCCCAGCTCCGCCAGCAGCTCGTCGGGCCGGCCGGTGGCGCCTGGCTCCGCAGCCATAGTGGTCTCGAACGATTGGCCCAGGTCGCAGGGGCCAGTGCAGCGCAGCGACGTCACCAGCGGTCGCAGATCGTAGCGGACCACCTCCCTGCCGCGACGGCGTTCGCGCCATGCGTCCGTGCGCGCCATGAAGGCCGCCAGCCGCGCCGCGAACGCGTCGCCCTCTTCCGCCGTCTCCACCTCGACCCGATAACGCGCGCCGCGCACGGCAGCCTGGAGCGCCGGCAGCTCGCGCGGCGCCGGCGCGGCGCCGGTCGGACGGATGCCGGCAGGCAACGCCGGCGCGAGGCGCGCCAGGAACGTCGCGGGCGCCACCTCGGCATCGAGAAACACATCGATGAGCTCGGCTCTCCCGGTGAAGCCGACAGGCAGCGCAGCGGCGAAGTGCAGCCGCGGCTGGGGGTTGAAGCCCTGGCTGTAGGCCAGCGGCAGCCGTGCGCGGCGGATGGCGCGTTCCCAGGCGCGCGCCATGTCCAGGTGGCCGACGTACTTCACCGTATCATCGGTCGTGAAGGTCACGCGCATGCGCTGAACGTAGGTCTCGCTCATGCCGGCCGCTGTCCGCAGACCATCGTGCGCTGGCTGCTGATCGGCGCCCTCTAGCCGCGCGCCACTTCTCGCGGGAAGAACGGCTCCGGCCCTTGGGGCACGATGCGGTCGATCTCCAACCGGCCGGCGTCCATGTGCTCCCAGATCAGCTGGAAGGGCGCCTTCCCGTGCACCCACTTCTCCACGATGAAGACGCCGTGCGTCGGCAGCAGGGTGAACGCCACCTGGCGGGGGTCGGCGGGACGACGCAGGCACTGCGCCTGCTCGAAGACCGCGCGAACCCCCTGCGCCTGGGCAAAGGTGCCGCAGGTCACGGGGAACTCGAAGTAGACGGAGGAGAGCGGCACGTACTCGACGAACCTCGGATCGTAGGCTGCGACGCCGCGATGGCTGTGCAGCTTCGAGCGCACGACCGGCACGGGCGCCGCCACGCCCCAAGTCGGATCGAGCGCGATCTTCGGCAGGGCGTTGTCGAGGTCGATCATCTCAAAGCCCTCGGAGGAGGGCGGGTCGTTGCGCAGCCCCTCCACGTGCCGCACGACCACCCCGCGGCCGCCGGGCTGCACGCCGGTGACCACGGCCAGATCGTCCTGGGTGAGATGGCCCTTGTCGACCGGCCGGGCGCTGCCGGTGGTGGTGGCGATGAGCGCGTCCAGGGCAGGCTCCCAGGTGCCGAAGCAGCCTTCGCTGTACTGGCTGGCCACTGCGTCGGTCATCGCGGGCACCGACACGGTGGTGAACAG
>CAYRFV010000349.1:0-5236 GCA_964423545.1 uncultured Anaerolineales bacterium | reverse complement strand
TCCGCTGGCAACTCGACCAACTCGAAGATGCCGGCATCCAGGCGCTCTTCGTCAGTTGGTGGGGTTGGGGTGACATTGACCTGGATGGCATTAGCGAAGGCCACCCCGATGCATCTCTGAATCAGGGCATCCACGCGCTGCTCACTGAGATCATCACCGAGCGACGCCCGATCAGCGCGAGCCTGATCGTCGAGCCGTTCGTCCAGACGCAGGCCCACATCACGCCGAGCTTGCTGCTGCCGGCGCAGCGGGCGTTGGCGCTGGACTGGCTCTGGGCCAACTACTACGGCCGGGAAGAGTACAGCAACCTGTGGTTTCAGTGGGAGGGCAAACCGCTGCTGCTCGCGTTCGACCCGATGACGCTGACCACGACGTTGGCGCATAGCGTACCGATCAGCTATACGGTGCGCCATTGGACCGGCTGCGCCCGCCAGGATGTGGCTCGTCAATACCACTGCGAGCAGGCCCGCCCGGCTTGGGACTGGTTCTTCGGCCCGCCGCAAGACCCCATCTCCGGGCTGTCCGACGACGGCGTGACCTTTGTCACCCCACGCTTTGACGAATACCCAGCCAAGCAAATGGGCGCCACCTACATCACCTGGCCGCCGCGCTCGCTTGATCCCCTGCTCACGCAGTGCGCCTACGAGCGCCAGTGGCAGCAATTGGCCGAACAGCGCGACCGGTTGCGGCTGATCGTCCTGTACGCTTGGAACCTCTATGGCGAGCAGGCCTACATCGAGCCGGCGACCGCCACGCCGCCGCGGCCCAGCATCGGTCGCCGGTACGTCGAGCGGACGCAGGCGTACTACGCGGCGCTGCTCGATGGGCGGCCCATTGTGCCGGCGAGTCGCTGCGCTTATCTGCCGCAGGTGTCTATGGGGTCTCAGGTTCAAGGCTGGCTGCAGCGTTGAGACCCCAATTCCACACGGCGTAATGGCGCTGATTGCCGCTCCGACGGTACCCAAGATAAGCCGTCTTATCTTTGGTGTTTTGCCCCAAATCGGCTATAATCGGCCTCAAAACAGCCTGCTAACGCCCGTTTTCAACCCAAGATAATGCGGAACGGGCTGTCGGAGGGGTTTCGTGACCCAAGATAACGCGACGATCGACACCCTGCTGACGAGCTTCGAGACCTGGCTCAAGGGCCACGGCCGCAGCGCACACTCGCTGCGCGCCTACCTGTCAGATGTGCGCCAGTTCTCCGCCTGGTTCGCCCAGCACACTCAGGAGCCCTTCACCCTGGCCGCAGTGGACGGTGAAGACGTTCAGAACTGGCTCGATCACCTGAGCAAGGTCCTCAACGCCATGCCGGCTACCGTGAACCGGAAGCTGGCCGCACTCTCGACCTTCTTCCGTTGGGCTGGCGAAGCCAAACTGGTCACGAGCGACCCGACAGCCAACATCAACGGGGTAGAGCAGCAGCCTGTGGCGCCCAGGGCGCTCAGCGAATCGGCCATGAACAAGATCCTCCGCAAGGCCAAGGAAAGCGGCAACCTGCGCGATCACGCCTTGCTAGAGCTGTTGGCCGCCACTGGTTTGCGCGCGAGCGAAGCCGCCGGCCTAACCCTAGGCGATCTTTTGCTGGGCGAGCGCGGCGGCTGGGTCACGGTGCGTCTTGGCAAGGGGCGAAAAAGGCGCAAGGTGCCGATTCACCTGCGGGCGCGCAAGGTGATCAGCGCCTACTTGGAGCATGAGCAGCTCGCCGAGCCCGCAGCCCGAACAGCCCACGCCGGAGAGCCGCTCTTCCGCAGCCGGGCCGGAGAGCCGTTGACACCCTACGCGCTCTGGTACACCGTGAAGAAGTACGCCCGTCTGGCCGAAGTCGAGGGGGTGACGCCGCATACCTTCCGGCATAGCGTCGCGACGCGCCTTGTGCGCGATCCAGAGGTCGATATGGTGACCGCGGCGACCTTCCTGGGGCACAGCCGGCTGGATACGACCGCGCGCTACTCGCGGCCCAGCGAGGACGATCTAGCACAGGCCGCCGAACGCATTCGGGTGAACTGAGCACGTGCGACCGAATCGAGACCTAAGACTGCTACTGCGGCTGACCACAGGTCCGTTATGTAGTTTTCGATTATGCACCACAGTATCACATGAGAAGGCGCAGAACACCCAATCCCTTGCCGCCATACGACAAAACGCGCATAATGCTTAGGCCTCAATCCTTCCCCGAGGTCATGGCTTCCATTTTGACAAATTGACTGGGATGGTGAGTCCTAACGCCCTAGACCGGGACTCTGCGAACCACTGTATCACGCACCAATCTCAGAAAGGGAGCGACAGAGCGCCATCCGTGTTGGTAAATACTCGGCTCCCGATCGCACGAAAGTATGCACTCCTCACACTCCCGCCTCTGGAGTTGCAGCCCCTGGGCGTCAAGTTCAAGGAGAGAACCGATCAGATTACCCTTGGTCATACAATCATATAGATCGAGATGCCAATCCAAATAGAAGACCTTGTACCCGGCGACGCAGGGATGCCTTGATTGCCTGCCTTCGAGGTAGGCTAAAACGGCGGAAAGGGTTTCAGGCGAGTTGTCGATGGGATATCCTTGACGTTTGAGCTCGACAATATGCCGGATGATCCCGGCCAATTCGTCGCGATTGAAGCGTACGATGTCCCCACCCAGCGCATAGTTGGATTGCATGCCAGGCATTGGGTAGCAGAAATAAGTGCCATCGAACCCCAGCTTTGCATTCTGTTCCACCAGTCTTCCGTAGTCCCCAGCTTCCAAACTCAGTAACTTGCTAATCGTGCTCGATGCTTGAGCGGGAATTCTGAAGTCATTGAGATAACTAACACCCCGCGTGATCCGTTTGGCAAGGCCTGGAATGCCTCGATTCTCCTCAAGTATCACGCTGTCTGGATGGTCAACTGAGATGGATATTCCCTGAACACCGTTTTCGGCGAGTGCCTTAACGCGTTTTTCATCTAGCAGGCTGCCGTTGGTCACTACGGTAAGCAGCATCCCAAGGCTGCTGGCATGCCTAACCGTCGATATCAGATGCGGGAACAGTAGTGGCTCGCCGCCAGTGATCTGGATGTAGCGAATGCCGAGGCTATGCAGCTGATCAATAGCGCGTTCTATCTCGCTCGCCGCCCTGTCCGATTCTGGTACCTGTGACGGGATGGAGCAGAAACCGCATCGTGCGTTGCATCGACTTGTCACAGCGAACATGCACGTGCTGTACCTCCTCAGAGGATACGAAATGACCGTCTTGGTCTTCTGTAAGTTCATCAAACTCCCCCCTGCGCAACCCCGATGTGTCTGCCACACTACCGGGTCACTTGGCCCAACCTTTGCCGTAGTGGGCTTGAATCGACAGACTATTGACGGCTCAGGGTTACAGTCAATGGCTGCATTCACGCCAAGTGACCCGCAAGTGCGTCGGAAGATACTGCTTGGCCATCTCAAGACTACGCAAGTACCCTGGAATCAACCAGTAGTCCTTGGCTGCTCGCTCTAGGTTTCGCCTCACCTGCTCGACAAAGCCGTTGCCCAGGATTCCTACAGTTTCCTCAAAGACAAACTGCGGGCCTTCACCAGAATACCAGAAAACAGTTAACTCGAAGCATGTCGGCAAGTGAACAGCGAAGTCCTGGAAATCGGCAGCGGTTATATCGAGAACTGACTCGGATCGAAAGAAGGGATTCGTGCTGCTCGGTACGGCGAAAGCGAATCTGAGAAGCGGAAAGGCAGGAGTGGGATAATAGTCCACGGATAGATCTACCTTGTCCATCCTAAGCCATTCTTGAATCCTGCCGGTCTTCTCTGGCCCTATGCTCTGCGTGGTCACCAGGATGCTTCTGATTCGCAACCCTGGAGAAGCGCGGTCCCCTTCTCCTCTGCTATGGCATTAAGTACGGAGGCGCATCTCAGCTGCGTCGCCCCCGCGAATTCGGAGCCGTACCTCTCGACAATGCTCATGCCCGTTCTTGGCAACGGCTGGCGGGAGATCATCTACCGCGTCGGATTTCGACGGCTTCATACCCTAGACCTCCTGGCGACCGAGTCGGGCGGCCGAGCTGAAGGCCCATGGCATCCCTTGTTCAGGCGGTCCTTTCGCTGGTGTTTCATGAGCCTCCTTTCGACGCTATCCAGGCCAGGTTCGCCACGCCAACCACTACGAGGCCGAGACTAATCGCGATGAGTCCATCCAATTGGCCGATTTCGCCTGCTACGCCCCCGAGCCAGGCGCCAATCATTTGACCAATAGATAGGAATAGGTAATAGAAACCCACAACTACCCCGCGCTGCGCCACATGGTTCTCTGAGATGTCGGCAAGATAGGCGAATGCACTCGGCGCAAAGCCACTTAAAGCAAAGGCACCCAGCGCCAGCGCGACCAACGCCAAGCTGCTAACCAAAGCACTGCCCTGGCCCACGCCGAAACGGTTGAGAATCAGTAGACCTGCAAATCCTAGTCCAGTTCCTGACGCGGCAATCAACATGGTCCTCAGGTTGCCCAACGGTCCGATGAGTAAGCCCCATATGAGAGTTCCAGCAGCGATAATCGCGGCAAACAACCCAAGAATGACGCCAATCTGGGTTCCGGTGAACTGACCTACAAGCGCTTGGCCGGTTTGTCCTTGTTGAGCAGACAACTGGAACACAGATTGAGATAACCAAGCACCTAATATCGCGCTCAATGCGATCCAAGCTGGGAGAAACCGAAGTACCGCGGGGGTGCTCAGAGCCCGGCGATACCGGTCAAAGTCCGGTGGTTCCCGTAGAACAACTATGCGTTCCTCTCGAACCCCGACCAGAATAATGACGCAGCCTGCCACATAGAGGACCGTAACAGCCACGAAGGCCTGCGTCCCCACAGAGTCCCAAAGCATTCCACCGAATACATAGCCGAGCACCATTCCCAGAAGAATCGAGAGTTGGTGCACTCCCATTACCCGACCGCGCAACCTCTCCGATGCAGAGGTCGCGTCCGATAGAAAACTCAGCACAGCTGGCGCCCGCATGGCAGCGCTAATGCCCTCGAAAACGAGAAGCGCGAATATCGCCCCTAGAGAGGCCGCGACGGGATACAGAAGCACAACGACGGCACTGATGAGGGGACCCAATACCATGAATGGCTTGCGACCTTTTGAATCACTCAGTGCCCCCATGACAGGATCGCCAACCATCTCCGCGACACGGTAGCCGGTGCCAATGAATCCGATCGTCAGTGCCGATACAGCATTCGTCGCGTTATGCAGATGACTCAGGTAAAGTCCAAGC
>CAYRFV010000348.1:0-5252 GCA_964423545.1 uncultured Anaerolineales bacterium | reverse complement strand
GTCGAGGTCATCGACGATCAGCGCGAGCTGCGCGGGGAGGCCGGCATCCTGGTCAAGCTCGCCAACGCCGAAGGCGAGGTGCTCACGCTCGACGTCACGGACCCGAACGCGGCGAGCGTGGACAAGGCCAACTTCCCGGACACGCTTGCCGGCCTTCCCAACAACCCGAAGGCGCGGCGCTGGGATGGGGTCCTGGCGAATCCGGCCGGCGGCGCCTGGCTGGAGCTGGAGGACGGCGTCCAGGTCCAGGTGGAGGCGGGCAAGCGCTATCATGTGGGTGACTACTGGCTGATCCCGGCGCGCACCGCCACGGCGGATGTCGAGTGGCCGCGCGACACGGCCACCCCGCCCAACCCGATCCCCCAGCCGCGGGCCGGGATCGAGCATCACTTCTGCAAGCTCGCCATCGTCAGCCGAGCGGCCGGCGTTTTCACGGTCGTGCAGGACTGCCGCAAGCTCTTTCCGCCCCTGACCGAGCTGATCACGCTGCTCTACGTTGGCGGCGACGGACAGGAGGCGATGCCGGGCAACGCGCTGCCGCAGCCGCTGCGGGTGCGCGTGGTGAACGGGCAGGCGCCGGTGATCGGCGCGCAGGTGCGCTTCACGGTGGTGCAGGGGGGCGGGAGCCTCTCGGTCGCCCAGCCGATGCCCACGACCGGCCCCAACGGCATCGCCGAGTGCGGCTGGACGCTGGGCGCGGCCGGCCTGCAGCGGGTGGAGGCGGTGCTGCTCGACGCGGGCGGTGCGGCCGTGCCGGGGCAGATCCTGCGCTTCGGCGCCAACCTCAGCATCGCCAGCCAGGTGGCCTACGATCCATCGAAGTGCTCCAACCTGGCCGCCGCGAAGACGGTGCAGGACGCCATCGACATCCTGTGCCAGGCGCGCGGAGGCGGCCGCTGCATCTGCGTCGGCAAGGGGGGCGACTACGAGCGCCTGGACGAGGCGCTCAAGGACCTGATGGCGCGCGGGGAGCGGGACATCTGCATCTGCCTGCTGCATGGCGAGCAGGAGGTCGGGGGGATCGAGATCGAGCGCAAGGCGGGCGAACCGGAGCTGCACATCAAGATCGCGGGCTGCGGCCCGGGCAGCCGGCTCATTCTGCGCGACCCGATCCGCTTCTCCGGGGTGAACTCCGTGCTGCTGCGCGATTTCGCGGTGGACATCGCCTTTATGGTCGAAGTCGACGGCGGCGCGCTGACCCTCGACCAGTGTGCGCGCGTCGAGGTGCGCGGCTGTCACCTGGCCGGGTTCGTCGTCGCCGGCGCACTGTTCGCCGTGACCCACGCCGATCGCGTCGTGCTGGCCGAGAACCTGTTCGAGGCGCTGTCGCCCGAAAGCTTCGCGCCCACGCGCAAGATCTTCGAGGCGGTGGCGCAGGAATCGGGCGTGGATGCGCCGCTGCAGCTCTTCGGGCTTGCGGATACGGGAGAGCTGAGGCGCACGGTGTTCCAGCGGGTCGCGCTGGATGCGGCGCAGAAGATCGCCGGCCTCGATCTCACCGACCGCAAGAAGGTTCAGAGCGCCGTGCAGCGGGTCATTGCCACCCCCGAGCAGCGCGCGCTCCAGAGCCAGGGCGAGCTTCTCAGTTACAGCAAGCTGGTCCTGGCGCTCGGAGGTGAGGCGCTGAACGCGGCCACGACGCTCGATCTGCTGCTGGACATCCGTCGCACTGCGGCCAAGACCCGGCCGGGCACGGCGATCATCCTGGAGCGCGCGCGGCGACTGAGCGAGGCCGCCGGCCTGCTGCCCATCGTCAACGTGCTCGACCAGGATGACACCTACCTGCTGGCGAACAATGAGATTGTGGGCATCGTGAGCCTCTACGGCCCGCCCGCGCCGATCCCGTTCATCGACGAGCTGCTGAACGTCGATTTCCTGCAGCGGATCTCCAGCCGGCTCAAGGAGAATCAGATCCGGCTGATCAACAGCTTCCTGGGCACGCTGCAGCTGCGGGGCAACCAGATCGTCCGCATGGCGGTGGGAACCGAGGTGATCGAGGAGCTGCGCAAGGCGGCCGAGGGGCAGCAGAGCGTCACCTTCCCGATCGACCTGTTCGGCCGCTGCCAGTGGGGCGACAATGTCTTCGAAGCGGGCCGCAGCTTCGTGGTCTGCCGCCATCTGACGCTGCACGCCAACGAGTTCACCCAGACGGCCCAGCCGCAGGCCGCGCCAGGCATCACTCCGGCCGCGGCGCCGGTGCTCGTGGGTACGATCGTCGCCGATTCGACGATCTACGTGGCGAACCATGGCAGCGGCAACGCGACGCTGCGCAACCTGTCGCGGTTGATGGACCAGGTTGCTAACCAGGAGCTGACGATCAGTTAGCGCACGGTGCGGGCGACCGACGGCGCGGGGCAATCCAGAGGATTGCGGTACAGGGGCAATCCAGAGGATTGCGGTACAGGAACCGGTCGGTTTGCCCTGATGCAGCGGAGCGACGCCCGGGGCGATCGCGGGATGCGGCGAGGGCCGGAGCATACGCTCCGGCCCTCGTTTGCACTCGGGTGATCGAACGACCGGCGTGAAGCGTGCCTCAGCGCGGCGGCCAGACCCGCGGGAACGCGTCGCCTGCCACTCGTTCTCCATCGGCCACCGTGATGAACGGCTTCATCGGGTGATTGCCGGCCGCATCGTAGCGGGTCTCCTCGCTCATGTAGTGAATGGCGATGGCCCGCCGCGGCCGCTTGCTGGTGTTGGCGCCCGAGCCGTGCCACGTCAGCGAATGATGGAAGTGGACGTGTCCCTTCTTGACCGGGCAGGTGACCACGTAGACCGGCTGCCCGTGGTAGCTGTCGGGCAGGGGCGCGCCATCGGGCACCGAGCGCAGAAACGCATCCTGGTCGCCCCAGAGGTGCGAGCCCGGCGCCATGTACATGCAGCCGTTGTCGAGGTCGGCGTCGTCCAGCGCCACCCACGCGGTGATCTGCGCGGTCTTGGGCTGGAGGGTGGGCCATGCCGGCGAATCCTGGTGCCAGTGGAGGCGGCCGCCGAGCTCCTGCGGCTTGTACTGGATCTGGTCGTGCCAGATGCGCAGCTCCCGGGCGCCGCTCAACCGGGCGGCCATCTCCGCGATGAGGGGATTGGTCACCAGGGTGCGGAACGCCGGGCTGGCCTCGTAGATGTTGACGATCTGCCAGATGGGCCGGTCGGCATCCTGGGTCAGGTTGCGCAGCAGCACCGGCTGTTTGACGCTCGGATTGTCCCGATCCGCGATCACCCGCAGCGTCTCCGCACGCAGGACCTCGACCGTCTCATCGTCCAGCACCGGGCCGCCGTTCACAAAACCGTTTCGCCGATACAGATCCACTTGTAGGTCCGTCAGACTCATCTTGCCTCCATCCGTTCGAATTGCTTATCGAGGTGCGCCGAGCCGCGGCGTCGCTTCTGCCGGAACCCGCGTCGCGCGTCGCACGCCTGGGGAAGAGCATAGTGAGGATTACTCCGTTTGTCTGTAAGCTGGTGTGGCTTTTGCGATTCTCACCCGGCGTAATCGTCCAGCATCACCACCACGGGCTGCAGCACCCGGCCCGCCCACCGGCGGTCGTTGGTGATGATGGCGTCTGCGCCTGCCAGTCGCCCTGCAGCCACCTGGACGGCGTCCGGCGTGCGCAGGCCAGTCTCGGCCCGTACTCGCGCGGTTTCAGCGGCCAGCGTCGCATCCAACGAGACCAGGCGCAGGTGCGGAAACTGCGTCAGATAGAGCCGGTACTCCTCCATTGCCACCTCATTGCGCGCCTTGGCCGGCGCTGTCAGAATCTCAGCCAGCGTGACCGTGGTGATCAGTCCCTCGATGCGTCCCGCCTCGACGGACTCCAATACGGCGGAGGTCAACGCCACATAGCGCGGATGCGCGGACAGGTGATAGGAAAACACCATCGTGTCGAGCACGGCCAGCCGCCACGCCGTAAGGGCGCGCTCGAGCTCGCTCACTCCCATGACGCCCGCTCTCCTTCCAGCCATGTGTCCGGATCGGGCCAAAGTTCGCGGTGCAGCCCCTGCAGGGCCCGGGTGAAGCTGTCCGGCTTGGACCTCACGATGATCGTATCGCCATCCACGAGAAAAAGCAGGGCGCCTTCCGGCCGGAGGCGCAGGGCCTCCCGCACCGCTTTCGGGATGACCACCTGGTACTTGCTGCTGATACGTGCCGCGTGCGCCTCCATTGTCTTACCTCCAGACCAAGAGTAAGACAAGCCTAACACAGTAAGATTGCTCCGTCAAGCCCGCTGCTCCACGGAGAGATCGCCTGCGCTGCTGGCCTGAGAGGCACGTCCGAAGCAGAAGCGCTCGTGCCAGCGTTTGCCGGGAACCGCTGTCGGCGCAAGTCCATCAGCCGACCCGCTTCTTGCCGAAACCATGGCTCCGCTCACGGCCAGAGACACGAACCGTGATATAATGGGCCAGGAGCGCCCCATGATCGACGAACCCACCCACGAAGCGTCCGCACCCCAGCAGGAAGTGTCCGATCAGCAAGCCAGTTCGCTGGCCGCGTTCGAGGCCGAACTGCGCAGTCTCCAGCAGGTGGTGCAGGCAATCAAAGAGCAGCGCCAGACTGACGCAGAGACCGTCCTGAGCTCGCTGCAGCGGCTCGAATCGATCCTGATGACTGGCCAGTCGCAGACGGCCCAAACAAAGGGGCGCGAAGCGGCAGCCCGCTGGCAAGCCGTGCAGAACCGGGCACGCGATCTGATCCTTGTGGTGCTCGCTGCAACGGCATCGGCGTTCTTCGAGACCGTCATCCAGGAGGAGGTCTATCAGCCGCTGAAGGCGCGACTGCAGGATCTGCTTCGCGCGACGGATGCAGGGGCTGCCCCTACTACCGCCCCGCTGCCGAAAACTCCCTCTCCGACCGAGCCTGGGCCGCTGCAATTCGATTGGGTGACCATCCCTGCCGGTTGGTTCCTGATGGGCAGCGACAAGCGAGTGGACAAGGACGCGTGGGATGATGAACTGCCGCAGCAGCGCGTCTGGCTGCCGGAGTATCGCATCGCGAGAGTGCCGGTGACGGTGTGGCAGTTCTCCAGTCTGAATAGGTGGCGGAAGGCATGAAGCGGCAAGATGAGGAGCAGTGCAAAGCCGCCTTCCAGCGATTCCTTTGCACTCACTACCCGGGATCGGCCATCGAATGGGAGGACGGGCCAGACCCTCCCGACTACGTTCTCCACGTTGGCGGGACGTCCTACGCCGTTGAGGTCACAACTCTGATGGAGAGCCACGATGTAGGAGTAGGTCTGCTACCTCTAGCCACGGTGCGA
>CAYRFV010000347.1:0-5272 GCA_964423545.1 uncultured Anaerolineales bacterium | reverse complement strand
GGGGACGAGAGGGTGCTGGCCGAGGGAGACGTGCAGGTGATGGCGCCCGGCCAGGGACACTCATTCACCGGCGTGGGCCCGGCGCTCCTGCTGGAGGTCTCGATGCCGAGCGTCCGCCGAGACAACTTCTTCGCCGACGACAACATCGGTGCAGCCGGGGTGATCTAGCCCCAACTCAGTGACCGGCAAAACCGTATTTCGCCAGCGCCTCAATCGTTCGTGCCCGCTTCTCGTGAGGAGCCAGATCGGTGCGACGCAGCATCAGATGCACCTCATGCTCGAAGGCGCGCATCAGGACCGCCTTCTGGGGAAGCAGCTCGATGCATGAGAGCGGGATCTTGATGACGCCTTCGGCGTTGGCATGGATGACATCCCCCGTGCGCACGACGATGCCGCCTATCTCGATCGGTTCGTTCATGCGCCGAAAGCGGAGCGCGGTGTGGTGGATGGTGACGCCCCGGCTGTACACAGCAAGGGGGACCGTCAGCAAACCGGGGACATCGCGTACACCACCGTCGGTCACCGCGCCGACACAGCCAACCGAATAGAGCGATTTCGCCATCCCATCCCCAAGCACACATTCGTGATCGGGCCGCGATCCCACGGTCTTGACCACCCACACGGGCGGCACGCGCATGTGGTCCATCTGTTCGAGCTGCTGCAGATAACCCTCGGTGTCGGGCCGTCCGCCCGGCGTGCTGCTATCCAGTTCGCAAGTCACCGCCACGCCCACCGTGGGGCCGAGGGACGGCGTCACCGAGCGGATGTAGCCGGCCATGTAGTACTCATGCGCCGGAGTCGGATCAATGTAGCCAATGGTGTTGGCAAGCAGCGCCGTATCGAAGTCTCGCAGCGCTTCGAGCAGGGAACGGGAAACCGTCATGCTACTCCTTCCGACGTGCATTTGGGTCGCCACGCAGCGACTGATCGGCCACCAGGCGCAGGGTGGCCTGCGCCAACACCCGGCCGGCCTGCGGCGGGAAGATGGCATTGGAGGCTTCGTAACCGCCTTCGGCCGCGGCGGCCTCTGTCACAATGTAGCCCTGCAGCTCACCGTTGGCCAGAGAGATGATGTGGGTATCGCGCAATTCCGTTTTCACCGCCTGCCCGTGCTCGATGAAGACCTCACCCGGCCAGCCGACGAAGGTCCATGGGCCGAGCTTCAGGGCCTGAACTTCGGCAGGCAGGCAAGAGCGGTACGCGTCTTCCAACCTGCCCTCGGCCGCCAGCCTGGCCAACCGCAGAGTCTCCTCAGCGCCAAACCAGTCCACCTCGGCCCCGCGCACCGCGTGACGGGGTGCGCCGCTTTGCCGAGAGTCCGCCAGCCTCCGGCTTGCATCCTGAAGCCGGCGCTCGGCATCGGCTGCAGCCGGAAAGGATCGCCTGGGGAGGTCAACCAGCGCACGGCGCACCTCCAGGTGCAGCGATGAATGATAGGAGATCTCACCGATGGCGGCTGCCACCGCGTCGCCGAGCGTTCCTCCCAGCCGCTGAGCTTCGGCGATCGTATTTGCGCGGACGACGTGGCGCGGGCTCTGATTGCCCGCAGGGCCGGTGTGATGGAGCACGGGACAGTCTCGCCCCAGGAAACGCTCCTGCAGGTGGCGTCGCGCCAGGCCCGGGAAGTCGCCGCTGACAACCTTCGACTCCTCGCGCAGCACGGTCGGGTGCATCGAGCAGACAATCATGCAGGCGATGGGCCCTTCGCCGCCGGCCGACCGCACCGAAAGCACCGGAATGTGAGGGTCGGCGGGGCCAGTCGGGTCACGGCGGTTGGTCCCGATGCCTGCGCCGTCCGCAATGGCGACCCCTGCCTCGGCGGGCCGAGCGCGCCGGAACGCCTCGATTCCTGCCGCGACGATGCCATCTTCGAAGCGTCTCAGGTAGCGTGCATCGACCCTGGGGACGGTCGGATCATCCTCCAGACTGACGCAGTCCACCGTCGAGGGTCCCGAGTGGGTGTGCGTCGCCGAGACGAGGATATGCTGCGCCGGGATGCCGGTCGCCTGTTCGATGCGCCGGCGAACGCGCTGGGCGGTGGACTTGCCGACGAAGATGACATCGTTGGCGATGAACATGATCGGCGTACGGCCATCGGAAAGAAACAGCGCGGCGCTCAGCAGCGGGTCATGAACCCCGATGCTATGGCGCTCCACATGGGGATAGCCGAACAGGTATTGAGAGTCGACCGGCGTGATGTCGGCCAGGCCCGCACCCGCCATCAGAGTCATCTCCATGCTCCTCGGGCCATGATGTCAATACCCCTTGTCCCAGTCCACCTCGACGTTGCGCGCCGCGGATTCCGAAATGTAGCAATCGGTCTTGAGCAACTGGTGGATGGAGGTGGGAAGCAACGGGGTCACCGGGCCGTGCACGACCAGCCGCGTCATCAGCCGTTGCCAGCTCGTCTGCGTGCCATGCACGGTGATGCTGTGGATGTCCATACGGTGCTTCGCGCCGATCACCTCCGCCGGCCCGATCGTGAACGCCTTGGGCGGCACACGCGCGATGTCGCCACTCATCCCGAAACTGCCGTGCAGCGAGTTCTGCGCCAGGGTGAAAGGGCTCAGGGTGACAATGCGAGGTCCCATCCGCATCCACTCTTCCAGGCTATCGGCTGCGAACTCGGGCGCATCTGGCTCGATGAACGCCAGGTGACCGGTCCAGCCCGGGCCGGTGTAGCAGGCGTCTGCACCTCCCATATCGGCGATCATCCTGCCATAGACCGGGAGATTGCGATTGGTCGGCCCAACGAACTGGTCTTCGGAAGGACGCAGCTCCGCATCGATCTGGCCATAGAAGTAGCGCTTCATCGCATGGACAAAGCCCTGAGGCCACGTTTCGGGCGCGATCACGCCCTCTTCGTTGGCATACTCGTCCATGGCGAACGCGTGCAGGTGATGGCAGTCGATCCTCAGCGTGTTGATCAGTCGCGCGACATGGCGGTAGACCGGGCACGGGTTGGGCAGCACCAACACGACCGGTTGGCCGGCATCGGCCGCGGTTTTGATCCTGTGGAGCATATCCGTGACCCAGATGAAATCGATATCGTCGTCCTTGACGATCCTGATTCGAAAGTCCGGGTTCGGGTGATTCTCCAGATCCTCCCGCTTGATCCTCCGGCAGCGCTCCAGAGCTTCCTGGTCCCGGAATGGCACATGAGGTGAAGGGCTATAGATGAAATCGGCCATTGGCGTCTCCTTCAGAATCAGGCTTGGTGCAGCACAGCGCCACAGCAGATCACAGCCACCAGGTCGAGGTTGCCGGTGACGACAATGATATCGGCATCCATGCCCGCGGCCAGGCGCCCTTTGGTGTTCAGCCCCAACACCCGCGCAGGGGTCCGGGAGCACAAAATGGAGGCCTCAAGCAGCGAACGACCGAACAGGCGCACAGCGTTCCGCAAGCACTGGATCGGGGTCAGCGCACTGCCGGAGAGGGCGTCATCCGACGTTCTGCGCACGCCGCGGCCGGCCGTCACTTCGACTTGAACGCCCGGATAGAGGCCATCGTACACACCGAGCGGATTGCCCGCGCCTTTGACGCCGTCGGTGACGAACGCAACGCGCTCACTGCCTTTGCAGCGCAGCGTTTTCTCCACCAGCAGCGGGTGAACGTGCACGCCATCCGGGATGATCTCAGCCGTGAGCCGATCCTCCACCTGAATGTAGTCGGTCAGCCCGGCCGGATAGACGCCGGGATCGGTCTGAGGCGGGGGATCGAAAGTGTCGTAGAAGTGCGTCACCAGGCTGAGGCCGGCATCTACGGTGCGTCGCGTCTGCTCAATCGTGGCTGCGCTGTGAGCCAGGCTGGTGACGATGCCGTGCGCCCGACACCACCGCACGAAGTCGACTGCACCCTCTAGTTCCGGCGACACGTCCCAGATCGGGATCATTCCTTGCGCCGCTGCGTAGAGTGACTCGGTGGTCTCGACTGTGATCTTGGTCAGGGAATCGGCTGAACCAGCGCCGGTCTTGGCCAGGTAAGTGATCTCGGGTCGAAAGCCGAGCAGATTGGGTGTGAGCCGAAGACCATCGGTGTCGCGCAGGCCCTGCCGCATCATCTCGACATTGTCGCGCGGCGCGCCGAGCAGGGTCGCCACACAGGCGGTCGCGCCTGCGGCGGCCATGAGCCGCGCGTATTCGACCAGACTGTCGTACTGAGCCATGACGTGGCGGATACCGTGGTTGTGCAGATCCACCAGGCCGGGCAGCACCGTGCAACCAGCGGCGTCGAGGCTCAGCTCGCCGGGCTGCGGGGCGAGATTGCTCGCAATCTCGCCAATCCGGCCCCCTTCAGTCCGTAGATCTCGACCCTGTTCGAGATGATCATTGTGCAGTATGTTGCCGTTCCTGATCAGCATTCGGCGTCTCTTGTGTTCCGAGTCGTTCCTCGACAAGTACGCTGTTGACATACCGGTGGTGCTGTTCCTGATGCCACACAGTGGGCGACAGGCTGCGCACATCGTGCGGGCCGCGGTTCGGCGGTGGCTCAACCAGTCGATCCGACGCCCGCCGCATCTCCCAATAACACTGGCCGGCGTGGTTGTGCTCATGGTTGATCAGGAATCCGGCATCGTCCATGACTGACTTGATCCAGCCCATGCAGTGCTCACAGTAGTCGTGATAGGCGGCCAGGCCGCGCTGGATCAGGTATCCCTTCGACGGACAGGCGAACATATCGATGCGGAAGTAGTCGTCACCTCGATCGAAGGTGTAGCCCGCCTTCTCCATCTCCAGCGTGTGACCCCAGTACTCCGCCATCCCGTCGAGGCCTCTTGCCTGGATCAGTGCGCGGGCATGACGCTGGGAGTCGATCGAGATGGCTCGCAACCAGTAGTCATGCACGGCCTCCTCGCCATAGGTGCGCCGGAGGTATTCGAACGTCCAGTCGTAGTAGCCGATGAAGTCCTGCACCCCAATCATGCAGCCCCTCCGCTCAGCTCGAAACGCTGGCGGCAGGAACCGCCTCCGCCTTCCAGCGTGAAGGCCATCGCGGCCTGCTCGGCGATGGTGGTGGAGACGACCTGACAATGCTCGCAGTAGTAGGGTGCGACCTCCCTTCCGGCGTCCCTCAACCAACGGATGGCAGGGCAATCGGCCACAGCGATTTCGACCCCGCGGGCGGTCAGGCTGACCTCCACATCGCCGCCCGGTTCGTGGGCAAAGTAGTCGGCCCAGTAGCGCCGCACCTCCCCGAGACCGCCGCTGCGGAAGCGCTCGGCGACGCCAGCATGGTACTGGCGCGCCATGGAGGTCCAGTAATCGATCAG
>CAYRFV010000346.1:0-5287 GCA_964423545.1 uncultured Anaerolineales bacterium | reverse complement strand
GCTGCTCCTAGTACGAGAGGACCGGAGTGGACCGACCGCTGGTGTGCCAGTTGTCCCGCCAGGGGCATCGCTGGGTAGCTAAGTCGGGCAGAGATAACCGCTGAAAGCATCTAAGTGGGAAACTCGCCCCAAGATGAGATCCCCCACCTCGAAAGAGGGTAAGTGCGCTGGAAGACTACCAGCTTGATAGGCGGCAGGTGTACGCACAGTAATGTGTTCAGCCGAGCCGTACTAATGCACGAGGGCTTAATTCACGTGAGAACGCAGGACTTGATCGTCGCTGTTCCGCTCAGTTGTTAGGGCGTCATCGCAGACGCCGTTTCCAATGTAAAAAAAGCTCTGTTGGTGACGTTAGCGGCGGGGGTACACCCGGTCCCATCCCGAACCCGGAAGTTAAGCCCGCCAGCGCTGATGGTAGTTGGGGCGCAAGCCTCTGCGAGAGTAAGAAATCGCCAACCGAGCTTTTTTTGTTGTCCTTTTTCCGGCCGCGCTCCGAAGCACTTTCGGGGCGCGGCTTTGGTTTTTGGGTGAGCCTCGTGATAGAATCATGGATCATGAGTTTGCAGGGCATCGATTTCAGTCCATTGGGTTGGTTGCATGCCGGATTGCTGGTGTTCGGCATCGTCTTGGGGGCGTTTGCCACTGCGGCCGAGATGGCCTTCGCATCGGCCAACCGGTTGCGGTTCCGAGAGATGGCGGCGGCAGGCAAGCCGCGCGCACACACCGTAGAGACACTGCTGAGCACACCGGTTCGGCTGTTGTCGACGCTGTTGGTGACCAAGATCATCGGCTATGTCCTGGTCGTGGCTGCCGCGGTCTTTCTGGCCTGGCAGCTCGGCGGCTTGGGCGGGGAGATCTCGGCGCTCCTTGCCGTGGTAATCCTGGCGCCGTTAGTGCAGCTCCTGGCGCGTGCCTCGACGATCAACCGCCAGGAGCAGGTGGCGTTGCGGCTGGCTCCCTTCGTCCGTGTGCTGACGATCGTGCTTACGCCGCTCACGGCGCTCCTCCAGCGCATCGGCCATCGGTTGGCGCCCGAAGGCGCTGCGGCCGAAAGCATCTTTCTCAGCGAGGACGGCCTGCGTTTTCTCCTCAACGCAGCGGGAGAAGAGGCGACGATCGAAGCGGGCGAAAAGGAGATGATCGCCTCGATCTTCGAGTTCGGCGACAAGCTGGTCCGCGAGGTGATGGTGCCGCGCATCGACGTGGCTGCGGTGCCGGTGGATGCGCCGATGCTGGACGCTCTGGATGTGATCCTCAAGGATGGGCACTCGCGACTCCCAGTCTATCGTGATTCCATCGACAACATCGTCGGCATCCTGAACGCCAAGGATCTGCTGCGCTACCTGCGCAGCAACCGCACCGATGTGCCGCTGAGTCGCATCCTGCGCACCGCCTACTTCATCCCCGAATCGAAGAAGGTGGACGAACTGCTCCAGGAGCTACAGCAGCGCAAGGTGCATATGGCGGTCGTAGTGGATGAATACGGCGGCACGGCTGGCATTGTGACCCTTGAGGACCTGTTGGAGGAGATTGTCGGCGAGATCCAGGATGAATACGACGCCGAAGAGCCTGCTGTCGAGCCGGTGAGTGACCACGAGTTCCTGTTTGATGCGCGCGTGGCTTTGGGCGAGGTGAGCAAGCTGCTGGGGATCGAGCTGCCCGAGGTGGGAGGAGACACCTTGGGTGGGTTCATCTACAGCCAGCTGGGCAGGGTCCCGGCGGTTGCGGACGCCGTTGCCTTCGATGACGTGGCGTTCGAGGTGCTGTCGGTGGCGGGCCGGCGAATCCAACAGGTGCGGGCGATCGTGCGAATGGATGAGGCCGAGTGCGAAGACCAGAAGGCGTCCGAACGTCTGCATGAGTCATCGCTGATCAACGGCAGACCGCAAGTGGCGGCAGAGATGTGACAGATTCAGCGCGGACACAGGCCGGTGACACGGCTGACAGGCAGCCTGGCAACCCAATGGAAGAACAACGGGCGGACGATGATGTCGTGCGATCGGTTCTCGCCTCAGGCGAGCAGCCGCCAGGCGTCCTGAGCGAAGAGCAGATCGAAGCACTGATTGCAGCGGCCGCAGCGGTGCGCGAGCGAGCCTACGCGCCGTATTCGCGATTTCGTGTCGGTGCAGCCGTGCGCGCCGCCGATGGGACGGTCTTCACCGGCTGCAACGTCGAGAATGCCTCATATGGTCTGACGATCTGCGCGGAGCGCAATGCGCTCGCCCACGCGGTGTCAGCCGGTGCCCAATCGTTTTCGGCCGTGGCGGTAGTGACCGAAAACGGGGTGATGCCGTGCGGCGCCTGCCGCCAGGTGTTGGTTGAGTTCGCACCCCAGATGACGGTGATCGTTGCCGATACACGCGGCAGGCGCCGCATCTATGCCCTGGCCGATCTGTTGCTGGATGCCTTCGTCCCCGGGCGTCTGTCCGGTGGTTGAGGCTGCCACATGCCGGGATGGGCGTGTGTGAAACGCCCTTGCGCCGGGTGACTACGGGCGGCGAGGAGAGAAGGAGATACGGTGACCGCGGGCGCGTTGAATGATCGGATGGCCGAAGTGCGCGCGCTGGCCGACGCGAAGGGGTTTTCGTCCGCGGCGGAGCGCATCTGGGAGATGCTGGCGCTGATCCACACCGAGGTGTCTGAAGCGACGGATGCGTACAAGAAAGGTGAGCCGCTCGACCATGTCGGCGAGGAGCTGATCGACGCGATCATTCGCATTCTCCATCTGCTTTCCGCCCTGGGCCTCGATGCCGACGCGCTGTTCGAAGAGAAGATGGCGCGTAACTGGCAGCGACCGCAGAAGTACAACACCGTGCGCGGGGGATAATGCGGGCGCGGTGAAAGACTGGCCCGTGTGTGACCTCGTACTGCCTGGAAGCGCGTACTGCAGAAGCATCCGATGGAAACGGAGCTGACCCGTCGCCAGCGTCTCTATCGTGTGTCAGCGATCGTGCTGAAGCGCCGCGATCAGGGCGAGGCCGATCGGCTGCTGACGGTGTTTACGCGCGACCGGGGCAAGCTGACGCTGTTGGCGAAGGGTGTGCGGCGCCAGGCCAGCCGCAAGGCAGGGCACATCGAGCCGTTCACCTACGTTGAGCTGCTGATCGCGAAAAGCAAGAGCCTCGATCTGGTCACTCAGGCTGAGACGGTGGCGGCGCACCGGGCGCTGCGCGAGGACCTCTGGCGCAGCACGTGGGCCTCCTATGTGGCTGAGCTGGCGGACGTCTTCACCCTGGACCATGATCCCCAGGCGCTGCTCTTCGATCTGCTTGCTGAGACGTTGGATCGGCTGAACGGCGGCGCAGACCCAGCGCTGTGTGCGCGTTACTTCGAAATGCATCTGCTGGGATTGGCCGGGTATCAGCCGCAGCTCTTCCGCTGCGTGCAGTGCAACGCGCTGTTGCAGCCGGAAGTGAACTTCCTCAGCCTGGAGCGAGGCGGCGCGCTCTGCCCCAAGCACGGAGCGCACCATCCGGAGACGATCGCCCTGCCGTTGGGCGTGTTGAAAGTGCTCCGTTTCCTACAGACGCGCGCGTGGGATGAGGCGTCGCTGCTTCAGGTCAGTCCGGCGACAGCCGGCCAGGTCGAAAGCATCCTGGCGCGCTACATCGTTTATCACCTGGAGCACAGCCTGCGCTCCGTCACGTTCCTGGATCGCTTACGGCACGCGATGGCGCGGGCGGACGAAGGACGACCGACGAAGGACGAAGCGCGCACCGATGAAGAGCAGGATTCCTGACGAGGTCAGATGCAGATTCGAGAGTATCAGCAGTGGCTGGAGGCCTGGGACAAGGCCCGCGGATGGGATCGCGTGGCGGTGGCGCACACGCTCGTGCATGCGCTGGAGGAGCTGGGCGAAGTGGCTCGACTGGTGTTGCAGTGGGAGGGCTATAAGGACGCCGACAGCCAAGAGAAACTGCACGCCGAACTGGAGGAGGAGCTCTCCGACGTCTTCGTGTTTCTTTTCAAGTTGGCCTACCAGACCGGCATTGATGTGGAAGGAGCCCTGGCGCGCGGCCAGGCCAAGGCGGATGGCCGGTACGACAACCTGGACGCGGCCAACGCGATGCTTGCGCGCTATCATGCACGGCAGGCGGCCATGCTGATAGCCATGACGAAGCCGCGCGAGGTTTAGTGGCGGAAAGCTCAAAGGATTCGCAGGCGAACACGCTGTTCGCGGAATCCACACGTTCGCGTTTGTGAAGATGGTGCTGCATTTGGGGAAGGCACACCCGGGAGGAACCATGATTGCTCGACTCCGAAGATGCGTTGGGATCATGGGGCTGTTCTCTGCAGCGGTCGTTGCGGCCTGTCTTGGCCTACAGATGGTGGAGGGCCACGCAGCAGCGAGCGCGGCGCGATCGGCCGGCACGCCTGTGTTGTCGATCTCAGCCATGCCTGGCAAGAAGCATGTCGTCTTGACCTGGACGGGCAAGCCCACCGATTGCAGCTATGAGGTCCATCGCAGCACGACGCCTCACTTCTCCCTTGGCGCATCCACCCTTCAAACCACTCTGCCGACCACGGTCAAAACCTATACTGACTACGGCGCCGCGGGAAACGCAGAACTCAACTACTTCTATGTCGTTCGGGCGATCGGTTGCGCCGCCGAGCAGGCTGCTGACTCAAATCCGGTGGGCGAATTCGATTTCCTGCTTGGGATTCAAGGGAGCGGGGAGCCAACATACCGGCTCCACGGAGTAAACTTCAGCCCCTATGTCGCGGACGATGAAGACCCTGACAAGGGAGGGAACCAGATCACCGATGAGGAGTTGGCTGACCGGCTGCAGCTGATTGCCCCCTACACAAGGTGGATTCGCACGTTCGGCTGCAACGACGATCTGAAGGAGGCCGGGCGGTTCGCACACACCATGGGCCTGAAGGTGGCGGTTGGCGCCTGGTTGGGGTCTGAGGCAACGCCTGCGGGCATACAGGCAAACCGGTATGAGATTGACTGCCTCAAAGAGCAGGCCAGGGCGGGACACGCTGACATCGCTATCGTGGGCAGTGAGGTCCTGCTCCGGAACGATATGGCCGAAAGCCGACTCATCGACTATCTCAATGAGGTGAAGCAGACCTTCCAGGCCGAAGGCATCCAGGTTCCCGTTACGTATGGAGATGTCTACGGTGTTCTCTTGCAGCATCCGAGCATCATCTCCGCCGTTGACCTCGTGATGCCGAACTACTACCCATACTGGGAAGGCAAGAAGCTCGACTATGCGGTTGCGCACCTGCATCGCTGGCATCAACAGCTTGTCAGCGCGGCCGGCGGCAAAGAGGTCATCGT
>CAYRFV010000345.1:0-5291 GCA_964423545.1 uncultured Anaerolineales bacterium | reverse complement strand
TAGTGCAACCGGTCGGTGGCGACGGTGCGCCGCGCCCGACGCCCACACCCACCGCGACGCTGCTTAGACGCGAGAACGTGAAACATGGCTACTGCAAAGAAGGCAAACCGTCTGGTGGTGACCCTTGCGTGTTCTGAGTGCAAGGAACGCACCTATACGACCCAGAAGAATCGCAAGAACACCCAGGGACGCATGGAGCTGATGAAATACTGCCCGCGCTGCCATAAGCATATGAAGCACCGCGAGACGAAGTAGAGAAATGTGGACCGGCGACGAAAGACGCAGCTGGGGTTATCGGCCAGTCGTCCTTCGTTCTCTGTAGGCGTGTAGCTCAATTGGCAGAGCACCGCTCTCCAAAAGCGGGGGTTGCGGGTTCAAGTCCTGCCACGCCTGTCTAGATACGTGGTGGTACAAGGCAAGACACCGTCCTGGTGCGGCTCACTGCTCAGAAGCTGAGCGAGCGGTATGTCCAGTCGCCTGGGTACGGTGTCTTGAATCGTCAAAGACCGGTAATTCGTTGGATCGCACAGGTGCTGCGGAGGGACTGTGAGCGGCAAAGAAACCGCACAAGACGCGCCGAAGCCGGAAAACAGGGTGGTGCGTTACCTGAAAGAGACGCGTGCGGAGCTACGCAAGGTGTCTTGGCCCACGCGGGAGCAGGCGCGGAACCTGACTTTGATCGTGTTGGCCGTGACCATCGTCATGGCGATCTTTCTCGGCGCAGTCGATCTCGTGTTCGCTGCACTGATCAGGTTGCTGGTGAGCTGACAGCGCTCCGGGCAAGAATGAGTGTGGTGGTCGGATGGCAATGAGCATGGATGACTGGCAGGACGTAGAACCGCAAGATACGTATAACTCGTCGACGAACGATGAGTCGTTCGGTATTGACGATACGCCGGTGCGGGTCAGCGAGCCGGTCGAGGATGCGCCCGCCGACGAACCGGAAGTCGCAGCGTCCGACGCGAACGCGCTTCAGTGGTACGTTGTTCACTGCTATTCCGGCTACGAGAACAAAGTCAAGAAGAACCTGGAGCATCGCATCGAGTCGATGGGGATGGCCAGCCATATCCACGAAGTCATCGTGCCGACCGAGGAGCAGATCGAGTTGCGCGACGGCCAACGTCGCGTGGTCGAGCGGCGCATCTACCCCGGTTATGTGCTCGTCCAGATGATCCTGGATGAAGAGTCGTGGTATGTGGTGCGCAATACGCCGGGCGTCACCGGCTTCGTGGGCATTGGGAACAAGCCGACCCCACTGCGCCAGGAAGAGGTCGACCGGATCATGCGGCGGATGGAGGCCGAGGAGCCGGTCGCTGAAGTGAAGGTGAAGGTCGGGGACAAGGTCAGGATCGTGGAAGGCTCGTTTGTCGACTTTCACGGCACGGTCGACGAAGTGTATGGCGACAAGGGGAAAGCACGGGTCCTGGTTTCATTCTTCAACCGGGAAACCCCCATCGAGGTCGATCTGCTGCAGATCGAGAAGCTATAGTCCGAACCGAAGGAAACCGGCTTGCTCCGGAGGGCGCGGGCTGGTTTCTGTTTGATATAGGAGTTATTCATGGCGAAGAAAGTTAAGGCGATCGTCAAGCTGCAGATCGTAGCGGGCAAGGCCAACCCGGCGCCCCCGGTCGGCCCGGCGCTGGGGCAACATGGTGTCAACATCATGTCCTTCTGCAAGGAGTACAATGCCCGCACTGCGGCGCAGGCCGGCACGGTGATCCCGGTCGAGATCACTATCTTCACCGACCAGTCGTTCACCTTCGTGACTAAGACGCCGCCCGCGGCCGATCTCATCAAGCAGGCTGCCGGCATCCCGAAGGGGTCGGATAAGCCGAATCAGACCAAGGTCGGCAAGCTCACGCGCAAGCAGGTGCGCGAGATCGCTGAACTGAAGCTGAAGGATCTGAACGCATACGACGTCGATAATGCCATGCGCATGATCGAAGGCTCCGCCCGCAGCATGGGCATTACGGTCAGCGACTGACGCCCGCAGCGCTGTCGCGTGGGAGGGGGTCTCACGGAGACACCCGCTATCACCACACCCGGCCGAGCGAGAGCCGGGGTTAGGAGACATACAGTGGCACACCACGGCAAGAAGTACATCGATGCCGCCAAGATGGTCGACCGGATGAAGGACTATCCGCCGGCCGAGGCGGTGGAACTGCTCAAGAAGGTTTCATATCCGAAGTTCGACGGCACCATCGAGGTGCACGTGCGGCTGGGGGTTGATCCGCGTCATGCTGACCAGCAGGTGCGCAGCACCGTGCTGCTCCCCGCAGGCCTGGGCAAGCAGGTGCGCATCCTGGTCTTCGCCGAAGGCGACGGCGCGCGGTTGGCCGAACAGGCCGGCGCGGATTACGTTGGCCTCGATGACATGATTGCCAAGATCCAGGGCGGATGGCTGGAGTTCGATATGGCGATCGCCACGCCGCAGGTGATGGGCAAGGTCGGCCGTCTGGGCCGCATCCTGGGCACGCGCGGCCTGATGCCGAATCCCAAGGCCGGCACCATCGTGCAGCCTGACGATCTGCCGCGCGCAATCAGAGAAGCGCGGCAGGGCCGCGTCGAGTTCAAGGTGGACAAGACCGGCAACCTGCATGTGCCGATCGGCAAGGTCGCGTTTACGCCCGAGCAGATGCTGGAGAATCTCGGCGCACTGATGGAAGCGATCCAGCGGGCTAAGCCGAGCGGCGCCAAGGGGCAGTACATCCGCCGGGTGACGTTGACCTCCAGCATGGCGCCCGGCATCCGGTTGGATGCCAACCAGGCGTTGACCTTAAGGGCGGCTGCCGCCTAGCGGGACCAAAGACAACTGCATACGTTCTGCGCTGAAGACAGCAGGCGTTCCGTACCGGGACTTAATCCGCAACGCGGACCTGCCGAGGCGAGGTCGCTGGATGCTCTACTGTGAGCTTTGCGCCTCTGCGCCTGTCTTCGGTGCGGAGGCGTTTTTGTCGGTGCGCTTCAGCGGAGTTTCATCTGGCTGGAGCGAAAGCTACGAAAGGAGGAAAATCGTTTGGCTATCTCGCGTGAGAAGAAGGGCGTTATCGTCGATGATTACACCGAGCGACTGCGCCGCAGCCAGGCCGTGATCGTGACGGAGTACCGGGGCCTGACCGTCAAGCAGCTCGAAGCACTGCGCCGAGACCTGCGCGGCTGCGAGAGCGAGATGGTTGTCAGCAAGAACACGCTGATGACCCGTGCGCTCAAGGATGTCGGCATGGCCGCGCCCGAGTCGTTGTTGAGCGGTCCGACCGCCGTGACGTTCTGCTTCGGGGAACTGGCGGCGCCGGCCAAGACACTCGGCAAGTGGGCAAGAGACACCAAGGTCCTCGTCGTGCGTGGCGGCATCATCGGTCAATCCGCCTTCGACGAGGCAGGCGTGCAGGCGCTGTCGGATCTGCCGAGCCGCGAACAGCTGCGCGCGCAGGTGGTTGGTACGTTGCAGTCACCGTTGACCGGCCTGGTCAACGTGCTGGCTGGCCCCATGCGGGGCTTCCTGACCGTGCTCAACGCCCGCATCGGGCAGTTGGAGCAGGCAGCCTGATCGATGAATGACCAACGACCGGGGATGACGTTCATCCTTTGTTAGTGGTTGTTCGTCAGAACATGCAGAAACACACCCAGTATCACATCCCAGGAGAACATTCCATGACTAACGAAGAACTGATTGCAGCGATCGAGAAGATGACGGTGCTGGAGCTGTCCCAGCTTGTGAAGGCTCTGGAAGCGAAGTTCGGCGTCAGCGCGGCTGCGCCGATGATGGTGGCGGCCGGCGCGATGCCGATGGCCGGCGGTGCGGCTGCGGCTCCCGCCGAGCCGGTCGAGGAGCAGACCGAATTCGACGTGATCCTGAAGGAAGTAGGCGAAAAGAAGATCAACGTCATCAAGGTCGTGCGTGCGTTGACCAACCTGGGCCTGAAGGAAGCGAAGGATCTGGTGGAAAGCGCGCCGGCGCCTGTGCTCAGCGCTGTTTCCAAGGAAGCGGCGGCCGATGCCAAGGCCAAGCTGGAGGCGGAAGGCGCTAAGGCCGACGTCAAGTAGGAGCTCATCCGGATGCTGCTCCGCGCCGGTTGCCCGGCCGGCGCATGGCAGCGGTGGATGACCTGCTGGACCATAGGTGGCCGGTTGGCCTTCGCCGGCCGAATGGCCGGGACGTGAAACGCCGTATGCGGCTGCGCAGCCGCATACGGCGTTTCACGTCCTACATGACCCATACCGTAATCAGGTCGTTCACATTCGTCCCCGTCGGCCCGGTGACGAGGAGGTCGCCCAGCGCGCCGAGGTAGCGATAGCTGTCGTTGTCCGCCAGTGCTGCGCGGGCATCCAGTCCCAAAGCCCGTCCTCGAGCCATGCTGTCGGGCGAGGCAATGCCCCCGGCCGCATCGGTCGGGCCATCGGTGCCGTCGGTGCCCATGCTGACGATCGCCACCTGCAGGCCATCGGGCAACCGGTGGCCGTCCAGTGCAATGGCAGCCGCGAGCGCCAGCTCCTGATTCCTGCCGCCCTTTCCCGGCCCCCTGATCGTCACCGTGGTTTCTCCGCCCAGAACCAGACAAGCCGGCGCCGCGAAATCCGACTGTCCGCAGGCGATGCCCTGCGCCAGCCCAGCCACTGCGCGGGCCACCTCGCGGGCCTCTCCCTGGACGAAGGTGGTCAATAGCGCGGTATGGAAGCCCAACCGCCGGGCCTCGGCCACCGCAGCGCGGCCGGCGCGGGCGTTGTCACCGATGACGATGTTAGTGACGCGATCGAAGAGCGGATCACCGGGCTTGGGCGTCTCAGGGATGGCGCCGCTGGCGCCTGCCAGCAGGTGGCTGCGCACAGAGGCCGGGATGGAATCGACGATGTCGTAACGCCTGAGGATGGCGACCGCGTCGGCGAAGGTGGATCGATCGGGCACCGTGGGACCGGAGGCGATGGCGTCCAGCGGCGTACCCACCACATCCGACAGGATCAGCGTGACGACCTGCGCCGGCGCCGTCAGGCGCGCCAACTGCCCGCCCTGCAGTCGCGAGCAGTGTTTGCGGATGGTATTGATCTCGGTGATGTCGGCGCCGCAGCGCAGGAGCACAGCAGTGAGCGCCTGGGTGTCGGCCAGCGAGATGCCCTCCACCGGCAGCGGCAACAGCGCGGATCCCCCGCCTGAGATGAGGACAAACACCAAGTCGCGCGGCGACAGTCCCGTGAGCAGGTCTGCGATCTGCTGCGCGCCAGCCTGTCCGGCTGCATCGGGCGTGGGATGCCCCGCCTCGACGATGCGGATGGTGCCGGTCTCGAGCGGCGACCGG
>CAYRFV010000344.1:0-5292 GCA_964423545.1 uncultured Anaerolineales bacterium | reverse complement strand
CGCGGCGCAACAAGCGCAGCATCAGCATGGCCGAGTTCCAGGAGGCGGTGGAGCGCGTGATCGCCGGCCCCGAACGCCGCAGCCGGGTCATCTCCGACAAAGAGAAGCAGGTGCTTGCCTACCACGAAACCGGGCATGCGCTGGTGCGCCGCATGTTGCCGAAGTGCGACCCGGTGCATAAGATCAGCATCATCAGCCGGGGCATGGCGCTTGGCTACACCATGTCGCTGCCCGAGAAGGATCGCGTGCTTGTCAGCAAGCAGAAGTTCGAGCAGGATCTCAGCGCCATTCTCGGTGGCCGCGTGGCCGAGGAGCTCATCTTCGGCGATGTCACCAACGGTGCAGTGGATGATCTAGGCAAGGTCACCAAGCTGGCCCGGGCGATGGTCACGCAGTACGGCATGAGCGCCAAGATGGGGCCGATGGTGTTCGGCCAGCGGCACGAGTTGGTCTTTCTGGGTCGCGATATCGGCGAGCAGCGCAACTTCAGTGAGCCGGTCGCCCGTGAGATAGACAAAGAGGTGAATCGCATCGTCACCGAGGCGTACGAGCGGGCTAAGGAAATCCTCACGAAGTACAGCGATCTTCATCATGCGATCACTGCACGACTCATCGAGATCGAAACGATTGATGCCGAGGAGTTCGAGGCGTTCTTCGTCGGCGTGCCCGAAGCGCCGGTGCGAGCCGGTCCGGCGCCGAAGCCTGAAGCCCCGGCGCCGACGCGCAACACTGGGACGACGGTCCAGGGCAATGACCGCCCGACAGGTGCACCGTCGCCGCTGCCTTCACCCGTATGATGATATCCCGCTGAACCATGCACGATGAAGGACCGGCCGCCTGCCTTGCTCGGTCCTTCATCCATCGCCAAAGGGCCCTATGTCGGAGCAAGCGCCCCAATTTCCCATCGGTCTGACCGGCGAAGCTACGACTCAGGTTGCACCGGAACTGACTGCCCGACACCTGGGTAGCGGCGCAATTGAGATCTTTGCTACACCGGAGATGGTTCGCCTAATGGAACGCGCGGCGGTCAATGCGTTGAAGCCGTATCTCACGACCGGCCAGCAGTCGGTGGGGACGATGGTGAATGTGCGGCACTTGGCGGCTACGCCGCTCGGCGCCACGGTGACGGCCCGGGCCGAACTGGTCGCAGTGGACGGCCGGCGGCTCCTGTTCAAGGTGACCGCACATGATGGCACGGACACCATCGGCGACGGGAGCCATGAACGCGCGTTGATCGATCTGGCGCGCTTCGAGGCGAAGGTGAAGGCGAAGGCTGAGGCTCAAGGTTAGCCCCAGCCTCCATGCTCAGCGAATTCCTCCCGAGTACACTAACACGAAATCCTGTGGACCGCGCGGTGCATTGAACGCCCGGACGCGAATCTGATAGCGGCCCAGCTCAGGCGACGGGATGAGCACGCGCTCCACATTGTTTGCGCGATCAGGCCGGCAATCGGCCTGATCCACGCGGCAGTTGCCGTAGTAGAGCTTGCCGGACGGGCTTGTCACTACCAGATCGAGATCGTTGACCAGGTTAGGATAGTGCCCGGCGCTGCCAGGGTAGTCGGTCCAGGCAAGCGTGATCGCGAGGCGCACGCTCGCATCCACCACGGTGCAGCTCCAGCGCATGCTCTCACCGGTGCGTAGTCCGCGCACCTTGTCGTACCAACGCACCTGGAGCGGATCCGGCGGCGCCAGCACAGTCGCCAGGTTCAGGTGGCCCCACCCCTGCGAGATATCGTAGTCTCGATCCACGGAGCCCGGCTCATGGCGATAGGGTCGATGCTCTGCCGCATGGATCAGCGTCGCTTTGACAAGTGCGGCGCTCGGCGTGCGGCGTCCCTTCACGGTGCGCAGATACTGGCGCACGATAGCCGCCGCACCTGCAGTGAGCGGCGTAGCCATACTGGTGCCGCCATTGTACATGTATCTGTCGGGCAGCGGCGCATAGACGCCCCAGCCATCAGCAGACGCATCAAGGGCCTGTGAACGCACGGACACGATATTCGTGCCCGGTGCGACCAAATCCGGTTTGATGCGACCATCGCGCGCCGGACCGCGGCTGCTGAAGGCGGCCACATCGTCGCCGTTATCCGAGACTCTGTCGCTCCGCAGCGGCGCGGCAGGATAGTCGGACGGCCACAACTGCCCATAGGCGGCCTGGTAACCGCCCTGGACCCGCACGGATTCAGCCGCGCCCACCGTCAGCGCATTCTTAGCAGTGCCCGGCGGCGTCACGCTGCCCGCGTCGATGATGCCGTCTCTGTCGGCGTCGACGCCATCGTTGCCCGCGGCGAAAAGGATCAGAAAATCCTTGTGCTCCCACATGAACCGGTCGACGAACTCGGCGTAGGAGTCGTATTCTCCGAAGTCGCCCCCGCCCCAACTGTTGTTGTGCACCCGCGCCCCGGCGTCATAGGCCTGTTGGAAGAAGGGACCCAGGTCAGCCGGGAGGCCGGCCAGACCGGAAGCTGGGGGGTAGCGTCCGAATCGGCGGAAGTAGTCCTGCCTGAAATCCTCCGTCCACTCAAGCACCTGTTCAATGGCCTGGAAGACCACTTGCGCATCGGCTGCCAGCCCCCGGATCGCGCTGCCTGACGCCTGCGACGCCGCTCCACTGCCCAGAATGGACCCGGTGACGTGTGTGCCGTGGCCGGAGCGAGCGTCGGCTGGCCCATCATCGCCGCCCACGTTGGTCACAATGCCAGCGTAACCGGACGACACGGGCCAACTACGGAGTGCGGCAATCCTCCCCGCGAAATCCGGATGGATGGTCGCGGCATCTCCCGTGTCCAGCCCCGAATCGCCCACTCCAACAACCTCACCCCGGCCACTAAGGCCTAACCCGGACGGATCGATCACCTCCTGGGCGCCCATCAGACGGGCGGCCACGTTGTTGTAGAGCTGGCGCAGCATCTGACTTTCGACCGATTTGACACCGTGCAGATGGGCGATCCGAACGACTTTGCCGGCGATATCGGGGGTGCCAGGCACGAAACTGGCCGTCACCGTCGTCGCCCCCGGCGGATAGCTGCCGACCGTACCGCCCATGCCTTCGATCTGAGGAACCGCCTGCTCCAGGTCCGCCGCCTCAAAGAAGCGCACGACATAGGAGTTCGGCACTCGTTCGACGCCGGGCGGCGGCTCAGTGCGAGTGGCCGCAAACTCCAGCACACGGCCTCGCCCAAGCGCGGGATCGCGCGCCGGCGTCTCAGTCACCCCTGGAGCCAGGCGGAGCTCGGGCGTATAGTGCCCCACGAAACGCACGTAAGGCTGTGTTGAGGCCCACTGATAGGCAGATAGATCCAGGCCAAGGATGTGCCCGTATGGAGGCACCGGATCTTGAATCGTCCCTCCGTGCGCGACGATCTCATCGAGCCATTGATGCTTCACCGGGCCGATGAATTGTACGAGGTAATAGTGGATGCCGGGGCCCAGTGCGTCAGGAGGCGGGCCGGCAGGGACGACCGAAATGCCGTCGGACTGCGCGCGCTCCAGCGCACGCGTGTCGGGGTCGGCCTCGACCATCGCGACGGTACGCCCGCGGACCTCCACGGTTTGCGGCATCACCTGGATTTGAACTTCATAGCCCTGCGTCTGGAGATCTGCCAATTGCCCTGGGGTTACGTCAGCCAAGATGTAGTCGTCGTACTCAGCAAGCGGCACGATCCCCTGCTGCGCCAGCCTCAGGCGTTGGCGCTTGTTTGCATAGATTACCGCAGTCTGGCTCATCTTTCACTCCTTTCAGCTCAGAGACACTCTGTCCGAACTCGCAGAGACAGCCACCAATGCCGCACAAGCCCGTCACATTATACCACCGCATTCGCAGCTCGCGCCAACGCTTGGCACATCGCGGCGGGTTTGGTAAAATGCCGGTCAGGAGCGAGGCGCACATGCCGGATACCTTGCGCGGCACGATTGAACGCATCACCTTCCACAACGAAGAGAACGGCTACACGGTCGCCCAACTGGCCCCTGATGGCAGCAACGACATCATCCCCGTCATCGGCAATATGTTGGGCATCAACGTCGGTGAAGCTGTTGAGCTCACGGGCGTGTGGACAGCGCATGCCAAGTACGGCAGGCAGTTTAAGGCTGAATCCGTGTGCACCGTGCTGCCCGCCACGGTCGCCGGCCTGGAGAAATACCTCGGGAGCGGCCTCATCAAGGGAATCGGACCGGTGACAGCGAAGCGCATCGTGCGCAAGTTCGGTCTGAAGACACTAGAGATCATTGAGCAGCAGCCGCAGCGCCTGAACGAGGTGCTGGGCGTGGGGCGCAAACGCATCGACCTGATCACCCGCGCCTGGACCGAGCAGCAGAAGATCAAAGAAGTCATGCTGTTCCTACAGAGCCACAATGTCTCCACTGGGCTGGCGGTGAAGATCTACAAAGCCTACGGCGATGACGCCGTCGCCATCGTCAGCCACGACCCCTACCGACTGGCGCGCGACATCTACGGGATCGGCTTCATCACGGCCGACAAGATCGCACAGGAGATTGGCATTGCGCGCGACGCGCCCGAGCGCGTCGCTGCCGGCGTGGCTTATGTGCTCAGCGAAGCCGCAGACGAAGGACATGTCTTCCTGCCGTCGGCCGAGCTGGTGCAGCGTGCCGGCGAACTGCTCGGAGCGCCGCCGCCCCTGATCCAGGAAGGGATTGCGATGCTGGCCGAGGATGAGCAGGTGCACGTGGAAGAGGAACGCGCGGCGCCCACGGTGACCCCATTTGCTGCTGCGACGCCTGCTCGGTTGGCAGAAGAGCGCCCTGTGTATCTCGTCCCGTTCTACTACGGGGAGGTCGGCGTCGCCAAACGACTCCGCCGCCTGGCCGAAACCGGCGAAGACCGGTTGAGCGCGTTCCAACGATTCAATTGGCCGCAGGCGTTTGGGCTGCTCCAGAGCCAAAGTCGCATCGTCCTCACGGCGCAGCAGATGAATGCGATCCAGGCCGCACTGACCCATCGTATCACAGTGCTCACCGGCGGGCCAGGCACAGGCAAGACGACGACTGTGCGCGGCGTCATCCGCCTGGCCGAGGCATCCGGCGCCCGCACCGCATTGGCCTCGCCCACCGGACGCGCGGCCAAGCGGCTCAGCGAGGCGACGGGACAACCGGCCAAGACGATTCACCGGCTGCTTGAGGTCAAACCGGCGGAAGGGTTCGCCTTTGGTCGCAACGAAGAGAACCCACTCGACGCCGATCTGGTCGTTATGGATGAATCCTCCATGCTGGATCTAATCCTGATGAACAACCTGCTGAAGGCGATTCCACCCGGCGCACATCTGCTGTTGG
>CAYRFV010000343.1:0-5302 GCA_964423545.1 uncultured Anaerolineales bacterium | reverse complement strand
AGCCTGCTGGGCAAGAGCCAGACCTTCCACGGCCGGCAGCGCATCGGCGACATCATGGCGCGCGCCACCAACGATGTGCGCTTCGTCAACCTGCTCTTCGCGCCCGCGCTGATGCTGCTGCTCGACTCGGCCATGGCCATCATCGTGCCGCTCTTCGTCATCAGCCGCATCGACTTTCGCCTGCTCCTCGTGCCGGGCCTCTTCCTGGTGGCGCTGGCGGTGACGGTGTGGGACTACAACCGGCGCTTGAATCCGGTCAGCCAACAACTGCGCGAGCAGTTCGGCGCGATGAACGCGGGGCTGGCCGAGGCAATCTCGGGCATCGAGGTCGTCAAGGCCAACGTGCGCGAACGCTACGAGTGGGACAAGTTCACCAGCAACGCCAGCCGCTACCGCGACCTGTTCGTCCGCCAGGGCCATATCCAGGCCTTCTACCTGCCGACCCTGGCGTTCGCAGTCGCGTGGGCGGCGGCTTTCCTGTGGGGCGCGCTGCTCTGGCGCGGTGGGGAGATCGATGCCGGCCAGTTGATCAGTTACATCGGGCTGGTGGGCACGCTCCGTTTCCCGACCTTCATGTCTATCTGGATCTTCAACCTGGTGCAGATGGGAATCGCCAGCTCGCGACGCATCCTGGAGACGATCAACACCGAGACGGAGCTGGATGAAAACAGCGGCGGCCACGCGGCGCCGATCCGCGGGGAAGTGGTGTTCGAGGCGGTGGATTTCGGCTACGACGATCGAGAGGTGCTCAAGGGGATCAGCTTCCGCGCGGCGCCGGGCGAGACGATCGCGATCGTCGGGCAGACCGGCTCCGGCAAGACGACCCTCACCCGCCTGATCAACCGCATTTTCGACGTCAATCGCGGCCGGGTCCTGATCGACGGCGTGGACGTGCGGGAGTGGAGCCTGGAGGCGTTGCGCTCGCAGATCTCGACGATCGAGCAGGATCCGTTCCTCTTCTCGCGCACGCTGGCCGAGAACATCGCGTTCGGCTGCGCGGACGCGTCGCAGGAGATGATCGAGGAGGCCGCCCGCGCGGCCCAGGCGCACGAGTTCATCACGGCGTTCCGCGAGGGATATGCAACTGAGGTAGGGGAACGCGGCGAGACGTTGTCGGGCGGACAGCGCCAGCGCATCGCCATTGCCCGCGCGTTCCTCACCGATCCGCGCATCCTGATCCTGGACGACAGCACCAGCGCCATCGACAGCGCCACCGAGGATCAGATCCAGCGCGCCATGCGCCGCATCAGCCAGGAGCGCACCACCTTCCTGATCACCCACCGTCTGAGCCAGATCCGCTGGGCTGACCGCATCCTGGTGCTCCGCCGCGGGGAGCTGGTCGATCAAGGCACGCACAGCGAGCTGATGGCGCGCAGCGCGGATTATCGGCGGATTTTCGCGAGATACGAGTAAACATGGGCTTCATCCTCGATGGTCTTGAAACCGAGGCCTATGACCGCAACTACCGCGACCGCGAGCTGCTGCGGCGTCTGCTGAGCTACTTCGCCCCCTACCGCTGGCAGATGATCCTGGTAGCCGCGGCCATCTCGCTCGCCGCGCTGGTCGGCGCGATCGGGCCGATCTTGATCGCGCGCGGCATCGATCTCCTGGCGCGCAGCGACTACCAGGTCGGCCTCATTCTGATCCTTTCGGGGGGCCTGTTGCTGTTTGGCACGCTGGCCTGGGGGTTCAACTTCATCCAGCAGTGGTTCTCGGCGCATGTTGTGGGCAACGTGGTGCTGAAGATTCGCGAGGATGTCTTCTCGGCCACCATTCGGCACGACATGTCGTTCTTCGACGAGTTCGAGTCGGGCAAGGTTGTCAGTCGCGTCACCTCCGACACCCAGGACCTCTCCGAGGTGGTGACGCTGACGACCAATCTGCTGAGCATGATCCTGCTGGTCGTCGTCTTGTCGGTCTACCTGTTCAGCATCAGCGCCCGGCTGACGCTGATCCTGCTGGCGATGGCGCCGGTGGCCGTGCTGGTGGCGTTGAGCTTCCGGCGCCTGGCGCGCACGGCGACGCAGCGCGCCAAACGCGTGACGGCCAAGATCAACGCGCAGATCCAGGAATCGGTGAGCGGGATCGTGGTGGCCAAGAGCTTTCGCCAGGAGCGCGCCATCTACAACACCTTTGCCGCCAACAACCGCCAGGCCTACGGCGTCGGCCTGCGCCGCGGCATCGTGTTCGACAGCATCTTCCCGATCCTGACCATCTGCTCCGGGCTGGGCATGGCTGCGCTGGTCTATTTCGGTGGACTGGCGGCGTGGAGCGGAAGCATCAGCCCTGGCGAGTGGTACCTCTTCATGCAGTCGGTGGGCTTCTTCTGGTGGCCGCTGATCAATATTGCGTCCTTCTGGAGCCAGTTCCAGGATGGCCTTTCGGCCGCCGAGCGCGTCTTCGCGCTGATCGACGCCGAGCCGAAGGTGGTGCAGACCGCCGCCGAGCCGGTGGAGCAGCTCCAGGGGCGGATCGAGTTCCGGGGGCTGCGCTTCAGCTACGTCCCGGCGGGCGCGGACTCGCGCGCCGGCGAGATCGTGCTGCCCGATCTGTCGCTGGAGATCCTGCCGCACGAGAGGGTGGCGCTTGTGGGACACACCGGCGCGGGCAAGAGCAGCGTCGCCAAGCTGATCAGCCGCTTCTACGAATTCCAGGGGGGCAGCCTGCTGGTCGACGGCCGCGACGTCTGCACGCTCGATCTGTCGGCCTATCGCCGCCAGATCGGCCTGGTGCCGCAGGAGCCGTTTCTCTTCTCCGGCAGTGTGCTGGAAAACATCCGCTATGGCCTGCCCGGCGCGACCGACGGCCAGGTGTGCACGGCGGCCGAGCGGATCGCAGGGGGCGATTGGCTCGCGGACCTGCCGAACGGGCTCGACACCGATGTGGGCGAACGCGGGGCCAATCTCTCGATGGGGCAGCGGCAGCTCGTCGCGCTGGCTCGCGTCCTGCTCAAGGATCCAGCGATCCTGATCCTGGACGAGGCGACGGCGAGCGTGGACCCGTTCACCGAAACCCAGATCCAGGAAGGACTGGAGACGGTGATGAGCGACCGGACGTCGGTCGTCATCGCCCACCGCCTTTCGACCGTGCGCCATGCCGATCGGATCATCGTCATGGATCACGGCGCCATCATCGAGGAAGGGTCGCACGACAGCCTGCTGGCGCGCGGCGGCCACTACGCCGAGCTTTACAACACCTATTTCAGGCACCAATCGCTGGAGTATATCGAGGCGTTCCAGCGCGTGGCGGGGTAGCCCCCGCGCGGCGCACCCTGCGAGGGGCCGTTGCGCCCGGTGGGGGCTGCAGCGGGGGCTCCGAACGCCCGGACGCGCGTTTTGCATCGACGGTGGCGCCGGTGTACAATTGACGGGCAATTCATTCACAGGCGGCCAGCATCGCCCATCATTAAGAGACAAGATCGATCGCAGCGAGGACAGCGCATGGCAAAAGCGGAGATCTGTGCGGGGATTTGCGGCTTCAACACCACGGTGATCGCCCGCCAAGACGGTGACGGCGTCGTGCACCTGGACATCCGGAGCGACTGCAAGGGCGTGATGAAGTTCGCGGCCGAACTGAAGGAGGTGGATCCGCTGCGCGAGTTCACCTGGCGCCGCGGCGGGCCCATCACGCTGCAGGTCGCGCCCCAATGCCTCACCCATCCGGCCTGCCCGGTGCCGTCCGGCGTCATCAAGGCAATCGAGGTCGAGGCGGGCCTGGCGCTGCCCGCTGATGTGACGATCAAGCTCTCGAAGGACGAAGCGTAGCCGCCAGACCGGAGGGTGCAACGTGGCGCTCGATCCGCGTGACTGGGTGCTGTATCTCGATGAGGCGCTGCTGGTCGTGAACAAGCCGGCCGGGCTGCCGACCCTGCCCGACGGCTATCAAGCCGATGCGCCGTATCTGGTCGGCCGGCTGCAGGAAACCTTCGGCCGGCTGTGGGTGGCGCACCGGCTCGATCGGGAGACCAGCGGGGTTCTGGTGCTGGCGCGCACGGCCGACGCTCACCGCGCGCTCAATCTCCGGTTCCAGGAGCACGCGATCGGCAAAGTCTATCATGCGCTGGCCGTCGGGCAACCCCCCTGGGACGAACGGCTCATCGCCCTGCCGCTGCGACCGGACGGGGACCGCCGGCATCGCACCGTGGTCGACCGCGCGCGCGGGAAGCCGTCGGCGACCGCGTGCCGGGTGCTGGCGCGATTGGGACGCTACACCCTGATCGAAGCGCAGCCGCAGACCGGCCGGCCGCACCAGATTCGCGCCCACCTGGCAGCCGAATACCTGCCGCTCGTGGGCGACCTGCTCTATGCCAGCCAGCTGGGTGGCCTGCAAGGAGAGGTCGGCGCGGGGCTGCGACGGCTCCTGGTCGACGAGGCGCCGCTGGCGCGGCTGGGACTGCACGCGCTGGCAATCGCCCTGGAGCATCCGGCGACGGGTGCGGCGATGACGTTCGAGGCGCCCTATCCGGCCGACTTCGCCGAGGCGCTGGCGCGGCTGCGGGGCGGCTGAACCGCGGCGTTGTTCGCGGCTGCCCGGCATGGGCGGGGAGGTGGTCCCCATGTTCAGCGCACACCCTTACCAGCGCATTGCGCCCCGGCATCGCCCTGCGGTCTTCCTCTTCTTCCTGGGGCTGACCCTGGCCCTGATGATCGCGCTCCTGGCGATCGATGCACCCTTGCAGACGGCGGCCGCGCCGATGGGGATCGTCTCCTACGAGCTGGCAGGCACCGTCGACGTCGCGCAGCGCATCCTCGACTCATGGAGTCCACACGCCCAACGCTACGCGGCGTTCAGCCTGGGGCTGGACTACCTCTACATGCCCGCCTATGCCGTCGCCATCGGGCTGCCGTGCGCCTGGCTGGCCGCCTCCCGAGGCCCGCGCCGCCTCGCAGTCGGGCTCGGGGTCGCGCTCGCGTGGGGGCTGATCGCGGCGCTGCTGTGCGATGCAGGGGAGAACGTTGGCCTTGCGACGATGCTGCTGTCGGGCGTCCGCGAGCCGTGGCCGGCGCTGGCGCGCGGCTGTGCGATGGTGAAGTTTGCGCTGATCGGGGCCGGTCTCGCGTACGCGGGGCTGGCGGCGCTCGCCCAGCTGCTGGCGCGCGGTCGCGCGGGGGCCGGGCGATGAGCGGTGCGCTATCATCCGGCGCCGCGGGGGCGGGCGTCCGGCCCGGCGCCCGCCCCCGCGGGCACGACCGTTCGGGATGTGTGCGCCGCGCAGGTCTTGGCCTGCAGGGTTCAGCTGCCCCATGATGGAACCCTCTGGACACCCCCGGGCCGCGCTCCGACGCCTGCAGCGGGCCTTGGC
>CAYRFV010000342.1:0-5307 GCA_964423545.1 uncultured Anaerolineales bacterium | reverse complement strand
CGATCGCTAGCGGGTGGAACCCGAACTCATCGCGCAGCAGCGCGATGTCCTGCTGCCGGAGGTGTTCGATCATCTGGATATCGCCGAGAACATCACGGTCGGCAATCTCGGCGGCAAGGGGTTTGTGCTCAATCGCGCCGACATCGAGCGCCAGGCGCAGCAGACCCTGGACCAGATCGAGGTCAGGCTCGATCTGGCGGCGCGACCGCCGCAGCTCAGCCCGGCCCAACAGCGGATGCTGATGATCGCACGCGCGCTCTGCTCCCGCCCGCGCATCATCGTCATGGATGAGCCAGCCACCTCGCTCAACACCGGTGACGCGCTCGGCGGGCTCTTTCGCGTGCTCCGGCTCTTGAGCCGCGACGATATCGCCTGCCTCTACCTCACGCGGCGCCCCGCCGAAGTGCTCCAGATAGCCGACCGCGTCACCGTGCTGCGCGACGGCGCCGTGTCCGGCATCTCCGACCGCGCCGCCTTCGATCTGCCGGCGCTGACCGAACTGATGGCCAGCCAGCAGCACCGGGATTATGGCCACGCCGACGATGCCGAGGAGCCGCGCGGCCTCGACCGCTGGCTGCGCACGATTTTCGGCGGGCCGCGCTGAGGCCATCAGGACCGGGCCGGAGCAGCCGCCACGGTCGCGTCCCGCATCCCCAGGAACCTCGGCCGAAGGCGCGATCGAGTCACCGAGAAGCAGGAAAGCGGACATCACCTGAGCGCCCACACACTGCGCCGTTTTTCGTCGCTGGCGCTGATCTGTGGTATCATAGATTGGACTTCGCGATGTATCCCCCGTCGCGCGACCCGGAGCGTCGCATCCGCACCACAGAGGTTGGCTCATGGACGATCGCATCATCCGCTCGAAAATCGAGGCCATTCGGCGCAGCACCGTCATGGCGCGCTGGCCGGTGGGACCCTGGCAAGCACGCACGGCGGACTTCCTTGCCGCAGGCGAGTATCGCTTCGACGGCGACTGGGCCGAAGTCCCCGGCGAAAGCTTCTGGCCCGCAGGCAAGACGCTGTTCCTGCGCGCTGTGGTCGAAACGCCTTCGGCCGCGCCCGCGGACGATCTCTTCCTCCAGTTCGACGCTGAGGGGCTGGAGGGGTTATTGACGGTGAATGGCCAGCCCTATGCCGGCATCGATGCCAACCACCTGCGGGTCCTGGCGCCGGGTGCGGGCGTCCTGCGCCTGGAGGCGGAATTCGTCAGCCTCCTGGCCTCCCTCCATCGCGCCGAGCTGCGCCGCGAACGCGGCCGCCTGCGCGAGGTCAACCTCGTGCAGATCGACCGCAGCCTGGAAACCACGTACTTCGATCTGTGGTTCGTCTACGAGGCCAGCCAGCATGTGAAGGAGCCTCGGCGCAAGCAACTCCTGCACGCGGCGCTCGAGGCGGCGCTGCTTGCTGTGGACCTGACGGCCTCTGCCGAGGACTATCGCCGCCAGGCCGCAACGGCGCGAGCGATCCTGGCGGACCGGATCGGCGCGATCGCGCCCGACCCTGAAGCGGGACGCATCTACCTGACGGGCCATTCGCACATCGACACGGCATGGCTCTGGCCCCTCCGGGAGACCGTGCGCAAGTGCTCGCGCACCTTTGCCACCGCCGCAAGGCTGATGGAGCGCTATCCCGGCTACCGCTTCTCGTGCAGCCAGCCGCAGCTCTATGCCTACACCAAGAAGCACTTCCCCGCCATCTACGAGGAGATCAAGAAGTGGGTGGCTGCCGGCCGCTGGGAGTGCACCGGCGGCCCGTGGGTCGAATCGGATTGCAACGTGCCCTCCGGGGAGGCGCTGATTCGCCAGATGCTCCATGGACTGCGCTTCTTCCGCCAGGAGTTCGGTGCGCGTCCGCATTCGCTGTGGTTGCCCGATGTCTTTGGCTACCCGGCGTCGCTGCCACAGATCCTGGCAGGCTGCGGCCTGCACGATTTCTACACCAACAAGCTGCACTGGCAGGCGCGCAATGTCTTCCCGGTCAACCTCTTCTGGTGGGAGGGGATCGACGGCACGCGCGTGCTGGCGCATATTCCCCGGCTGCGCAACGGCTACAACGGGTGGCCGAACCCCGAGCAGTTGCTCATCGGCTGGGACAACTTCGAACAGAAAGCCGTCTACGACGAACTGCTCTTCCCCTACGGCTTCGGAGACGGCGGCGGCGGGCCCACCGAAGAGATGCTCGAGTTCACCGCGCGCGCCGCCTCCTTCCCCGGCCTGCCCGCGTGCCGGCAGGGCGGCGGCGAAGCCTACTTCGACGAGGTGCGCCGATGGTTGGCGACCGATGACCGGCGCGCGACCGGCGACGACGCCGCGCCTGCGCCGGCTCTGCCGACCTGGGTGGGAGAGCTCTACCTGGAGACGCATCGCGGCACCTACACCACCCACAGCGAGATCAAGCGCGCCAACCGAAAGAACGAGCTGGCGCTGCGCGAGGCCGAGATCGCCGGGTTCATGGCCGAGACGAGCGGCCTGCCGGTCGATCTGCAGCCGCTCGACGCGGCCTGGGAGAACCTGCTCCTGCTCCAATTTCACGACATCCTGCCGGGCAGCTCGATCGGCGAGGTGTACCGCGAGGCTGCCCTCGACCACGCGCACACGGCCGAGACCGCGCGGACCGTGCGCGATGCGGCGTGGCGCGCGCTCGCGGAACGCGTCGCAGCGCCGGGCGAGATCGTCGCCTTCAACAGCCTGTCGTGGTCGCGCCACGATGCCGCCAGCGCGCTGATCCCGGCCGCTTCGCTGCCGTTCTCCGGCATCTCTGACTGCGACTGCACCGACGCCAGGACGCAGATCGAACTCGTGGCGCCTGACGGCCGCGCGACCCCGGCGCAGGTCGTCGGCCAACGCAACGGTCAGGTCGAAATCGTCTTCGCGCCCCACGCGCTGCCGGCGACCGGCTATCTGCGGTTGGCGCTGCGACCGGCGGCCGACGCCGCGACGACCAGCCTGCGCGTTGCCCCGCGACTGATCGAGAACCGCTTCTTCCGCGTGGAGTTGGATGACGAAGGGAGCATCGTGCGCCTGCTGGACAAGCGGTATGACCGCGAAGTCGTGCCGGCAGGGCAGCGCGCCAATGAACTGCAGCTCTTCCAGGATGGCCCCGAGCGGGAGGCGGCCTGGAACATTCATGCCACTTTCGAGAAGCAGCGCTATGCCTGGGAGAAGGGCACGCGCATCGAGGTAGTCGAGTCCGGCCCGGTGCGCGGCGCAGTACGAATCACCCGGCGCTATCGCGACAGCACGGTCGAGCAGGACATGATCCTCTACGATCGCGTGCCGCGCATCGACTTCGTGACGCGCGCGGATTGGCAAGCGCGGCAGGTGCTGCTCAAGGCGGCGTTCCCGGTGGCCGTCCGCGCGGCGCGTGCGAGCTTCGAGATTCAGTTCGGCGCGGTGGAGCGGCCCACGCACCGCAACACCTCCTGGGACCAGGAGAAGTTCGAGGTCTGCGCCCACCGCTGGGCCGACCTATCGGAAGCGGGCTACGGGGTCAGCCTGCTGAACGACTGCAAATACGGTCACGATGCGTTGGACAACGTGTTGCGTCTGACGCTGCTGCGGGGACCTGAGTCACCCGATCCCGACGCCGATCGCGGCCGTCATGAGTTCACCTACGCGCTGGCGCCTCATGCCGGAGGTTGGGCGGAGGGGGAGACGGTGCGTCGTGGTTGGGAGCTCAACGTTCCGGCCGTCTGCTATGCCGTCAGCGACCGGCCGTCCGCCGATGTGGACGCTGTCCCACTCTCCCGCAGTTTCCTGGAGGTCGACGGCCCCGCCATCGTCGAAACGATCAAGCCTGCCGACGATGGCGACGGCTGGATCGTGCGCGTCTATGAGCCGAACGGTGGCCGCGGGACCGTCACCGTTCGGTCGGCAAGGCCCTGGCGCCAGGTGCTCGCCTGCAACCAGGTCGAAGAAAACGGCGAAGCGTTGGTCTCAGACGGCCGGTCGGTGGCATTTCCGGTTCGGCCATTCGAGATCGTGGCGCTGCGCTTCAGGTTTGTCTAGCGCGGGAGTGGCGCGTGAAGATGTCTCCAGATGACTACGAACGACTAGTGGATGCACTCAACCGGCTGCCGAACGGCTTTCCGCGAACCCCTTCGCGCGTCGAGCTGCGGCTGCTGGCGAAGATCTTTTCGCCGGAGGAGGCCTGGTTGGGGAGCCAACTTCGGGGAGCGATGGAGCCGGTGGATGCTATTGCAGCCCGCGTCGGACTCTCGGAGTCTGAGGCGGGCGCCCGGCTGAAAGAGATGGCGCGGCGCGGCCTGGTCTGGTTCGACCGGCAGGATCGCAGATTGCGCTACCGCCTGGCGCCCTTCGTGGTGGGCAGCTACGAGGCACAGTTGGAGCGCATGGATCATGAGCTGGCGCACCTGGTGGAAGCCTACTTCGATGACGGCGGCAGCGCTGGCATCATGGGTGCGGACCCCGCGCTGCATCGCGTCGTGCCCGCGCAAGCCGCGGTGAAGTCCGAATGGGTGCTGCCGTATGATGACGTGCGCGCGATCCTGCTGAATGCCAAGACGTTTCACGTGCGCGATTGCATCTGCCGCGTGCAACAGCATCACCTGGGCCGGCAGTGCAGCTTCCCGGTGGCCGTGTGTCTCTCCTTCTCCGTGCTCGAACGCCCGGCCGCGCCCGGCGACCTCTCGCGAGACGAGGCGCTGGCGCTCCTGGATCGCGTCGAGGAGGTAGGGCTGGTCCACACGGTCAGCAACGTCGGCGCCGGGCTCGGCTACGTCTGCAACTGCTGCGGCTGTTGCTGCGGCATCTTGCGCGGAATCACCGCCCTGGGCATCGAGCATTCCGTGGCTCATGCCAACTACTATGCCGTCATCGACCCGGACCGGTGTGTCGGCTGCGGAGCGTGCATCACGCGCTGCCAGGTGGCCGCGATCAGCGACGAGGAGGGGCGATCGAAGGTCGATCGGGCGCGCTGCATCGGGTGCGGCCTCTGCGTCACCGGCTGTCCGAGCGGCGCCGCCACGTTGCTTCCGAAGCCGGCCGGGGAAGTCGTCCATCCCCCCATCGATTTCGCAGCCTGGGAACATGAACGCCTGCTGAACAGGGGTTTGCTCGCTCCGCAGGACGCATCGACGCCATGAGCGATTACGCACACAGGCTGAGCTGGCGCGATGCGCTGGCGTACGCCATCGTCTACACCTTCTGGATCGTACTTGGCGCGGTAGGCGCCTACGCGATCATGATTCTGCGCTCCGCCTTCCCGGCGCCGCTCATCATCCTCCTGACGAGGAATCCTTACTACGATACGCACACCGTGGAACTGAGAGGCATCATCAACAGCATC
>CAYRFV010000341.1:0-5318 GCA_964423545.1 uncultured Anaerolineales bacterium | reverse complement strand
CCCCCACGGCCCGGACGTCCTGGCCGATCACCGTGCGGATGGCGCCGCCGCGCTCGGCCAGCCGCCACGGCACGCCGAAAAGCCCGAGCAGCGCACCGGGCCGGACCCGCTGCAAGACGGCCCTGGCGTCGGCAACCCATGCCGTGATCTGATCGCAGTGCCAGGCGGTCCACTCCACCGCATACGGGCCGAGCAGCAGGCGTGCGGCGCGGCGCGGGTCCCCCACGGGGACCTCCAGTCCGGTGTCGCGAGAGAAGAGGGCCAGCGTGACGGGGTCGAAGGAGGTGCGGGGCAGGAGAGGCTCGGGGACCTCCCAATGGCACGGCCAGCGGATGAAGTCGAGCCAGACGCCGTCGACAGCGCAGTCCGTCAACAACCGCTCCAGCGCTGCCAGCCGCTCCTCGCGCACGGCGGGCAGAGCCGGGTTGACGCCGTGGTACCAACCCTCCGGCGCCAGCAGGTCGCCGTCCGCGGTCACGGGCCGGCTGGCAGGCATCCGCTCCCACCACTCCCGGCCCACGAAGCAGCCGAATTCCGCGTACACCGCCATGCCGGCGGCGTGGGCCGCTTCCGCCACGGCCGCATCGCCGTGAGCGCCGAAGATGGCGTTGCAGCCCAGCGCTCGCAGCCACGCGACCTGCGCCGCAGGCGGCTGCCCGGCCAGGGCCGGCAGTTCGGACGCGAAGCCGTAGAGGGCCCTGGCGTTCACTGCGACCGGGCCTGATCGTCGAGCGCGACCGCGGGCCGCCTCCGGCCGAAGCCGGTCGCCTGCTCGAACGCATGGGCCAGCTGCAGGACGCCGAAGTCGTCGCGATAGCGGCCCACGATCTGGATGCCGACCGGCAGCCCTTCGGGCGTGAAACCGGCCGGCACAGAGATGGCGGGGCGGCAGGTGACGCTGATGCGGCACGCGGACTTCATCCAGCCGATGTAGTTCTCCATCCGCGTCCCCTCGATCTCGGCCGGCCAGTGGAGCGCGGCGTCGAACGGCGGAACCTGGTTCACCGCGCACAGCAGGAACGGATAGCGCTCCTGGAACCGGCGCATCCGCTCCAGGATGACGCCGTGCTGCACCAACGCGCCTGCGACCTGGCTGGCGGTGATGGTCGCGCCGAGCTCGAGCTCCCAGATCACTTCGGGCTTCAGCTGGCTGCGATGCGCCGCCAGCAGGGGGCCGCGGCTGCTCCAGTTCTTCCAGGCGCGGAGGGTGAGGAAGACTTCGTCTGCGCCCGCCAGGTCCGGGCAGGCATCCTCCACGATGCAGCCGAGCGCCTCGAAGGTCCGCCGCTGCGCCTCCAGCGCGGCGCGCACCCGGCGATCGAGGGGCAGGCCGCCGAGATCAGGACACCAGGCCACCCGCACATCCGCCCAATCGCGCGCCAGCGGCCGGTTGAAGATCGAGGGATCGGAGGGAAAGCAGCCGGGATCGCGGCCGTCCGCGCCCGCCATCACGCCCAGCAGGAAGGCGACGTCCGCGACGGAACGCGCCATCGGCCCCTTGACGTCCAGGCCGAGAAACGGCATGGCGCGCGGTGCGGTCGGCACCAGCCCGACGGTGGGGCGGAGTGCGACGATGTTGTTGAAGTTGGCGGGGTTGCGCAGCGAGCCGCCCAGGTCGCTGCCATCCGCCAGCGGAAGGAGGCCCGCGGCCAGCGCGGCGCCGCCGCCGCCGCTCGAACCGCCCGCGGTCTTGGTCACGTCGTAGGGGTTTACGGTTGTGCCGTAGACGACGTTGTAGCTCTGGGAGCCCATGCCGAACTCGGGCACGTTCGTCTTGCCGATCGGGATCACCCCGGCCTGCCGCAACCGCTCGATGAGCACCGAATCTTCCACGGCCACCCGATCGCGGTAGATCGGGGAGCCTTCGGTCCACGGAAAGCCGAGCGCCGGCTCCAACTCCTTGAAGGCGATGGGCAGGCCGTGGAGCGGCTCGACAGGATCCCCGCGGCCGAGGCGGCGGTCGGCCGCGTCAGCCAGCGCCAGGCAGGCATCGTCGTCCAGCTTCGCCACAATGGCGTTCAGGAAGGGGTTGATTCGCTCGATCTGCTCGAGGTGCGCGGCCATGACTTCGCGCGCTGATACGTCGCGGGTGCGGATGAGGGCCGCAAGGTCGCGCGCGCTCTTGAAGCAGAGTTCGCTAGGCTTGGCAGGGACGGGCATCGGTGTGGCCTCCGTGATGTCGGTCAGGATGGCGGCGGCCGTCATGCCCGTTTGCACCGGCGCGACGGGACGCGAGTGAGCGAGGGCGCTGCCTCAGCGGCGTCTGTGAACGAGAAACCAGTCGAACCCATCTGTTCGCTCACCTTGCTGGCGCCTGCCGCTGCGCCAGGAGCTGAAGCGTCCTGGCATCGCGCTCGCCGCCGAAATAGCTGTTCAGCACCTGCTCGAACACAGAGCCGGGGCCAGCCGCCTCTGCGAAGAGCGTCATCGACGATCTGAGCTTGAGATCATCGGGGTGACCGAAGATCTGCGCGGCCGATCGACCCCGGACGGCGAGCAGTGCTGCCGCGCACTCGTGTAACCGCGGCCCGAGGACGGGGTGACTGAGATAGCGCCGGGCTTCGTCGATGCTCCGGATGGCATAGGCGCGGGAGGTCGCGCTGCTGCCCAGGCCCTCGATCTGAGGAAAGATGAACCACATCCAGTGGGTGCGCTTCTGGCCGCCCCTCAGCTCGGCCAACACGTCGGCATAGATCGCGTGCTGTGCGCGCACGAAGCGTTCCATGTCATCCGGGCGTTCCCACCCGGCGGGGCCCGCGGGCACGCCGTTTCCGCCGGCATCCATCCGGATCCTCCTCTCGGCTTCCGTTCGGGAAGCCCGCCGGTCTGAGACCGCGATCCCTGTCGTGCGCGATCACCCGGCGATCAGGGGCGCGAAGACCCGGCAACTGCTGGCCGGTTCCCAAAGCCAGCGCCAGTCCCTGAAGTAAGCCTTGTGCAGCGCGCCGCTGCCCTGCTCGCCCGGGTGAAGACTGACGATCTCCACCTGGATCCCCGCCGCGATCTCCGCGCCCCACGCCGCGGACTTGGGCGTCGCCGTGAACCGGCAGGGGTAGTGCTGCTGGTCGATGAGCAGCGCAGTGGTCTGCCGGTGGAAGTCGAGCACGCATCTGAGCGTATGCCACGAGAGGTCCGGCGCCAGGTGGCCGACCGGCTGCCACTGTCCGCCGCCGATGTCGGTCCAACACCTCAGCTCCCCGAGCCTATCCCACGGATTCAGCCCCCACTGGAAGGCCAGCCCATAGTCGAGCCGGGTCGCGCAGCCGTCCCAGATGAAGAGGCCCCCTTCGATCGTCTGGGCATTCAGGTCGGTGTTTGCCGTCGATGGCGCAAAGGGCAGCATGAACTGGCATTCGAACGTATGGACGAAGTCGAAGGCCCTGTCGTCGATGCGACGGAGATACGTGACGTTGTGCGCCATGATCCGCCGCTTGAGGAGATTGGCCTGCAGCTCGCTGTATGCGCCGGTATGGATCGTCGTTATGTCATCCTGCGTGACCGGCGCCTCTCCCGGCGCGGCATAGATGGCGTCACCCACGACCGTGCTCCACCCGGTGAGATCGGTCCCCCCGGTCTGCCGGCTCCCGGAGGGGAGCGCCATGGCGCCGGGCAGCCGGAGCAGCGGCGCAGCGCCGAGCGCGCCGAGCCCTGCCCAACGGATGGCGTTCCTGCGCGATAGTTCAGGCATAATGCCGAATCTCTCTGCTCTCCGCCGCCGCCGGGTCAGTGCTGCCGGACCGCTGTTGCCGAGTCGGTGCGATCGCCGCGGCCGTCTGCGTCCACTCGCACGATCGCGCCCGATCGCGCCGATCGTAGCGTCAGACGCTCCCGGACGCCGCCCCACCAGCGTCCGCTGCCACAGCCTCTGACGCAGGGGCGTCACGCAACGCAGGTGCGTCACGCAACGCCGTCGCGTACGATGCGAGGATGCGATCCATCTCCGCGTTCACCGCCTCATCGATGCGCCGGCGTCTCTCGTCAGCCGCAAACCACGCCAGCGTCCGCCGGATCCCCTCACGAAACGGAATCGCTGCCTGGAAGCCGGGCACGAAGGTCTTGATCTTGCTGTTGTCGAACACCGTGCTCCACGTCTTGTCGCCCAGCAGGCTCCCGGCGAACTGAGGCGCCACGCGCGCGATGAAGTCGGAGGAGATATGCACGATGTGCGCCTCGACGCCGAGCGCCGCCGCGATGGTCCGGTAGATCTGATCCCATGTCAGCACTTCGTCCGACGTGATGTGGAAGGCGTGGCCCAATGCGCGGCCGTTGCCCAGCAGCCCGAGAAAGCCGCGCGCGAAGTCCTCGGCATGCGTCACCACCCAAAGGGATGAGCCGTCGCCGTGCACGATGATCGGCCGGCCGGTTTTCAGCCGGTCAGCAAGGGTGTAGCAGCCCCACCCACCGATGGCGATCGGGAAGTTCGGATCGTAGGTCAGTGAGGGTCGCACGATCGTCGCCGGAAAGCCCTCCGCCCGATACGCGGCCAGCAGGCGCTCCTCGCAGGCGATCTTGTTGCGCGCGTAGTCCCAGTAGGGGTTGCACAGCGGCGTCGACTCGGTGATGAGATAGTGAGCCGGCGGCTTCTGGTAGGCCGAGGCCGAGCTGATGAAGACAAATTGCCCGACCCGGCCGCGGAACAGCGTCAGGTCGCGCTCGATATCGGCCGGCGTGTAGGCGATCCAATCGACGACGACATCGAACGTCAGGCCCTGCAGAGCGGCCTCGACCGCTGCGGGGTTGTGGATATCCGCTATCAGGCTCTTGCAGCCGGGCACGTGGACGGGTCGCCGCCCGCGGTTCAACAGCTGCAGCTCGATCCCGCGGGCGACCGCCTGCCGGCTGACCGCCGTACTAATGAAGCCCGTGCCCCCGATGAAAAGCACGCGCATCGCAGGTAGTTCCTTTCGTCGTGCCGTTCGCGTGACCCTGTTGCGATGAGTCTGCCGGACGGCGCTACCGTTCGACTCGTTGCTTCAGGCCGCGAAAGCCTTCGTCCATCACGAAGTCGTGATTCTTCTCGATCATGGCTCTGACAAAGGACAGCTTGCCCAGCACGTTGAAGACGGGATTGGCCGTCCCCACGTCCCAGGTGTACGTCACCGCCGTTCCGCCTTCCCGCTGCTCCAGCACCCAACTGCCGCTGCCCACCAGGTCGCCCGACGATCTGATCTCCAGGCGCTCCGGCGGCTGGATCAGGGTGACCTCCGTGGTGAAGCGCAGCGAGTACGGCAGCGATCCCTTGACCTCGTTGTCGACGATGGAGCCAGGCTGCGACAACAGCTCCGGGCCACGAAACTCCGCCCGTTTCCAGCTCGGCC
>CAYRFV010000340.1:0-5326 GCA_964423545.1 uncultured Anaerolineales bacterium | reverse complement strand
TGAGCCGGAAGTATTCGTGCCCCGGATCCAGGTAGTCGCCGCAGTAGATGATGTGATCACTGCCGTAGTGCTCCGGCGGAATGAAGTTCGTGTGTTCCACCAGCGCCAGAAACGGGAAGCCCGCCTCCTTAGGCAGGCTGTGCCAGTAGTACCGGGTCAATTGCCGGTCCAAGGTGACGACAAGAACCACGGCGCCCATCGACTTCAGGTCGCGCAGGCTGTCGGCGTAGCCGGCGGGCAGGTCAGGCGCAAGCTTCGCCATCAGCGCGGGCGAGCTGGTGGAGATGACGGCGGCATACGGCTCGCGGCCTGCAGCCGTCTCAACGGTCAGTCCCGCCTCCGTCCTCCTGACCGCGGTCACCGCCGAGTTCAGCCGGATCTCGACGCCGCGCGAGCGGAGCAGATCGGCGAGCCTATCGAGGAACGCCTGGAAGCCGCCGACAAACGTACCGAGCCGCGTCGTGCGCGAGTGGATGCGCGCCCACAGCCAGGCCATGTTCACGACATTCAGGTTCTCTTCGCCGAACTTGCCCACCAGCAGCGGCCGCCACAGCGCGTCATAGATGGCCGCGCCGGCCCACCTGCGCATCCATGCGTCGGCCGTGACCCGCTCCAGCGGCTGCCAGCGCGGCGTCAGCTTCAAGAAGACACCGACCATACCGAAGCGGATGAAATCGATGAGCGAGAAGTGGCGTAAGGTGAACTTCGCTGCGGCGCCGATCGAATCGAGCGGCTGGAATTCACCTTCGTAGTACACCACGGTGTAGGGACGGGGGAACAAGACTTGGTCGCTCCATCCGAGCTCCCGGATGAAGCCCAACATGTGGCGGTCGCTGGCGAACCAATGGTGGTAGAAGCGCTCGAGGCTCCAATCCCAGTGCGGCGCTCGGAAGCCAGCGGCCAACCCGCCGACTTCCGGTGCAGCCTCATACACGGTAACCGCACATCCCGCCTGGTTCAGATCGTGTGCGGCGGCCAGTCCGGCCGGCCCGGCGCCGATGATTGCGATCCGTCCGCCCACAGTCATGATACGACCTGTTCATCCGGCGCGGTCACGTCAGCATACTCATCTTCTTCTACCGGTTGCCCTGCCAGGTACGAGTCGATGTCGCGACGCGCCTTCTGGTAGAGGAGGATCAGATCGCTATCCGCGCCCTTGAACTGCATCACGGTCTGCGTAGCGCACAGCTGGCAGCCGCGCATGTACTTGAAACTGCCCTCGTGGCATTTCACACAGCCGTCCAGGCGGATCATCATCAGCGAAAACGCCAGGCTATCGGGATCGGTCTCCGGCAGCTTGGTGACGCGGCTGACCAGATCGGACCATTCCGGCCCACGCAGATCGCGCAGCGACGCCATCAGTCGCGGCGGAAACAGCAATTCAGCTTTGGGGTACATTAGATTTCGAGCTTCATGTTCGCGATCTTGATCGGGCCGGTCGAGCCACCGGCCAAGGTCCCGCTCTTCGGATCGATCAACTGGTTCAGCGCGGCCATCAGCGCATTCTGGTCGATGCCGTAGCTCTGACAGGCGCCCTCGATCGTATCGACGTCGCTGACTGCGCAATGAGAGCAACCGCCCAAGTGAAAACTGGCGAGCACCTGGGTCACCTGCGGATGCATCTCCATGGCTTCGGCGATGGTCATGGTGGGGGAGAAGCTCAAATCGCCAGCCTGCCGGCGCAGCTCCAGCCGCAAGCCCGCCAGCGCGTTGTGGACGTCATTGAGCTGCGAGCGCAGGTCGAGCAGCCGGTCATTGGTCTCGGATAGCCGCTGATCCAACGCGGCAGAGCGGCGGAACGCCAGATAGGCGACCACCAGGGCCAGCACGGCAGCGATTATGGCCGCTACAGTCATGTTACACTCCTGATTCGTGATCGAGGCGCAATGGACCTATGACGTCCCCTCACTGCTCCTCGTGTCCGCCACCGGCAGGCTCAACCGGCGGCGGCGCATCAGCCGGCGGCGGCGCATCAGCCGGCGGCGGCGCATCAGCCGGCGGCGGCGCATCAGCCGGGGCGGCGCGGCGGGCGGCGGCCTCGGCCTTGCGCCGTTCGATCTCTTCCGGGGAGAGCGATGCGCGCGGTGCGGCCGCGGGGGCGGTGGGTCTGGCCGCGGCCTTGGCGGCCTTGGCCTCAGCTTCGGCCCGGCGCGCAGCCTCCTCGGCCGCCCAGTCGGTCGGCCGCAGGCGGGCATAGTAGGTGGTCGGCACGCGCAGCTCCTGCAAGTCAAAGACGAGACTCGGCATGCGCTGGTACGCAGCGATCTCGTAGTCGTGGTTCATCTTGATCGCATCGAAGGGACAGTATTCCGCACATAAGCCGCAGTTCATGCAGATCGTCGTATCGATCCAGAAAGCGGCGGGCCGCGTCATCGGCTTGCCCTTGTCGTCTTTAGCGCGCACGATCCAGATGCACTGGGGCGGACACACCTTGGCGCAGATGCCGCAGGCGGTGCAGCGATCCTCGCCCGTGTCCGCCTCATAGATCAGCATCGGGATGTAGCGAAACCGCTCCGAGAGCTTGCGCCGCTCCTCGGGATACTGCACCGTGAACAGACCGGTCTGCTCGGACGCCTTCGACTGGTCGATCTCGTCGCGGCCGCCCGCGTAGCGGCTGGGCATCTTTCTGACATCGTCGATATAGGTGCTGACGAATTCCTTCAGCGTGACGCCCAGGCCTTTGAGTATGCCGGTGCCGAACATGGTTTTCCTCCGCCGATGGACGACCGGTGTGGCGCGTTCGATCGTCTATGGTCCATCGTCTGTCGTCTACCGATCCACTTCACCCAGGACGATATCGATCGCGCCCAGGATCACCACCGAGTCTGCGATCTTGTGGCCGATGCTCATCTTTTCGAGGCTGGTCAGGTTGATGAAAGTCGGTGCACGGACGTGATAGCGATAGGGATTCGCCTTGCCATCGCTGACGAGATAGAAGCCGAGCTCGCCCTTCGGCCCCTCAACGGCGCCGTAGGCCTCGCCGGCAGGCACGCGCACCTGGTACTGCTTCTTGCCTGGCGGCATGACCGGGCCCGCGGGCAGGGTGTCCAGCGCCTGCTTCAGAATGCGGATGCTCTGGTAGATCTCATCCATGCGCACGCGGAAGCGCGCCCACACATCGCCTTCTGGCCGCGTGCAGATGTCGAAGTCAAAGCGGTCGTAGACCGAGTAGGGACGCGCCCTGCGCAGATCGTACGGAACGCCCGATGCGCGCAGCATTGGTCCTGCCATGCTGTAGGCGACCGCCTCCTGCGCGGTCAGTACCCCGATCCCGCGACAGCGCGTATCGAAGATCTCGTTGCCCGTCAGCAGCCGCTCGAAGTCCTCCATCACGCGCGGCAGGCGGTTCCAGACCAAATCGCGCGCGCGCTCGACCCAACCTTCCGGCAGGTCGGCCATGACGCCGCCGAACCGCATGTAGTTGCACATCATACGCGAGCCTGACGCCGCTTCGAAGAGGTCGAGCATCAGCTCGCGCTCGCGGAGGCCGTAGAGCGCCGGAGTGAAGTAGGCGCCCAGGTCGTTGAACAGGAAGCCGACGGCGATGAAATGGCTGACGACGCGGGTCAGCTCGGCCATGATCACCCGGATGTAGTCGGCGCGCTCCGGCACCGCCAGGTTCATCAACTTCTCCACCGCCAGCGCGTAGCCGAAGTTATTCGACATCGACGTGATGTAGTCCAACCGGTCGGTGAACGGCATGTTCATCAGATAGGTGTTCCGTTCGCCGATCTTCTCGTGGCAGCGGTGGAGATAGCCGACCTCCGGTTCCAGGCCGACGACGTTCTCGCCGTCTACTGCAATCACCATGCGGAACACGCCGTGCGTGCTGGGGTGCTGCGGCCCCATGTTGACGAGAACGCGGTCCGTCTTGAACTCACCGTGGCCATTGCCGTTCCCCGGCTCGTCCACCCGCATGATCCGGCGATATTGCACTTCGGGGCTCGTCCACAGGTCGGGGTCCCAGCCGGCGGGATAGGTCACGTTGTCCTTCCACGGCACGCGATCCTCTGCCCACAGATGCTCGCCATCCGGATGGCGGCTCTTGAACGGCTTGGCCTCCTCCTCGTAGTACGCTTCCTTGAAATCCTTGCGAAGCGGGTAGCCCTCGAAGCCGTCCCAAAGCAGGATGCGCCGCAGGTTCGGGTGTTCTGCGAAGCGGATGCCCATCATGTCGTAGATCTCGCGCTCCTGGAGGTCGGCACCCGGCCAGACACCGACCAGCGACGGCAGCTCGGGATGGGTCTTGTCGGGCAGGCGCACCCGCAGCACCAACTCGCCCTTGGGCTGCGCCACACCATAGAGGTAGTAGACCACCTCCAGATGCTGCGGCCAGTCCACGCTGGTGACCATCGAGAGATAGTCGTAGCCCTCATGATCGCGCAGATAGGTTGCCAGCTCGACCAGCCTGTCGGCCGCGACCACCAGCCCGTTCTTCGCCTGCTCCAGGACGGCGCCGGGAACCGCGTCATGGAAGGGAAGCCCCGGCGCTGCAGCTTGCACCGCTTCGGTTGGTATGCTCATGGATGCCTCGCGTTGCACGGCCCACCGCGGCCAGGCGGCCGGGCCGGGCCAAACCTTATCCGGTGGCGGATTCCGGCGCCGGCTCGCCAGCGGGCTCGGCTGCCTCGCTCGCCTGCTGCGCCGCCGCGATCGCTCGCTTCAACGCGGCATAGTCCTGCGACTTGTAAAGGTCGGGCCCCAGCACAGGCACCGCCAACGCCTCGTTTCGCTGGTCCTTGCGATACCACGGCACGGTCTTGATCGACTGCTTCATCACTTGTTCGTGGATGCGCATGGCGCCGAACAGAATCGCTTCAGGCGTCGGCGGGCAGCCGGGCACGTACACATCGACCGGGATGTATTTGTCGATGCCCGAGACGACGTTGTAACCCTCTTTGAACGGCCCGCCCGATGTGGCACATGCGCCCACGGCCAGCACATACTTCGGCTCGGCCATCTGGTTGTAGAGGCGGACGATGTTGGGCACCATCTTCTTGGTCACCGTGCCGGAGACGAACATCAGGTCGGCCTGGCGCGGCGAAGCACGGATGATCTCCATGCCGAAGCGGCTGAGGTCGAAGCGCGACGCCATCATGGCCATGAATTCGATGGCGCAGCAGGCCAGGCCGAACGCCATCGGCCACATCGACTTGACGCGCCCCCAGTTGTAGATGGCGTCGATCGTCGTTAGGAAGACCCCCCGCTGGAGATCATCGGGAAGCTGCGCTGGAGAGTCGGTCTTCATTCGCGTATCCTCTTGGACGGATGCGGGAAGCGGGATGCATCACGAGCAGCAAACCATGCGGGATGCACGAGTCGGGAT
>CAYRFV010000339.1:0-5357 GCA_964423545.1 uncultured Anaerolineales bacterium | reverse complement strand
CAGGTCCGCAAGGCCGCGATGTACGCGGAACTCGCCGCAAGAATCGAGAAGGAATACGGCCCCGCCCTACAGTCGGATTACGCCCGCCTGCTGGCGATGCAGGCCAAGGCTGCATCGGCCTGCCAGAACGAAGTTCAGGCGCCCGCGGCTCAGCTCAACCAGATCGGACAGGAGAGCAGAGCCGGAACCGAGGCGCTGAGGGCCGTGGTTGGCCGGATCGACACTGTGGCAGGCGACTGCCAGCGCGCCGCTTCTTACAGGAGCGAGATCGAGAGCATGGTGTCCCAGGCGGCCGAGTACCAGCAGGCCGTCCAGACCAGTCTGGAACTGGCTCGTGCGGGCGCCGCCGCGTGCGGTACGGCGGACGATGCCGCGGCCATCAAGCAGGCTGTCACGGCCTCCCAGGGATATGCGACGACGCTCCGCGAGCATCTGACGGCCGCGCTTGCGCGAAGCCGCGATATCGCCGCTGTGAGGACCAACGTCGAGGCATGGACGAGCGCTCTGGCGGACCATCGGAGCCGAGCGAGCGCGAGCGTGACCCGGGCCCAGACGCTGGCAGGGGAGGCTCCCGCAAAGATGGAGCAATGGCGGAGCCTCGAGTCGGAGTACGCCTCGCTCCGGTCCGAACTGCTTTCGCGCATCGACAGGATTGGGAGCCTGCTGCCGGGCGAGAACGATCCGGCGGCCCAGAGGCAGCAAGCCCAGCGGGCGCAGACAACGTTGGCCGGGATCGCCGGGTCGGTGCGAGCACTGCCGGAATCGTTGGAGTGTGAAGCGCCGGACATGGTGAGCTCTAGGATAGCTGCCGAAGCGTACTACAGCGCCGTTCAGGAAGCTGCCTCCGACTGGGGGTCCACCCCTTGTCTCAACCTCGAGTCGGCTGACGGCTTAGTGGAGAACATCAGCGCCGCGCTGGGCGCCGTGGACAGCGCGCTGACGGATGCCCAGCCGGTTCTCCAGCTCGCGGCCGACTGTGCGGCCAGAGCCTCGGGCTCCGCGCCTCGGGTTGACCAGTCGCACCCCCCCGCCGCCGGCGAGCCGCCCCCACTGGTAAGGGGTTCGACTACCCAGCCTCAGAGCATCACTACTCAGCCTCCGCCTCTGGTGGCGGCTTCCAAGCCGGCCCCGGCGCCCGCCAAGGCGACCGCGGCTGATAATCCTGTCACCCGGGTGTATGCGCTGTTGGATGGCTCCAGAGTAGAAGGACGATACCGCGTGCTGGCCATTGAGCAGGAAGCCACTGTCATTGCCTCTGTCGGCTATCGGGACGGAACACGGCAGGTACTTAGCGGTCAAGAGGCCTTCAATGCCTGCCTGCGCCTGGGTTACTACATCCGTGTTCCGGGCGTCTCCGGCTGGGTTCGGTCCGGTATGGCCTACGCGCCTGAGCCCGGAGGCCAGCCGTCACAGCCACTAACGGCAGCCGGAGAGGGAGAGGGAGGCCGCGCGGGAGACACGCCCGGAAGCGGTCCGCCTGGTGCAACCGGAAGAGGGGGCGGCGCTGGACGGGGCCCGACCGCCGGCACCAAGCCCACTGGCGGTGGCCGGGGGCTCCTAGGCGTCGAATTCGAGACGCAGGAGGTTCCGTGCATGAGAGAAAACAGCGAGTTCGGCGACTGCCAGTGGAAGTGCTTTACCTCCACGCACCCGGATATGGAGAAGATGGACGCCTGCATGACACAGAGATGCGGCCGGTTGCTGGAGGCCGTGAGAAGTTGCGAAGCAGCTCAAGGGAGGCGCAAGTGATGCTACGCGCGGGTATATTGCTGGCGGCCGCGGCGTGTCTGAGCCAAGCTCTGTTGGCTGGCGAGTTCGAGGGTCTCCGACCGGGCGTGTCGGTGAAGGCCGATGCGGATCGCGTGCTGGGGCCGCCTGTGCGCGAGGTGGTCCCCGGCGAACGCTACGACTACAATCCGGCCAAGCACGACGCCCGCCGGATCTCCGTGAAGTTCCGGCGCGAGGGACAGATCATCGAGACAATCGATCTCTATTTCAAGATCAACTATCCCAAACGACAGTACCAGGAGTGGTTCAAGCTGGCGGCCCCGTCCCGAACATCGATTGACGCCAACGGCAACCTTGTCGAGTACTACTCCCCGGCCGGTCTCGCCTTGCACTACACCGGACCCGACGATCAGGCAGCGATCGAGTTCTTCAGTCACTTCGAAGAACAGGCGCCCGCGCAGGAGTCTCGCCCTGTTGTGGCGGCACGGCTTCCGGCCGAGCCGCAAGTGCTCTCCGCTCCTACTTCGCCGCGGGCCTACCTCGGCTTGGTTCTCACCACGCACGAAGGGCATGGAGTAAGAGTGCTCGATGTGGCGGCTGACTCCCCTGCTTCTCGCGCCGGACTCAGGGCGGGCGACGTGCTTCTGGAGTTGGGGAACACGGGGTTCTACGAGACGCGAGCGCCGGCTCAGCGATTCGGCAGCATCGCCGGCGCGCTGCCGCCCGGCCAACCCGCCCGGCTGCTGGTGCAGAGAGGCACCGGACGCTTTGAGACCGCCGTGACTCCGGATGACATGAATACCATCCGCCAGGGCAGTGACCAGGCTCGCGCGCTGAACGAGCAGGGCCGCAAGCGCATGGAGGCGGGCGACCACGCGGGCGCCGCCGCTTACTTCAACCAGGCCATCTCCCTTGAGCCCAGACAATCCGCGCACTACTCGGCGCTAGCCGAATCTCACTACCGCAGAGGTGACCTCCCCGGCGCGATCAAGGCGCTGCAACGAGGAGTCGCCTCAGCCCCTCAGTACCGCCTCTACGCCCTGCTCGGCTTCAACTGCCGCGAGGCGGAGCGCTTCGACGAGGCTATCGACGCATTCTCCAAAGCGGCCGCGCTGATGCCCGCCGACTCCATGGATATCGCCGTCTTCGAGCAGCTTGGCTTCTCCCTCATGAAGAAGCGCCGGTATGCCGACGCGCTGCACGCCTTCGAGGCCGCCTATAAAATCAACCCGAAGTCGGCGGGAGCGGTCTACTTTCTCGGGGGCTGCCACGATGTTCTGAAGAACCGCGAGCCGGCCATGGCCTTCTACACCGCCTACCTCAAGCTGAATCACAATAACCGTGACTGGAACAAATACGCGCGGCGCCGCCTGGACGCCTTGACCAAGGCCCCACGTGGCGGAGGCGATACGGGGGAGAAGCTCCTGGAGATGCTCGATGGGCTGGTCAAAGGCGCGACCGCCAACAGGTGAAGCCGGAGAGCCCGCGAGGCAGGGCCCTGCCCGATTCATGACCGAGAGCGTTGAGGGCACTACCCGGAGAAAAGGTTGGTAGCGGGGATAGGATTTGAACCTTCGACCTTTGGGTTATGAGGGGAAATCCGATCGCTACCAGCACCAACTACCACCAATTCCAGCCAATAAAATCGCGGTTCCCATTGCAGTCCGGCTTGGTCTGGATTGTGGCCTTTTGAAATCCGTTTTCGGACAGTCAAGATATTAAGACCGTAAGGTTTCCCACCGATCCTCACCGACCGAAGTCACATATCTTCGGGATCACCGCCAGGAAACGACACCCCCTGTGGAGGTACGTGGACGAGTCCCAAGAGGAGCCATTCTATCGCTGCTGCATCGTAGGTTGCGAGATCCTCAGGGACTGGCCCCTCGGCATAGCGATGGACATACTTAGAGAAGCCGTCGACAATTCCTTTGTTGACGTGCAGCACCCGACCTGCCCAAGCAAGGATCGCAAGAAATTTCCGGAGATTGGTTCGGAAGAACTTGTGCTGATTTGCTGTCGCCGGAAGGCAGTCGGGAAGGATGGCGTTGACCTGCTCTACTTGATCCCGCAACCAGCTGTGCTCAAATACAAAGCTCTCCATCAATTGCCGGTCGACGATAACAAAAAGGCGCGGATTCCAGAAGTGCAGGAGTTTCGATGTGGCAACCAGCGACGGGCCGTCCTTATTCTTCTTTATCTCGCCTGTCGCCGCAATGGCTGCCCAGATTTTTTGCAGCAGATTGCTTTCGATGTCCGCCATGTCTCCCAGTCGAATGTTGCGAAGGCTGACATCAATACTATTGAGGCACTGGCGAACGTCTCCAGCCGTTGGCGGCTTGTAGGGCCGGAAAGCCTGCCAATATTTGCGAAGCTCAACGATCAATTCTTCCAAAGCATCGTCGGAACACAGACCGAACGCCTTCTGCCCCAGTTCCCAGCATTTCAGATGGTAATCGATGCTCCAATCGCGCTTCTGCGCATAGTTGCAGTAGTGGTTTTCGAACGCCGCCTCAATCAGCGACGGGGTCAACTGCATGTCAGGCTGTGCCGGCTTGGTCGCGGGTAAAGTGAACTGGCAGACACGCGTCGATGTGATCCTGCGGGAATATTTGCCAGTGATCTTGTCGTTAAGCACTTGGATGGGATTACCATGTTCGTCGGTGAGTTTGCTCATCCAGAGGCTTGCAGTCGTTCGGTTCACGCGGAGATCGCTATCAATCCCTGCGTCCTTGATGGCATGAGCCATCTCATCCAACGTAGCTCCGCCTTCACGGTCGATCATCTGGATGCAAATTGCTTTTTTGGATAGTTTACTGCCCTTATCGTCATTTACCATGTTGCTATGTCCCTCCTTGACTTCTGTCATCAGCAACCTCAACCCGGAACAACCTCAGGATCATGGCCTCCTCTCACATTCAGAGACTATACGCCTCAAAAGCGAAATCAGGTAATTCCCATTCCCCGTCTACGCCCTGCTCGGCTTCAACTGCCGCGAGGCGGAGCGCTTCGACAAGGCCATTGACGCATTCTCCAAAGCGGCCGCGCTGATGCCCGCCGACTCCATGGATATCACCGTCTTCGAGCAGCTTGGCTTCTGCCTCATGAAGAAGCGCCGGTATGCCGACGCGCGGCGCGCCTTCGAGGCCGCCTGCCAGAAGCGCTTCCACTTCAACCTGGAGCGGGAATTCTGCCTGCGGGTCCCCGAAAAGGCCCTGTTGCTGGGTTTCGCCGTTCTCCTGGATTTCGGCTTGGGAGTCTGGTTCGAGGTCCACGACAAGCTGAACTTCGGCAATCCACGGGTCGTGCTCCGCCACGCCCTGCGCCGGACTCTGTCCGGCGCAACGGGCGTGCCTTGCTCCAGTACGCGCTTCGCCCGGACTTGAGCCGCTTCTCCCTGAGTCTGTTCGGCTTGTACAGCGTCTTTTTGCCGTCCGCCTTCCGGCTGGCATCGGGCAGCCAGGCGGGGGTTGTGCGCAGCCAGTTCGGCGCGCAACACTAGGTGAATTAATTTCTATACCTTGTGGAAAGTAGGAAATGACAGGGAGACGGGAGGAATCGGGGCCCGGAATCAGGATTGGCAGGCTGGGACGGGAATTTTCCCACAATAAGGTCTGATCTTTCCCCATGCC
>CAYRFV010000338.1:0-5364 GCA_964423545.1 uncultured Anaerolineales bacterium | reverse complement strand
GAACCCGGAGGGCACATACCAGGCGCTGGAGAAATATGGCCGCGACATGACGCAGCTTGCGCGGCAGGGCAAGCTCGACCCGGTGATCGGACGCGACGAGGAGATCCGCCGCACCATCCAGATCCTCAGCCGGCGCACCAAAAACAACCCTGTGCTCATCGGTGAGCCGGGGGTCGGCAAGACCGCCATTGTCGAAGGATTGGCGCAACGCATCATCCGCGGGGATGTGCCCGAAGGGCTCAAGGACAAGCGGGTGGTGGCGCTCGACATGGGCGCACTCGTCGCCGGCGCGAAGTACCGCGGCGAGTTCGAGGAGCGGCTCAAGGCCGTGCTGAAGGAGATCACCGATGCCGCAGGGCAAGTCATCCTGTTCATCGACGAACTGCACACCGTGGTGGGCGCAGGCGCAGCCGAGGGCGCGATGGATGCCAGCAACATGCTCAAGCCGATGCTGGCGCGCGGCGAGCTCCACGCCATCGGCGCGACCACTCTCGACGAGTACCGCAAGCACATCGAGAAAGACCCAGCGCTTGAGCGCCGCTTCCAACCGGTGCTGGTGGATGAGCCGACCGTGGCGGACACCATCTCGATATTGCGCGGGCTGAAGGAGCGCTACGAAGTCCATCACAACGTGCGCATCACCGATGCAGCCGTGATCGCTGCCGCCACGCTATCGCACCGTTACATCGCCGACCGCTTTCTGCCGGACAAGGCCATCGACCTGATCGACGAAGCCGCCAGCCGGCTCCGCATGGAGATCACATCCGACCCGGCCGAGCTCGATGAGATCAAACGCCGCATCATGCAGCTGGAGATCGAGCGCGAGGCGCTGAAGAAGGAGAGCGATGCCGCATCGAAGGAGCGGCTGGCGACGATCGAGCGCGAGTTGGCCGACCTGCAAGAGGAGCGCCGGAGCCTCGATGCGCGGTTGGGCCGGGAGCGTGAAGTCATCGAGCGTGCGTCGGGCATCAAGCAAGAAATCGAGGCGACGCGGCATGAGATCGAGATTGCCCAGCGACGCTACGACTACAACCGGGCTGCGGAGCTGCAGTACGGCAAGTTGGTCGGACTGGAGGCGTCGCTCAAGCAGGCCGAGGCCGAGCTGGGCGAGATGCAGCAGCGCGGGATGCTGCTGAAGGAGGAAGTCGGCGCGGAGGAGGTGGCCGAGGTCGTGTCGAGCTGGACGCACGTCCCTGTCAGCAAGCTGCTGGAAGGGGAGATCGCCAAGCTGCTACAGATGCCGGAGCGTCTGCACGAACGCGTCGTGGGGCAGGACGAAGCGATCCGGGCGGTGGCGAATGCGGTCCGCCGTGCGCGCGCCGGCCTACAGGACCCGAACCGACCGATCGGCAGCTTCGTCTTCCTGGGGCCGACGGGCGTCGGCAAGACGGAGCTGGCCCGCGCCCTGGCCGAGTTCCTGTTCGACGACGAAGCCGCGATGATCCGCATCGACATGTCGGAGTATCAAGAGCGGCATACGGTGAGCCGGTTGATCGGCGCACCGCCCGGCTATGTGGGCTACGACGAGGGGGGCCAGCTCACCGAGGCGGTGCGCCGGAAGCCGTACAGTGTCGTGCTTTTCGATGAGATCGAGAAGGCGCATCGCGAGGTGTTCAACACGCTGCTGCAGCTGCTCGATGACGGCCGGCTGACCGACGGTCACGGACGCACGGTAGACTTCAAGAACGCTGTGGTCATCATGACATCGAACATCGGCAGCCAGTACATCAACGACCCGGCGCTGACCGACAGCCAGCGTTCGGAGCGGGCCATGGCCGCGCTGCGGCAGGCGTTCCCGCCGGAGTTTCTGAACCGGATCGATGAGATCGTGGTGTTCCACAGCCTGACGCGCGAGGACCTGGGCAAGATCGTGGAGATCCAACTGCGACGGCTTGAGAGGATGCTGAGCGATCGCGGCCTGACCCTGCGCCTGACCGATCGGGCGCGCGAGTTCCTGGCCGAAGCCGGCTACGATCCGGTCTACGGCGCACGACCGCTGAAACGGGCGATCCAGCAGCACCTGCAGGATCCGCTGGCGCTCGCGCTGCTGGAGGGAAGTTTCCAGCGCGGGGATGCGGTCGTGGTGGACGCAGTGGCAGGCAAGCTGGTGTTTTCGAAAGAAGTGGCAGGGAAGTAACGCAGGGATGAATAGCGCCGGGCTCGCTTGGCGAGCCTGGCGCTCCACAACAATGATTCTTGCCCTTCATCTCACAGGGTGCGGAGGGAAGAACCTCTAGCTACTGGCTTTCAAGGAGCGGCAGGAAGACCAAGCGTTGCGTCGCTGGCGTTTCGGCAAAGGTTGCGGTGACGGTCCTGGCGCTGTCCATGGTGACCATGCAGTCGCCCGCGCCGTTGCATGCCCCACTCCAACCGATGAAGGTCGATCCTGTGTCCGGCGTGGCAGCCAACATGACAACCGTGCCGTGGCTGAACGTTTCAGAGCAGTCGGCGCCGCATGTGATCCCGGCCGGGATGCTGCTGACCACACCTGAGCCATCGCCGGCCCGGTGCACCATCAGTCTGGGAACGAGCTCGACGACCGTCACGATCTGGTCCACGTCTCTGCCGGCGATAACGCGGCGATCGTTGTTCGCCGCCAGCGATATCATCGTCGTTCCCTGGCCACTGGTCGCTCCCACCACACTGTTATTGCTGTCGATCGCTCCGGTTGTGCCAGTGGCCCCGAACCCCCAAGTGATGGCGCCAACGTCGGCAACTGCTCCATTGTCCCAGGTCGGACTGTGGACGATGTAGTCGCCGCTGTTCAGGACTGTCACCTCGCCTGCGCCTACGGTATCAAAATCGGCACTGCCGACCAGGCTATTGGCCGGGGTGACGACTCCTACAGCGCCGGAAGCGCCATTGCCCCAGGTGATTGCGCCAACGTCGAGAATCGTCCCGCTGTCCCAGCGGGGGCTTCGCACGACATAATTGCCGTTGGCGAGAGCCGTCACCCCGGCGAAGCCAACGCGATCGACATCGGCGCCGCCGACCAGGCTGTTGGTTGCAGAGACAGCGCCCTTGACGCCCGCAACGCCACTGCCCCATGTCACAGCGCCGACCTCGACCGTACCGGCGATCATATTGCTCCAGAAGGGGCTCGCCACGACATAGTTGCCATTGGCCAGGGCGGTGACGCCAACAGAACCGATCCCGTCACCGCTGCTGCTTCCCACAAGGCTATTGGCAGCCGAGATCTCGCCGGTCAAACCGGTATCACCGTTGCCCCAGGTGACAGCGCCGGCGTCAACAACTGCACCATTGTCCCAATAGGGACTGGCCACCACGAAATTGCCGTTGCTCAACGGAATGACGCCGCTCAGGGCAACCGTACCCGGATAGGGGTCGACGTCGAAAGGGTCAGCCGCACGGAGCAGACTGAGGTAGTCGCCGGACGCACTGCCAACAAGACTGTTCGCGGCCGAGACGGTTCCCGTGATGCCGGTGGCGCCGTTGCCCCAGGTGGCGGCGCCGCGATTTAGATTCCAATAGGGACTGCTCACCACGTAATCACCATCGGCGAGGGCCGTTACACCGCTGCAATCACAGTTAGGGATCGAGCCGACATAGTTGGAGGCCGAACCGCCGACGAGGCTGTTGACAGCCGATACGGTTCCCGTGATGCCGGTAGCGCCATTGCCCCAGGTGACAGCGCCAGCATAGCTCTGCCACTCAGGACTGATTACTACGTAGTTGCCGTTCGGGAGTGCGGTTGCGCCGCGCTTGCCAACCGCATCCGTGGTTGCGCCACCGATGAGACTGTTGGCGGACGAGATGACTCCTTTGACGCCGGTGGCGCCGTTGCCCCAGGTGGCAGCGCCGCGACTGCCATTCCAATAGGGGCTGCTCACCACGTAGTTGCCATTGGTGAGGGCCGTCACGCCGCTGCAACCGTTGCAACTGGGGTTGAACCCGACGTAGTCGTAGGCCGAACTGCCGACGAGGCTGTTGGCGGCGGTGATGACTCCTTTGACACCGGTGGCGCCATCGCCCCAGGTGACCGCGCCGGCATCAACGACCGCACCGTTGTTCCAGATATAGCTGGTCACCACGTAGTTGCCATTATTGAGAGGCGTCACACCGGGCGCGTTACCGCCGTTGCCAACGTTGTCATTCATCCGGGTGCCGACGAGGCTATTGGCGATGGACACGACGCCACTTGTGCCCGTGGCGCCGTTGCCCCAGGTGACCGCGCCGGCATCGACGGCCGCGGCCGAAACGTTGTCCCAACTGGGGCTCACCACCACATAGTTGCCGTTGCTGAGGGTGACCACACCCTGGACGGTTCCGTAAGTCCCGCCAACCTTATCATCGACATGACTGCCAACGAGGCTGTTGAGGCTAGACAGTGTGCCGGTCGAGAGGCCAGTAGCAGCGCTACCCCAGGTCACAGCGCCTTTACCACCATTGAGGCTGAGCACCAGAAAGTTGCCGTTGCTCAGAAGTTTCAGGTCGGCGCCAACGAACGTGTTGTCCGCGCCGCCGATGAGACTGTTGGCAGTGGAAATGGTCCCGGTAACGCCGGTGGCGCCATTGGCCCAGGTAGCAGCGCCATATTGGCGTCCGGGCCCAGGGGATTGCGAGCATTGGGGGTCGGCATAGTCCCAGAAGGGGCTGCCCACAACATAGTTGCCGTCAGGCAGCGCGAGAACGGCGGAACCAACAAGATCGTTGCAAAGACCTACGAGGCTGTTGGCGATCGATACCGTCCCGGTCACGCCCGTCACACCGCTGGCCCAAGTGACGGCGCCGGCTTGGCCGTTCCAATTGGGGCTGCTCACCACGTAGTTGCCGTTGCTCAAGGCCGTTATGCCCTTGGCGACTCCGAAATAGCCTGAGCCAATCTGGTCGCCGGAATGGCTCCCCGTGAGCGCGCTGATCAACGCCAGTGTGTTGCCGTCATAGAGATAGACCGCTCCGGCGTCCACCGCCGTGGCGGTGTCATAGCCCGGATCCGCGACTACGATGTTGCCGTTCAGCAGCACCACCACCTGCTTGCCGAAAGAACCGCTACCCGAAGGGCCGGCGATATCCGTCGGGTAGATGGTCTGGCCCTGCGCAAATGCCGCAGTCGGCAAGAAGACGAGCAAGAGCAGGCTCAGACGCGCCATCAGCCAGGCTCTGTGCAGGGGAAGAATGCGATATGACAAGACAGTCGCAACAATTCGGTCTCTCGTAGGCACGGGATGTGACCTCTCACGCGCAAAGCTATCCGACCCCTCAGCAGGTCCGTCCGGCAAAGGCAGAGACCAACGCTCATTTCGCTATCGGGACGCATAGCCAGGATCGAAACATGGACCGCAACACGGTTACGCGCAAACATCGCATAAATGCCGTTCAATGTCTGTTGCAGTGATTACAGTC
>CAYRFV010000337.1:0-5402 GCA_964423545.1 uncultured Anaerolineales bacterium | reverse complement strand
ACCTTCACCACCCAAACCGTCAAGGGCGTCCTCTATGCGCGCTTCCCTGCCACCGGGGGCAACTACGCCGCCACCTACAGCACGCAGCCCCAGGCGCCGGTCATCTCGATCGCCCATGAGCCACCAGACACCAAGCTGACATGGGAACACCGGCCAGTCAACGCCGGATACCGTATCTGGCGCAGCACGAACCCGTACGTCGATCCAACACAGGAACAACCTCTGACTACCGTTCTTCCATCCGGGCCGACCATAACTTACTTTGACACACCACCAACCGAAGGTGAGTATTACTATTACGTGGTGCGCGGCTATAATGCCCTGGAAGAGATGTCAGTCAACTCCAATCGCGTCGGTATCATCCTCTTCATTGTCACCTCGGGACCATAGCGCTTGTCGGCCAACCGCTTCACCTGGCCCGACAACATACTCTCCTTGAAGCCTAACAGCTTTTCGACCCGCGCGGGTGCGGGCCACTGGGCCGCGAGCCATTTGGGAGCATAGGGTCATCGGTGGTATACTCACTTGTGATAGAAACGATCCAATCCGCCAATAGATCACTCGTCAAGACTTCGCGAGCAGTGCCGCGACCCTTGACGCGGGATGGGGATGCGCCTGAGCAATCCCAAGCAGGATGGGAGTTGCGCCGCGAGGCTCAGTTGCGAACGCCACTGCGCTTTCACAGCGCGCCTGAGAGCCTGCACAAGGCGTGGCAGAGGTAGCGATGCATCGAACATCAGAGGAATCCTCCACAACGGTTGCACGTCGAGGCGCAGACCAAACTGAGGTGCTCCATAGAATTGCGCGGTTATTTGCCATCGCAGGGATCATCTGCATGGTATTGATCAACCTGACCGACTATCCCTTGACATGGTTTGACGAAGGATCGCACCTTCACGTACCCAAGACATTGGTGCGCTTCGGTGTCTATGCCGACTACAGCAGCGAAGGATTTCGCTATTACGGGCCCACGATCGGCGTCGGCCCGACTGTCATGTTGCCCATTGCCGGCACATTCAAGGTCTTCGGCATCGGCCTGATGCAGGCCCGACTGGTGGTCGCCCTCTATCTGCTGGCAGCGCTTTTCGTGTTCTACCGACTGGCCAGACATTGGGGAGGGCCAGGCTTCGCCTGGTTGGCTATCGCGCTACTGATCTCATCGAGGAGTGCGGGTGTTCTCCTGTATGGCAGACAGGTGCTGGGAGAGATTCCGGGCCTCTTCTTTCTCGTGACTGGTTTGTGGATCTGGTTTGCGGCCTGGGAGCGCGCCAGGTGGCCTCGGCTGGTCGTAGTTGGGCTCATGCTCGGGTTAGCCATGATCACCAAGTACCAGTATCTTCTTTTTATTGCGCCGTCCCTCTTGCTCGCCTGGCTCACGAATCTGATCTACTATCGCACCGCGCCGCAGCGCGCCTTCATCCTGCCGGGCCTTGTAGCCGGCGCCAGCTTTGCTGTCTGGCAGGGATACCTGGTGATGAACCTTGGACCCGCGACCGCTGGCGAAAACCTTGCTGCCTTGCGCGAGGCGACTGCGGGCGCCGCGATGAGCTTCTCTCCTGCGCTGATGCAGCAGAGCCTGAACGTACTGATCAGTCTATCGACGTACTTCGGCGGCTTGCTGCCGATTCTCGTCTACGGCTTCTTTCTTGCGTTGCCGCGGCGCCGGGAAGCGCAACAATGGGGCATCGTGCTCACGCTGATCGTTGCCAATCTCGGCTGGTATGTTGTTGCCTCGATCGGCTGGTGGCGTTACGCGTTCCTTGGCCTGGCGTTGGCCAGCCTGTTCGTCGCCCGCTTTTTCTATGACCTCACAGATGGCCTCCATGTCGGACTTAGAGGGATACCGGCCGCGGTGAAACTGGAGGGCGCTGCGCTGCGCAATGCCGCCTTGCGCCTGGCCATGGTCGGTTGGCTCCTGGTGATGATCCTCTTGCCGCTGGCGCAGACCGTGCGTGAGATCGCCTTTCCCGCCTTCAACGCACCTGAGGCAATGGCCGAATACTTGAACAAGCATGTACCGCTGGACGCACTGGTCGAAACCTGGGAGCCAGAGATGGGATTCCTGACCGATCACAACTACCATTTCCCACCCGCAAGATTGCTCGCGGGCGCCGTGAGCCAGGCTTTCCTGCAAGGCGCACCGGTGGCTCAGGACTACGATTTCGTTCAGCGCAATCGACCTGACTATGTCCTGGTGGGCAACTTTGCTCGCGGGACGTCACTCTACCCTGGCGAGCAGCTCGAGGCCCTCTATCAACTAGAGACGCGGATTGGGGGCTATGAGTTGCATAAGGCCAGGGTGCCGTAGGCGGTGATGGCCATGCGCAAAGGAAACACCTGGGCAGTGTTGCTGGCCCTGGCGCTATCGGCGCTAAGCGGGGTCGCTCACGCGCAAGCTCAGGCTGCCTCGATCGCCTGGGGCGCGCCACTCAATCTCTCCAATTCGCTGACCAGTTCAGGGCGTCCGGCGATCGTAGCCGACGGCTACGGCAATGTCCATGTGTTCTGGAGCGAGGAGATCGGCGGAGCGCCGGTTATGGGGAGACCCAAGGCGCTAATCCATACGGGCAACACGATCGTCTACTCGCGCTGGGACGGGGTCTCTTGGACGCAACCCACCGACATCTTGTTCGTTCCCGGCGACATCATCGCAGATTACGCAGCCGTGACCGTGGACAAGAACAACCGCCTTCACGTCGTGTGGTCGGGCTATTCCAGCTTCTACTACAGTACTGCGCTGCCGGAAGAAGCGCACTCCGCACAGGCGTGGAGCAAGCCGTCTCTGGTTGCCACCGGAAACGCCCAGACCCAGTGGGAATCCGATATCATCACGGACGCCGAAGGGGGCATCCATATCGTGTACGCAACGAAAGGCGAGAGTCCAGGTGTGTATCATGTGCAATCTGTGGACAGTGGTGTCACCTGGAGCTCGCCCGCAAGGCTGTCACTGCCGCTAGACGACCTCGAAATCGCCTTTTCGAACATTCGGCTGAACCTGGACGGAGTGGGGCGTCTCCACGCGGTGTGGCAGACCAATCAGCAGGAGGGTTTCGGCCAGGGCATCTATTATGCGCGCAGCACCAACGGCGGCGCAGACTGGGAACCGCCGATCAAGGTGGCCTACCGGGATCTCAATGAATACGGCGTCTCATTCCCATCGATTGCGAGCATCGGTTCCTCTGAATTGCACATGGTCTATATCGATGGCGCGTGGCATACGGGCCGCTATCACCGGATATCGCGCGATGGTGGCGCCACGTGGAGCGAGCCTCAGCACATCTTTGCGGATTTTGAAGGGGTCAACGGGTATCCGCTCTTGCTGGTGGATGGTTCCAACCGGCTTCACATGGTGATTACCTGGCGCACCAAGACCCAGATTGGTGGAACCTATCATGCCGTCTGGCTTGGCAGCGAATGGTCACCGATGACCGTGGCCGTCCCTGAAGCGGACGATACGGGGCCGGGCGCCCACTGGACGGCTGCCACCGTACGGCTCGGCAATGAGCTTCAAGTGTTGTGGAATACCAACTTCACCGACAGGGCTGGTGAGATCTGGCATGTCGGGGGCGTCATCCCCGGAGTTGGCCAACTGCCGGCCCTTGCAGTGCCGCAGAGGGAGACGCCTCGCCTACCTGGCACGCCGGCGCCTACAGCGATGCCAGTCTTGCGACCGCCTGCGCAAGCGCTGCCAGAAAAACCGCCAAGCCAGCCAGGCCCAGCCTTCGATCTCAGCAAGACCCCAGTGCAGGCCGCGTCTGTGGAGCAGACTCTCTTGGCCGGCCTGCTGCCCACGTTGCTGCTCGTACTGGGAACGGTCGCGTGGCTGGCGATTCGCGGCCGCAGGGTCTGGCGCTGAAACGCATCCGCGCAGAGGACCGTCGTGTCGGCCTGCCACCAGGAGCGCCCTTAGTGTCCGAAGAACTCTCCCGAATAACCTCAGAAACGCTGCAGCCAGTGCTGGAAGCAGGACTATCGGGCCTGCACCAGGCATCTGATAACCCTGTCACCGTAGTGATCGAACCAACCCGCGGATTGGCTTCTCTGCGCCTGCTGGATGTCTGGCGCTATCGCGAGCTGCTTTTCTTCCTGTCATGGCGAGACATCAAAGTGCGCTACAAGCAGACCGCCTTGGGAGTTGCCTGGGTAGTGCTGCAGCCGCTCATCACCACCCTCGTCTTCACCCTGCTCTTCGGGGGCCTGCTAAACGTGCCATCGGGTGACGCGCCCTATCCGGTCTTTGCATTCGCCGCCCTCGTTCCCTGGAACTTCTTTGCCGGAGCGCTCATTCGATCATCCACCAGCCTGGTGGGCAGCGCCAATCTGATCACAAAGGTATACTTCCCGCGCCTGATCGTGCCGTCCAGTGCTGTGCTCTCCGGCCTGGTCGACTTGGCGGTATCCCTGGTTGTGCTCCTGGCGCTGATGGCCTGGTATCGTATCTCCCTCACCCCAGCCATTCTCCTGCTTCCGTCATTAATACTGCTGGCCACGGCCACCGCGCTGGCCTTCGGCCTCTGGCTGTCGGCGCTCAATGTCCGGTACAGGGACATCAACTACCTGGTGCCCTTCCTCGTGCAGATCTGGATGTACCTGACGCCTGTCATCTACGGAGCTTCCCTGATACCGCAGCAGTTTCGGTTCTTGCTTGCCCTGAATCCGATGACCCTCGTCGTCGACGGGTTCCGTTGGGCGCTTTTGGGGCCCACGGCGCCGGTCTTCCAGGCGTCGCCCTGGCTCTATGTTCTTTCGCTGGTCGTCTTGGCGACAACCTTCGCCGGCGGACTCGCCTATTTTCGCACGACCGAACGCACCTTTGCGGACGTCATTTAGGGGATCATGAGCAATATCGCGATTCGAACCGAGGGCCTGGGTAAACTCTATCATCTTGGTGTGGCGCAAGGACGTCACAACACACTGCGTGATGCGTTGGCCGCCGCGCTGAGCACGCCGCTGCAGTCGGGCCGACGCAGCAGACGATCCAGGCCCGATGCGGCGGGCACGTTGTGGGCATTGCACGACGTTTCGTTCGAGATTCCGCAAGGCGCCGCCGTCGGAGTCATCGGACGCAACGGCGCCGGCAAGAGCACGTTGCTCAAGCTCCTGTCTCGCATCACGGAGCCGACGATCGGTCGCGCTGAGATTCATGGCCGGGTTGGTTCGCTCCTGGAAGTCGGTACAGGCTTCCATCCGGAGTTGACCGGACGGGAAAACACCTATCTCAACGGCGCGATTCTGGGCATGAAACGCTCGGAGATCGCGCGCAAGTTCGATGAGATCGTCGCCTTCGCGGAGATTGAGAACTTCCTGGACACACCGGTCAAACGTTACTCCAGCGGCATGTATGTGCGGCTTGCCTTTGCCGTGGCGGCTCATCTGGAACCCGAAATCCTGGTCATCGACGA
>CAYRFV010000336.1:0-5471 GCA_964423545.1 uncultured Anaerolineales bacterium | reverse complement strand
CCCTGGCGGGACGCACGGGGTCCGTAGCCCCATGTAACGCAAGCTTCCAGCTTGCGCCGCGCCCCCGTCGCAAACACAAGCCCCTGGCGGGACGCACGGGGTCCGTAGCCCCATGTAACGCAAGCTTCCAGCTTGCGCCGCGCCCCCGTCGCAAACACAAGCCCCTGGCGGGACGCACGGGGTCCGTAGCCCCATGTAACGCAAGCTTCCAGCTTGCCCCGCGCCCAGTCGAAAACACAAGCCCCTGGCGGGAAGCATGAGCGGCCGGAGTGACACCGGGCCGCTCATGTCGTCTCACGCCGGTGAAATTCGTTGCGCGCATTCGGTCAAACGGATGTACACTGTAAGCAGCATCGCACCCCTACACCGATCTCCTCTTGCGTCGCACTGTTCTCAGGTGATCCGTTCTCAGCGCAAGGAGACCAGAAGATGCGCCTCAAACACTTCGCGACCCTCCTTGTTTTGTCGGCGGTATTGCTGGCAGCTCTGCTGACGCTCGCCGCACCGGCAGCGCCCGCGCAGGCCAGTGGCATCGTCAGCGTTTGCGACGAAGCCAGCTTGCGGGCGGCGCTGGACGGCGGCGGCACGGTGACCTTCAGTTGCAGCGGCACGATCACCTTGACCGCCACGATCACGATTGCGGCTGACACGACCATCGACGGCAGCGGTCAGGCTGTCACCATCAGCGGCAATCATGCCGTGCGCGTGTTCACTGTGAACTCAGGGGGCACGCTCAACCTGAATGCGCTGACTATTGCCGATGGGAGCATCATCGGCGGCGACGGTGGCGGCATCTACAACAGCGGGTCGCTCACCGTAACCGACAGCACCTTCTTCGGCAATAGCGCTGCAAGCGCCAGCTACGTCGGTGGCGGCGGTATCTACACCCGGTACCCCGGCACGCTGAGCGTGAGCGACAGCACCTTCTCCGGCAATGGCGTCCAAGCCTGCGGCGGCATCTACAACGGCTCCGGCTCGGCGACCGTGAGCGACAGCACCTTCTCTGGCAATGGCGCCTGGGAGGGCGGCGGCATCTGTAACAGCGGCACGCTCACCGTGACCAACACCACCTTCTCCGGCAATAGCGCCACCAACGGTGGGGGCGGTGGCATTGCAAACCTGGAATACGGCACGCTGACCGTAGGCAACAGCACCTTCTCCGGCAATACCGCTACGGGCGGTGGCGGCGGCATTAGCAACAGCGGCACGCTTACCGTGACCAACACCACCTTCTCCGGCAATAGCGTCGACTGCGGTGGCGGCGGCATTAGCAACTCCAGCGGCATGCTCACCGTGATCAACACCACCTTCTCCGACAATACCGCTATCGGCGGCGACCCTGGCGGTGGCGGCGGCATTCGCAACTACAACGGGTCGGTGACCGTGAGCAACAGCGCGTTCTCCGGCAATACCACTGCCGGCGCTGGCGGTGGTATTCACAACTACTTTGGCACGGTGACCGTGAGCAACAGCACCTTCTCCGGCAATAGCGCCGCCAATTTCGGCGGTGGCATCTACAACCATAACAGCGGCAGCGTAGAAACGACGTTTAAGAACACGATCGTCGCCAACAGCCCAAGCGGAAGCAACTGCTCCGGCACCATCACCGACGGCGGTGGGAACCTGAGCTATCCTGACACCACCTGCCCCGGCATCAACTCCGATCCCAAGCTCGGGGCCTTGCAGGATAACGGCGGGCCGACCTGGACGATGGCGCTCCTCCCTGGCAGTGCGGCTATCGATGCAGGCAACGACGCCATCTGTGCCGCGCCCCCGGTCAGCGGTCTCGACCAGCGCGGCGTCGCCCGGCCGCAAAGACCGCGCTGCGACATCGGCGCGTACGAGGCCCTGCCCCCGCGCGCGATCCTGCCCATCATCCTGAGATAGCACACATCCCACCGCCCCACGGCCAGCCGGCCGTGGGGCGATGCGAAAACCATGCGTGTCAGACAGCGCCCTGCGTTGTAGGGGCGAGGTCGCCTCGCCCCCCCGGGCGTGGAGACCACGCCCGGGGGGGCGTCATCACCCCTTCTCGTACGGTTGCCCGTCGGCGGCAGGCGGCACGGCGCGGCCGACCACGCCGGTGAGCACCACGATCGTCAGGATGTAGGGCAACATCTGGGGGATTTGCGACGGGATGTCGGGCCGGAAGATGCTAATCGTGGCGGTGGCGCTGGTGCCGAGCCCGAAGATCAGCGCGCCGATCAGCGCGCCGAACGGATTCCATTTGCCGAAGATCATTGCGGCCAGACCGATGAACCCCAGGCCGTTGGTCATCAGCGGATTGAAGACGTCCACCGCCTCCAGCGTGAACCAGGCGCCGCCCAGCCCTGCGAGGATCCCGCCCACCAACACGTTCACGTAGCGCGTACGATAGACGTTGACGCCCAACGTATCGGCGGCGCGCGGGTGCTCGCCCACCGCGCGGGTGCGCAGCCCCCAGCGCGTGTAGAACAGGACGTAGTGCAGTGCGATCACGCTGAAGAGCATGATGTAGGTCAGCGGCTTCTGTTGAAACAGGATCGGGCCGATGATCGGAATCTGTGACAGCGCGGGCAGCGGGGTGATCGGGAAGGTGCCCGGCCCGGGCGGCAGATTCTCGGCCAGGAACTGGCGGTAGAAGTAGCCGGAGATGCCGATGGCCAGGATGTTGATCACCGTGCCGCTGATGATCTGGTCGGCCTTGAACTTGATCGACACCACGGCGTGCAGCCCGCCCAGCAACAGCGCAGAGAGCATCGCGAAGAGGAGTGCCAGCCACCGGCTGAGTTCGCCGGCCGCCTGGCTGCCCAGCGAATCCTGGAGCGCCTGGAAGATGAACAGGTTGGCGGCATAGGCCACCATGGCGGCCATCAGCATCTGCCCCTCGATGCCGATGTTCACGACGCCGGCTCGTTCGCAAATGACGCCGCAGAACGCGGCAAAGGCGATGGGGGTGGCGACCCGCAGCGCCTGCGCCAGCGTGCTGATGACGCATTGCCCGTCACACTTGCCGCCGATGACCAGGTTCAGCAGCCACCATGCTGCAAAGAGGACTCCGAAGGCAATCAGCGGTGTGACCCACCATCCCCGCACCCCGGCCGCACGCTTGCCCACCGTGTTTGTCGCTGTCGCCATGCGTCAACCTCCCCAGCCGCGCGTCAGCGGGGCTTCTTCTTCGGGGCGCCTTGCCGCCTTGATGCGGTAGATCCAGCGCACGATTCCCGGCGCGGCGACAAAGAGCAGCACTAACGCCTGGATCAGCGAGATGATGTACTTGGAAACGCCGGACGTCAGCTCCATCAGGTCAGCGCCGTTGCGCATGGCGCCCCAGAGGAACGAGGCGGCCAGGATGCCGAACGGGTTGTTCTTCGCCAGCAGTGTGATGGCGATCGAGTCGAAGCCGTAACCGCTGGAGAAGAAGAGCGGCAGGCAGCGGCAGATCGAGACGCCCAGCACTTCGATGGTGCCCGCGATGCCGGCCAGCCCGCCCGACAGCGCCATGGCCAGCACGATGTCGCGCGTGATCTTGGCGCCGGCATAGCGTGCCGCATTCGGGTTGGCGCCGACGGCGCGCAGCTCGAAGCCGATCTTGGTGTTGTTCAACAGGCGCCAGATGGCCACCGCGGCGACGATGGCGAAGAAAAAGCCGATGTGAAAACGATCGTATTCATCCTGGAACGGCCACGCGATGCGGGTCAGCAGCGGTGCGAAGATGAATGCCAGCAGCCCGACCAGGACGGCGCCAATTAGCGGCACGCGCCCGCGCAGGTAGACCGGCAGCTTGATGTCCAGGCCGCGGCTGCGCAGCCAGCGATCGGTCACCCACCACTTCATGGCAGACCAAGCCAGGAGCGCGCACAGCAGCGCGATGCCCAGCGCATTGAGCGGGTCGGCCAGGCGCGCTGGAACCGCAAAGAGAGACCAGAGCTCTGCCTCCGCTGAGATGCGAGGCGTCTGTACGGCGGTGGCGAAGGTGTCTCGCAGCGGCCCACTGATGAGATACTCCACCAGCCGGAACGCGATGTAGTTCAGCATGATCGTGTTGATCACTTCATGCGCGCCGGTCTTCGCCTTCAGATAGCCGGGGATGGCACCCCAGAGCGCGCCGCCCCCTGCGCCGGCGGCCACCGCCAGCGGCAGATGGATTACCGCGGGCAGCCCGCTCGTCGCCTGTCCCACGAACGCCGCGGAGACCGCCCCGATGTAGAACTGCCCTTCCACGCCGATGTTGAACAGGCCGCTCTTGAAGCCAACGGCGAGGCCCAGGCTCAGGAACACATAAGGGGTCATGGCGACGAGCGACTCGGAGAAGCCGCGTTGCTTGAAGAACGCGCCGCGTATCAACCCGCCGTAGGCTTCGAAGACCGTGCTCAACTGCCCGCTGGTGATCCAGATGACGACGCCGCCCACCAGGAACGCGGTCAGGATCGCCAGCAGCGGCATCGCCAGCACCTCCCATGCGCGCTGCAAGATCCTGCGGAAGCGCGCAGGCGGCGGCGCAGCGGCAACTGCGGTGGTGTCACGCATGGTCGGCCTCCTTCGTCACCCCGGCCATCAGCAACCCTAACTGCTCGCGCGTGGCCGTCTTGGCATCAAGCGTGTCGAGGATGCGCCCTTTGTACATCACCGCGATCCGATCCGACAGGGTCATGATCTCATCCAGCTCGGCGCTGAGCAGCAGCACGGCCGCGCCGTTGTCCCGGGCCTCGACAATGCGACGGTGGATGAACTCGATGCTGCCCACGTCGAGGCCGCGCGTCGGTTGGTTGGCGATGAGTAGGGGCGCACGGCCGTGCGCCCCTACCGTCCCCACATCCCCGGCGATGCGCGAGAGTTCGCGCGCGATGATCACCTTCTGCTGATTGCCGCCGGACAACGAGGCGGCGGACGTCATGATGCCCGGCGTGCGCACGTCAAACAGCCGCACCAGGCGCTCGGCCTCTTCGGAGATCATGGGATAGTCCAGTTCGATGCCGCTGGAGAAGGGCGGACGATAGTAGGTGCAGAGGATCAGATTGTCGCGCACGGGGAACGACAGCACCAGGCCATGCTTGTGTCGATCCTCCGGCACATGCGCCACCCCGCTCTGGACGAGCTGGCGGGGTGGCGCATGGGTCACATCCTGCCCCAGCAGCGACACGCTGCCGCGAACAGCCCTGCGCAGGCCCGTCAGCGCCTCGGCCAACTCCGTCTGGCCGTTGCCCTGCACGCCGCAAATGCCCAAGATCTCCCCGGAGCGGACTTCGAGCGACACGCCGTTCACGGTAGGATGGTGTCGATCGTCTTCGACGTGCAGTTCGGCGACGCTGAGCACCGCTGCGCCCGGATGCGCCTCCGACTTGTCGATCTGCAGGATCACCTTACGGCCCACCATCATCTCGGCCAGCTGCTCGCGCGACGCCTCGGCCGGTCTGACCGTGCCGACCATCTGGCCCCCGCGCATGACGCTGATGCGGTCGGCCACGGCGAACACCTCGCGCAGCTTGTGC
>CAYRFV010000335.1:0-5482 GCA_964423545.1 uncultured Anaerolineales bacterium | reverse complement strand
CGCGCGCCGGGTCGAAGACCACGACATCGGCGTCGGCGCCCACGACCAACTCCCCCTTGCGCCCCGACAGCCCAAACGCCCGCGCCGGACCAGCGCAGCACACCTCGACCCAGCGCTCAACGGTCAAGCGGCCGGTGCGCACCCCGAACGTGTAGAGGAGCGCCAATCGAGACTCGATGCCGGGCATCCCGCCGGGGATGCGAGTAAAGGGGGGATACGCGCCGCCCTGAAGTCCCAGGTCCTTCTCGCCAGCGTAGAAGAAAGGACAGTGGTCGGTGCCCACCGTCTGGAGCGCGTCGGCAGCCAGGTGCTCCCACAGCGCAGCGTTGTCCGCAGCCTTGCGCAGCGGAGGCGAACAGACGAACTTGGCGCCTTCGAAGCCGGGCCGCTCGAACTCCGCATCGGTCAACAACAGATACTGCGGGCAAGTTTCGCCCACAGCGTCCTGTCCCCGCTGCCGCGCTCCGGCCACTGCCGACGCGCCGCGTCCCGTCGAAATGTGCACAATATAGGCCGGGCACTGTGCCGCCTCGGCCAGGGCCAGCGCCCGCTCGATGGCCTCGACTTCCATGCCGGCAGGGCGCGAGACGGGGTGCCACTTCGGCTCGATGCATCCCGCCTCGATGAGCCTGCGTCGCAGATAGGCGATGCCTGCATCGTTCTCCGCATGCACCATCATCATGCCGCCGGCCCGGCCCACCGTCTCCATCGCAGCGAGCAGGACGTCATCAGACAGCTTGAAGCTGTAGGTCATGTAGGTCTTGAACGAGGGGCACCCTGACGCGACGATCGCCGGGATCTCGGCAAGCGTCTGGGGCTGTGCGTCGAGCAGTGTCATGTGCAGGCCGAAATCGATCACCGCCCGGCCGTCTGCCTGGGCCCGCCGCGCAACGAGCGCATCTCGCAACGCCGAGACGCCGGCCACCCCGCGCGGCTCGGGCTCCACGAAGTCGATCACCGTCGTCGTGCCGCCGCAAGCCGCAGCCACGGTGCCCGTGACCCAGTCGTCGCTCGATTGCACCGGACCGGCAGGCATCTCCAGGTGGACGTGCGGATCGACTGCGCCGGGGATCACCAGCTTGCCGGCCGCGTCTATCATCTGCCGGCCCGCCAGCCGATCGCCGATCGCCGCGATGACCTCCCCTGCAATCCCGAGATCGGCAGCCACGGGGCCCTCCGGGGTGATCAGCACGCCGTTGCGAATGACGGTGTCGTACATCATGAGATCCCTGCACGTTCAAACAGCCTGCGGCACACCCGGCGGGCCTCGGCGAGCAGCGCCTCCTCGTCCACGCACAGGATCTTCTTGCCGCGCATCAGGACCTTGCCATCGACAATAACCGTGTCGGTGTTGCCGGCGTTGGCGTTGTAGACGAGCGCGGAGACCGGCTTGTGCACCGGCATCGCCAGCGGCGTGTTCAGGTCGACCAGGACCACATCGGCCTTCTTGCCGGTCTCCAGCGAGCCGATCCATTCGGGCTGGCCGAACGCCGCCGCGCCGCCGCGGCACGCCATCCAGACTGCATCCTCCGGCAGCAGCGCCATCGCGTCGAGTGCATGGACCTTGTGCAGAAGGCACGTGGTCTTCAGCACTTCGAGCATGTCCTGGTTGTTGTTGCTGCCGGGGCCGTCGGTGGCCAGCGCAACGGCGATGCCGCGACGGCGCATCTCAGGGACGCGGGCGACCCCTGAGGCCAGGTACATGTTCGAGACCGGGCAGTGCACCACCACTGCGCCGCGGGCGGCGACCAGGTCGAGCTCCGCGTCATCGAGCCAGACGCTGTGCACCAGCTGCACATCGGGGCCGAGGACGCCGAGGCCGGCAAGCCACTCGATGTGCCGGAGCCCGGTCTCCTCCAGGCTCATCTCGATCTCCCGCCTCGCCTCGGCCACGTGGATATGCGTGCCGACGCCCCACTCGCGGGCCAGGGCGACGGTGCGCTGCAGCGTGGCCGCGGTGCAGCCCCAGGGGATGAGGGGACCGAATTCGAGGCGCAGACGGCCGCTCGCAGCGCCGTGCCACGCTGCGGCCAGCCGCTCCATCTCGGATACGATATGATCCGGGGTTTCCATGAAGGCCGGATGGTAGTGGGAATCGGCCCAGCCGCGCGCCAACAGAAATCGCAGGCCGGTCTCCTGTGCGGCGCGAAAGACGCCGTCATCGTTTCCCGGCTCGGTGTGGACATACTGATGATCGATGACCGCCGTGGCGCCGCCCCTCAGGTTTTCGACGAGGCCCAGCAGCGCGGCAACGTAGGCGTCTTCGGCGGTCAACGCCTGTGCGACCGGCCAGATCGCGGCTTTGAGCCACTCCAGCAGCGGCTTGTCGTCGGCCAGTCCGCGCAGGAAGGTCTGAAACAGATGGGTGTGCGCGTTCACCATCCCGGGCAGAACCGCCATATGCGAGGCGTCGATCACCGTGTACGCCTGCTGGCGCACCTCGGGCGACGGCTGGCCGGCGCCGACCTCTGCGATCCGGTCGCCCTGGATGACGAGATAGCCCGGATTCAGGATGCGCGCTGCCCCGTCGAGCGTGATGATCGCGCCGTTCTCAACCAGAATGCTGCCCAAGCGGTCCACCTCCCCGGTTCGGTCGCCGACGTGCGGACAGGGCGCGCCGCGGCCGTGAGACTGTCATCCTATGCTGCACCGCCATTCTACCGCAACAGAAGGCAGACGCGCAACCGTGGCCCGTCTCGATTCAACGGAGCAGGCTCGCACGGGAGCAGGCTCGCACGCGCGCACCGCCGGGCGCCCGCGAGCGCGTACAACGCGCCAGGGACAGGCCGCGCGGGCGCTCAGGCCAGGCGACCCAACAGCGGTTCTCCGTGCAGCACGCGCAGCACGTTGGTGTAGTCGTCGGCCCGCGCCTTGCGGTTCGCCGACCCTGCGCCCGCCGCGGTGTGCGGCGTAAGCACGAGATTCGCCTGTGGGTTGCGCGCCACCGACAGGAGCGGACTATCGGCCGCGATCGGCTCGAACGTGAAGGTGTCCAGCGCCGCGCCGTAAAGATGGCCGGACGCCACCGCCTCGGCCAGGGCGCCGTCATCCACGACCCCGCTGCCGCCGCAGCTGACGAAGACGGCGCCCGGTTTCATGGCCGCAAAGAAGGCCCGGTCGAGCGACTGTTCGGTTTCGGGAAAGAACGGCAGCAGCATGCACAGATAGTCGCTCGTCGCCACCAGCTCCTCGGCCGTGGCGAACCGGATGCCCATCTGCTGCTCGGCCTCAGGGGGTAGCGGGTGGCGCTTGTTGTAGAGCACCGTGCAGCCGTAGCCGGTGAGCCGCCTGGCCAGCTCGGCGCCGATCTCGCCGTAGCCCAGAATGCCCACGGTCGCGCCCCAAAGGCCGCGGATGTCGGTGCGACCCGTCCAATTGTACGCGAAGTAGTCTTCGTCGCAGCGGCGCGACGGCTGGCCGAAGTCGCTTGCGCCGAGGGTCACGTCGATCGACTCCCGCAGCTTCTTGGCGCACGCCAGCATCTGCATCATCATGTGTTCAGCCACGCGAATGCAGCCCAATACCGGCAGGTAACAGACAGGGATGCCAGCCTTGCGCGCTGCCGCCAGGTCGATGTCGTGCGTCTGCGAGCCAAGCCGCTGGATCAGCCGCAGCTCCTTGCCGGCGCGCATGAGTTCGGCGTCGAGCTCGCCGCTGCGCTCGCTGATCAGAAACTCCTTACCGGGCAGCAGCGCGAGGATTTCCTCCTTCGACGGCGTGCGACGCATCGTGATGTCGAGCTCGGGGGGTGCGGCATCCAGCGCGTCCTGCTGATGCCGCTCGCCGCGGTGGGTGATGAACAGGGTGGCATGTCTGGTCATAAGAGCCTCGGAAATGGTTCGGGCGGGATGCGTGAGACGTGAGTCAGGCTGCGCGATGCGTGCGACCGAATCGGCCGTGCGTTACTCCCTGATGCGCCATGCGCTGAACGGGAAGAGCGCATAGAACGCGGCAGCCCGGCGCACTTTGCTCAGGCTGACCTGGTCGAACGCGGTGTGGACGTACTGCTCCTCTTGTGGGCCGAAGCCCAGCGTGGGGATGCCCGCTGCGCCGGCTGAGTAGGCGCCGTCCGTGGAAAAGCGCCAGACGCCGACGGCAGGCGCCTGGCCGAGCAGCGCTGCGCCGGTCGCCTTGCCGGCGGCGAGCAGCGGGTCGCCCGCATCCAGGAGCCAACCGGGATAGAAGCTCGGCCCGTCGAGACGCAGGCCGGTGTGGGTCACCACCGGCTGGAACGGGATGCGCGCGCTTGCCCCCAGCGGCTCAACGACGGCTCGGACGCCCGCCAGAACGCTTTCGGCCGTCTCTCCGGGGGCCAGGCGGCGATCCACAGCCACCTCGCACCACGAAGGCACCGAGTTGGGCGTGTGCGGCCCGTCGATCAGCGTCACGACCTGGTTGCCCGCGCCGAAGATCGGATCGACGGGCAGGCCGCCGTTCATCGCCTCCAGCGCCGCGATCACCGGCAGCATCTTCAGGATGGCGCTCTCGCCCAGGTGCGGCTGGCTGGCGTGCGCGGCACGGCCTTCGGTGCGGACGCGCACCTCGCAGCGGCCGCGCTGCCCGCGGCGCAGGGTCAGATCGGTGGCTTCGGCGAGCAGCACGGCCTCGGGCCGCATGCCGTCGCGCTCGACCAGCGAGCGCAGCGCGAACCCCTCGGCGTCCTCCTCCAGCGTCGCGCCCATGACGAGCAGCGAGTTCTCGTCCATCCACTGCGCGAGTTCCGGCCGGTCGCCAGACCGGGCCAGCGCCGCCAGGATCGCCGCCGCGTAGACGATGGCCGCCACCCCGCCCTTGCAGTCGGACGCGCCCAGGCCGAACAGCGCATCGCCCTCGATGACCGGCTCCAGGGGCGGATGGGGCCACTCCTGCTCGTCGGCAACCTCGTTAGTGTCCAGGTGCGCGTCATAGAGGAGCACGGCCGGCCCGCGACCGATGCGACCGAGCGCATTGCCCGCCGAGTCCATCCACACCTCGTCGCAGCCCACGCCGGCCAGCTCCTGCAGCGTACGCTCGACCGCCTGCCGCTCCTGGCCGGTGTAAGAGCGGATGCGGATCAGGTCAGCGAGGAAACGGGCCTGGCGGTCAGCCAGCGCCTCGGAGAGACGCAGGATGGGCGAAGCGAGATCGTACAGATTCGGGTTGGGCACCTGGTTCACCTCATGTGCTAGTGCTGAAATATTCTGCTGTCCAGGTCAGGCGCCGCGGGAGGCGCTGGACCACGAAGACGCGAAGAGGCTGAAGGACGCGAAGCACGAAGCACGCGAAGGCCCGCGCCGCGGCGCGCTCCCTTCGTGCCTTCGCGCCTTCGTGCGCTTCGCGGCCTGAGCGCGTTCGTGGTCCAAGGCGCACCCCCTGGACCACGAAGACGCGAAGAGGTTGAAAGACACGAAGCACGAAGTACGCGAAGGCTCGCGCCGCGGCGAATTCCCTTCGTGCCTTCACGCTTCGTGCGCTTCGCGGCCTTCGCGGCTTCGTGGTCCAA
>CAYRFV010000334.1:0-5493 GCA_964423545.1 uncultured Anaerolineales bacterium | reverse complement strand
CACTTCGAGGGTCAGCAGGAAGCGCAGCAGGGGGTCGAAGAGCCGCGCGGCCAGGATCGACGGCTCGACCACGGAGAAGAGAACCGCCAGCGCATAGAAGTAGCCCGGCCCGTACATGCTCCAGAAATCGCGATAAGGCGCTTCGCCGAAGCGGATGCGCTCGGCGTGGGTCAGCACCAGTCCCTCATCGTACAGGTTGGCAGGGGATTTGAGTTGGCTGACGAGAAACAGAGACCCCACAACAAACGCGGCCCCGAACAGCAGCGGCGAAACCTTCCAGTGTGCGACCCTCGTCAACCTGAGCACCTCATCCGATGCGCCGGCTCTCGTTGCGGCGAACTCCGGGGCGAGCGTTTCGTCCCTACAGCGGCGGGGCATCGGAGCCCTTGGGCAGTCGGAGCACCACCCAACTGCCCAGGACGGTGAGGGCCAACGCACCCAGCGTGATCAACAGGCCCGAGAACGTGAAGAGGCCCAAGATGCTCGTGACGATCACCTGAAGTGCGAGCGCGACAAAGAGGATGCCGAACTCGATCGTCGTCAACAGTGCAAACCGCCGCGCCAGCTCACCCCGGTCCACGCCTGCGCGGTAGTACGCCTCAGTGAATACCAGCCAGACGATCAACAGGATCGCCAGGATAATCAAGGTGAAGCGATCGACGGCGTCACCGGTGTACCTGGCTTGAAACATCAGATGCGGGTCGTTCCCCGCACTGGCGGTGATCACCACGCGCGCCGCCTTCGGCACGGCGTCGTACACCATGTAGGCCACAAACGCACCGATGATGCAGGTGATGGCCCACAATAGCCACGCCAGGATGTACTCGGACGTGCGCCTCATTCCCCTGCTCCTCTCGCGAAGCAGGGGCAAGGCTTTCCCTTCTCCTGCCGCTGCGGAAGGCGATGCGACCGCCCTCTGCGGCCTATCGCGGCAGATTCTGCAGGGAACGCTTCGCCCCTACCGGATGCTGCGGATGCGCCGGCGCAATGAGTGCTGCCGCGCCGCGTCAGATACCCATCAGCGTGAGCGACTCGGCCAGGTGGCAGCTCACGTACGACCCGGCGCCGAGCTCGCGCAGCTGCGGCATTTCTTCCTTACAACGATCCGAGGCGTACTTGCAGCGCGGCACGAAAACACAGCCTTGCGGCAGGTTCGCCAGATCGGGAGGCTCGCCGGCCGACACCAGCCGCATGCCGCGCTTACGCTGCGACGGCTTGGGCACCGCGGCCAGCAGCGCCTCGGTGTACGGATGCTTCGGATGGCTCAGCAACTCCTGCTTCTCACCCAGCTCGACGAGCTTGCCCGCGTACATGACGGCGATCCGATCGCTGACGTAGCGCACGACGCTCATGGCATGGGAGATGAAGAGGTAGGTCAGGCTGTACTTCTCCTGCAAATCCTGCAGCAGGTTGAGAATCTGCGCCTGGATCGAGACATCGAGCGCGGAGACCGGCTCGTCGGCCACGACCAGCTTCGGGTTCACCACCATCGCACGCGCAATACCGATGCGCTGGCGCTGCCCGCCGCTGAAGCTGTGCGGGTAACGCTGAAGATGCTCCACGCGCAAGCCGACCTGGAGGATCATCTCGGTGACGCGCTGCTCCAGCTCCTTGCCGCGCGCCAGGTTGTTCACCAGCAGCGGCTCACCGACCGTTTGCAGCACAGTCATGCGTGGATTGAGCGACGAGTAGGGATCCTGGAAGATCGTCTGCGCCTGCTTACGGAATGCCGACAGGCTCTTGCCCTTCAGCGCCGAGACGTTGAGCACGTCGCCGTCTGCGCGCATCGTCACCTGTCCGCCGGTCGGCTGATACAAGCGGGTGATGCATCGGCCCAGGGTCGTCTTGCCGGAGCCGCTCTCGCCCACGATGCCGAGCGTCTCGCCGGCCCGCACATCGATGTTCACGCCATCCACGGCCTTGACATAGCCGGTGGTTCTCTGCAGAAAGCCTTTCTGCATCGGAAACCACTTCTGCAAGCCGCGGACTTCGAGCAAAGGTTCTTGTGCTTGGTTGACCATGCCTGATCCTCATGGTACGGCTGGTAGGGGCGCCCCATCGTGGTCGCCCACGACGTGGTCGCCTCTATACAATATCATGTGTACAGGAAGCAGCGCACCAGGTGTCCTGGCGCCACCTCTTTGAGCTCCGGCGGCGACACGTCGCACACGCCCGGAATGCGCCGGTCGCAACGGGAAAAGAACCGGCACCCCGGGAGCACCGCGAAGGGACTGGGCAAGGTGCCGCTGATCGGCACCAGCCGCTCCAGCTTGCCCTCGATCGTGGGAATCGATCGCCACAGCGCCATCGTGTAGGGGTGCAGCGGATTGTCGAAGATCTCGTCGGTGCTGGAATGCTCCATCACCTGGCCCAGATACATCACCATGATCTCATCGGACATCTCGCCCACCACCGCCAGGTCGTGGCTGATGTACATGAGCGCCATGCCGAAATCGGCCTGCAGCTTCTTGATCAGGTCGAGGATCTGGGCCTCGATGGTCACATCGAGCGCGGTCGTCGGCTCATCGCCGATCAGCAGCCGCGGACCGCAAATCAGCGCCATGGCGATCATGCAGCGCTGGCGCATGCCGCCGCTGAGCTGGTGCGGATAGGCGTCCACGAGGCGCTGCGGCCGCGGGATTCCCACCCGACCAAGCATTTCGATCGTGCGCTCCCTGGCCTGCTTCTCGGTGACGTCCTTCTCGTGGATCAGGATGTTCTCCATGATCTGATTGCCGACGGTGTGCAGCGGGCTGAGCGAGGTCATCGGCTCCTGGAAGATCATGCCGATCTGCTTGCCGCGAATCGCGCGCATCTTTTCGCCGCCGGCCTGCAGCTTCAGCACGTTGACCACCTCCGCGCTGCCGCCGTTCTCATGGAGGAACATCTGGATCGTTCCGCCCACCTCGCGGCCGGGCGGCGACGGCACGATGCGCATCATCGACTGAGCGGTGACCGATTTGCCACATCCGCTTTCACCGATGACGCCCAGCGATCGGCCTTCATAGATGTTGAAGCTCACCCCATCGACCGCGCGCACGGTGCCCTCGTGCAGGAAGAAATAGGTCTGGAGGTCCTTGACTTCGACCAGGGTGCTGAGACCGCCTGTTGTCTGTGTGATTTCGGATGCCGCCATAGGTGCTTTCTCCTCCTCTATCTCTGGTACGGATCAGCGGCATCACGGAGACCGTCGCCGACGAAGTTGAACAGGAGCACGGTGCCGATCACGAAGAGCGCGGGGATCAGCAGCCAGGCCTGCTGCGCAACCGCCGTCAGATTCTGCGCGTCCTGCAGCAGCGTCCCCCAACTGACTGCGGGTGGCTGGATGCCCAGGCCGAGGAAGCTGAGTGCGGTCTCGCTCAGGATGATGGCCGGAATGGCGAAGGTGATCGACACGATCAGGTGGCTGGTGAAGCCGGGCAACAGGTGCCGGCTGATGATGCGCCAGTCGCTGGCGCCCGCCCCCTGCGCGGCCAGGGTGTAATCCTCCTCGCGCAGCTGGAGGATCTTGCCGCGCACCACGCGCGCCAGGCCCGCCCACCCCAGCACCGAGAGGATGATGGTGATGGCGAAGTAGACCTTGAGGGTCGGCCAGTCTCGCGGCAGCGCCGCAGATAAGGTCATCCACAGCGGGAGGCCGGGGATGGCGAGCAGAAAATCGATGATGCGCTGGATCACATCATCCACGGTGCCGCCAAAATAGCCGGAGACGCCGCCCAGGGTGACCCCCAGGATGAAGGTGAGGAACACCGCGACCAGGCCGATCGAGAGGGAGATGCGCGCCCCATACCAGGTGCGCGAGAAAAGATCGCGCGAAAGGCGGTCGGAGCCAAAGAGGAAGATCGGGGTGCCCTCTACGCCGAACAGATGGAGGTCGGTCTTGATGAAGCCAAACAGCACGTACGGTTCGCCATGCACGAAGAACTTGACCGGGAAGATCTGGGTCGGGTCTTCGGTGTACGTATACTTGAAGGTCTGCTGGTTGAGCTTCTTCGTCAGGCCGTAAATATGCAGCTGCACGCCGCCCTCCGGCAGAATCAGGTGCAGCGTCGTCGGCGGCACTGACTGCATGCCTTCGAAGCGCGTGTCCGCCGTGTAGGGGGCGACGAAAGGCGCAAACAACGCGCCCAGGTAGAGAAAGATCAGCAGCACCATGGAGACCACGGCAATCCGGTGACGGGTGAAGCGCCACCAGATCAGCTCCCATTGGCTGGCATAATAGTAACGATCCTCAACTGCAAGCTTGCTCTTGCCGGCGACCGGGGTCGGAGCCGCGCCAGGAGCGGCAGATGCGGCGATGTTCTCTTGTGCGCTCACTTCGCCAACCTCCCGAAGCGGATGCGGGGATCCACCAGCACGAGAAGGATGTCGCCGAGCAGGGCGCCAATGACTGTCAACGCGCTCAGTATCAGCACGATGGCGCCGGCCAGGTACATGTCCTGGGCCAGAGTGGCTCGCAGCAGCACCGGACCGACGGTCTGGAGGCTCAGCACGATATCGATGAGGATCGTGCCGGAGACCAGGCCAGGTAGCACCCAGCTCACGGTGCTGAGCAGCGGGTTGATCGCCATGCGCACCGGGTACTTCATGAGCAGCTTCCACTCAGAGAGGCCCTTGGCGCGCGCAGTGATGACGTACTGCTTGTTCAGTTCATCCAGCAGATTGTTGCGCACCACGCGGATCGTGCCGGCGGTGTTGGCCAACCCCACCAGAAGGAGCGGCAGCCAGATATGCTTCAGCAGGTCGCCGAACTTCGCCGCGCTCCACGGCGCGTCGAGATACTCCTTGGAGAAGAGGCCCAACGCGCTGAAGCCGAGCTGCGAGAAGAGCAGCCAGGCCAGGATCAGCGCCAACAAGAAGCCGGGCGTCGCTGCGCCGATAAACCCGATAAAAGTGAAGAGATAGTCGAGGATCGAGTATTTGTGGGTTGCGGAATAGATGCCTATCGGGATCGCGAGAGACCACGAAAAGATGAGCGCCAGCACCGAGATGGTGATCGTCATCGGGATGCGCTCTTGCAGGATCTCGTTGACCGATTTGTTCCACTGGAGCGACCAGCCCCAGTTGCCCCGCATGACGATCCCCTCGATCCACCAGAAGTAACGCGCTACCGGCGGCTTATCCAGGCCAAATTGGATTTTCAGCCGCTCCGCTTCGTCTTCCGAGACCTCGACGCCGGACATCTTCAACTGCTGGATCCGGAAGCTGACGTAGTCGCCCGGCGGCAGTTGGATCAGGAAGAACGCCACTGCGGACATCAGCACCAGGATCGGTATCAACATCAGGATGCGACGAACGATGTACAGTAGCACGTCGACTCTCTCCTCATCGCACAAGATCGGTCGCCGCCCGGTTTTTTTGCGCCTGCGCCGGGCGGCGTCAGGGTCGTGCCGACCCTCACCCTAACCCTCTCCCTACGAGGGAGAGGGAACCGGCCCTCACCCCTGTGGGGACAAGGGAGCCGACCCTCACCCCTGCGGGGACAAGGGAGCC
>CAYRFV010000333.1:0-5503 GCA_964423545.1 uncultured Anaerolineales bacterium | reverse complement strand
CGCCCCACCCCAGCCGCCGGTCGAGACGCCGGGCGCCAATCCGCTCGCCGGGACGCGCTGGTCGGTCATCAGCGTGAACAACGGCGCGGGCGCCGTGACCGGGCTCATCGAGGGCTCGACCATTACCATGGACTTCGATGCGATGGGCCAGGTCCGGGGCCAGGCCGGCTGCAACTCGTACTCCGCGTACTACCAGGCCAGCGGCAACGCCCTGTCCGTCAACCTGCCGACCTCGACCAACATGTACTGCGAATCGCCGGAAGGCGTGATGCAGCAGGAGCAGCAGTTCCTGACCGCGCTCCAGTCGGCCGAGACCTTCCAGATCACCGGCGATCAGATCCAAATCCGCTCGGCCGGGGATACCTTGGCTATCATGGCGACGCGAGCGCCCTGATTCGGCGGCGAGAGGGATTGACCGCACTAGTCAGCGCCGGTCACTGGACGCAGTCGCTTCCGAATGCGTGCAGTGGCCGGCGTTCCCGCCGCGCCGAGGAGCAGCCGGCGCACACGGATGAACCAGGAGGTTGAGGCCAGCGTCTCCATGCAAACTGATTCAAGCGCCGTTCTGGTCGAGCTGTTGCCCCTGTTGGTCGGCGCCGCCGTGGTGCCGGTCCCGATCATCATCGTGCTCCTGTTGCTGGGCAAGCCGGGCGGCCTGCTGAAAGCGGCCGCCTTCCTGGGCGGCGCCATCGGGGTGCGCCTGGCGCAGGGTATCGTCTTCGGCGCCGTCTTCGCCAGCGACCGGGCCGCCACGAGCGAGATCGGCGGCAACCTGATCTTCTCCACGCTGCTGATCGTGCTCGGCGTGATGCTGTGGATCGCCGCGTTCAAGAAGTGGGCCAAGGAGGACGACCCCGACGAGCCCTCGCCCAGGTGGATGACGGCGGTCGGCGGGCTCTCGGCGCCGAAGGCCTTCGGCATGGGCGCGGCGCTCGTTGCGCTCTCGGCCAAGCAGTGGGTATTCACCCTGTCGGCCATCACCGCGATCTGCCAGGCCCGGCTGGACCGGCCGGCCAGCATCGGGCTCTACTTGGTGTTTGTGCTGGCGGCACAGGCGTTCGGGCTGGTCGCCGCGCTCGCGTACGCCGTGGCGCCGGGGCCGGCGGGTAGGGCCCTGGGCCGGACGGAGCAGTGGCTAGAGCGCAACAACCGTCCGATCCTGGTTGCCGTGTCCCTGGCCTTCGGCCTGTACTTCCTCGTCAAGGGGACCGCCAGTCTGGCCGGCTGACGCCGATCCGTTCCATGCGGACTGGCACCGCCGATGCACAGCCATCAGGAGCAACCGTCATGGCAGAGAGGTCAACTTCCGTTGCCCGGAACCAGCCACATGGGTCGTGGCTGCCCATGGCCATCATCCTCATGGCGCAGATCCAGATGGCGTTCAACGTGAACGCCATCCCCGTGTCCATCGGCCCCATCGTCGAGGATCTCGGCGTGTCGTCGTCCACCGTCGGCAGCGCCCTGGTGTTCTACTCGCTGTCCGTGGCGGCGTTGGTGATGCTGGGCGCGAAGCTGGGCACGCTGTTCGGCGCCCGGCGCGTGTTCCAAGTGGCGGCCGTGGCTCACGGCCTGGCGATGCTGATGATGGCGCTGGCGCGCAACGAGGCGATGATGCTCTCCGCGCAGGCGCTGGCGGGCGTGGCGGCGGCCGCGCTGGTGCCCACATTGGTGGTGCTGATCGCGGCGAACTACCGCGGGAGCCAGCAGGCGCAGGCGCTCGGCCTGCTGGCCGGCGCGCCGGCCATCTCGGGTGTGATGGCCTTCCTCATCGCCGGCTGGCTCGGCACGGCGTCGAGCTGGCGCTACTCGTTCGGCCTCCTGTTCGCCGTGTCGCTGGCTGTGCTCGCCTTGAGCCGGCGCCTCAAGCCGGTACACCCCGACCGGGGGGTGACGATCGACACCATGGGTGCGGTGTTGGCCGCCCTGTCCGTCATCCTCATCAGCCTTGGCTTCAACAACCTGAACGCCTGGGGCATCGTGCTGGCCAAACCCGCCGCCCCCTTCAGCCTGCTCGGCCTCTCGCCCGCGCCCTTCATGGTGGTTGTCGGCGTGGTGCTGGCGCAGGCCTTCCTGCTGTGGACGCACCGGCGCGGCCGCGCGAACAAGACGCCCATCCTCTCGCTCGAGGTGGTGGACTCGAAACACGAGCAGAGCGCGATCCTCGCATTCTTCATGATCAGCGCGCTCGGCCCCGCGGTGAACTTCCTCATCCCGCTCTACATCCAGATCGTCCAGGGGCGGACGAGCCTGCAGACCTCCGTAAGCATGATCCCGTACACGCTGTCGATCTTCGCTTCGGCCGTGCTCGTCGTGCGCTCTTACCAGCGGCTGACGCCGCGCCAGATCGCGCGCCTCGGCTTCATCATGATGGCGGTGGGCCTGACCATCCTGGCCTTCGCCATCCGGGGCAGCTGGGGGCAGCCGGGCGTGATCCTGGGCCTGATCGTGCTGGGCCTGGGCGAGGGGGCACTGCTGACCTTGCTGTTCAACGTGCTCGTGAGCTCCTCGCCGAAGGAGCTGGCCGGCGACGTCGGCGCGATGCGCGGGGTGGCGAACAACCTCTCGACGGCGCTCGGCACGGCCTTCGCCAGCGTGGCCGCGATCACACTGCTGGCGCTGTTCGTCTCCACGGCGCTGGCCGGGAACCCCACCATCCCGCCGAGCCTGAAACAGCAGGTGGCGCTCGACAACATCGACTTCGTCTCGAACGACCAGCTCGTCGCCCAGATGGCGGCGACCACGGACGCGACGGCCGAGCAGAAGGCCGAGGCGGTGCGCATCAACACCACGGCCCGCGCCAACGCGCTGAAGGCGTCGTTCCTGATCCTGGCCGCCATCGCCTTATTGGCCATCCTGCCCACCGGTGGGCTGCCTGGCTACAAGCCGGACGAGCTGCTGGACCCGGAGGTGCCGGCCGCCGGGGCGAACGGAGACACCGCTGACCCCTTGCCGGGGCGCAAGGCCGGCGAGCCCGCGCCCGCTGCGTAGCGTGCAATTCCAGGAAGGAGGATGGTTCCATGACGGCTTCGGCGGAGGCGGCGCGCGGCTATGCGCGCGAGCACGGGCCGAGGTTCCTCGACGAGCTGTTCGAGATGTTGCGGATTCCCAGCGTCGGGGCTGACCCGGCCCATGCCGCGGACACGCGCCGCAACGCCGAGTGGCTGGCGGCGCACCTGACCAAGCTGGGGCTCGACAAGGCCGCCGTGATGGAGACCGCCGGGCACCCGGTGGTCTACGGCGAGTGGTTGGGGGCGGGGCCGGGCCGGCGAACGGTGCTGGTCTACGGCCACTACGACGTCGTGCCGGCGGCAATGGAGGACGGCTGGGATACGCCGCCCTTCGAGCCGGTGGTCAAGGACGGCAAGATCTACGCGCGCGGCGCCACCGACGACAAGGGGCAGCTGTTCATCCATGTCAAGGCGCTCGAATCCTACCTGAAGACGGGTGGTGCCGCGCCCGTGAACGTGAAGATCCTGCTGGAGGGCGAGGAGGAGGTGTCCTCGCCGAACCTCGTTCCGTGGCTGCGGGAGCACAGGGAGTTGATCCAGGCAGACGTCTGCGTCATCAGCGACTCGTCTATGGCCGCAGTCGAAGAGCCGGCCATCACCCACAGCCTGCGGGGCATGGCCTACCTGGAGGTCGAGGTCCAGGGCCCACGCGAGGACCTGCACAGCGGCTTCTGGGGCGGCGCGACGCACAATCCCGCGCTGGCGTTGGTGGAGATCCTGAGCAAGCTCTACAACGCGGACGGCACCATCGCGGAGCCCGGCTTCTACGACGACGTCGTGCCGCTGACGGAAGAGGAACGCGCGATGCTGGCCAAGGTCGCGCTGACCGAAGCGCACTTCATCGAAGCGACCGGCGTGCCGGCGGTGTGGGGCGACGCCAACTACACGATCCGGGAGCGCGTCTCGGCGCGGCCGACGCTGGACATCAACGGCCTGTGGAGCGGCTACACCGGCCCCGGGCCGAAGACGATCATCCCCATGCGCGCCGGCTGCAAGATCAGCTCCCGGCTGGTGGGCAACCAGGATGCGCACAAGATCTACGAGCTGATCAAGAAGGCGATCGAGGATGCGACGCCGCCGACGGTGAAGGTGGAGGTTCGGCTGCTCACGACCGGCAAGCCCGCGCTGATCCCCTTCGACCTACCGGAGATGAAGGCCGCCGCGGCCGCCTACGAGCGGGGCTGGGGCCATGCGCCGGTGTTCACGCGGGGCGGCGGCAGCATCCCGATCGTGGCCGAGCTGGCCGATTTGTTGAAGATCCCGGTGGTGATGATGGGCTACGGCCTGGACACGGACGGCCTGCACTCGCCCAACGAGCACTATCGGACCGACATGTTCGAGCGGGGCATCCAGACGGCAATCGTATTCCTGGACGAACTCGCGCAACTGCCGGCTTGACGGCAGCGATTGGAGGATACCAATGCCGATGAGCGCAGCACTTCGGGCGGAGTTGGAGGAGCGCTTCCTGCGCTACGTGGCGATCGACACGACAGCAGACCCCACCTCGTCGACGTCGCCCAGCTCGCAGGCCCAATATGACCTGCTCAACCTGCTGGCGGGGGAACTGAGGGAAATCGGCGCGCAGGAGGTGGCGCTGACCCCCTACGGCGCTGTCCTGGCGACGATCCCGGCTACGGTCGATGCCGCAGCCGTACCCACCATTGCGCTGTTGGCGCACGTTGACACCGCGCCGCAGTTCCCGGGCAAGGACGTGAAGCCGATCGTCCACCGCAACTACGGCGGCGAGGAGATTGTGCTGCCCGACGACCCGGAGCAGGTGCTCTCACCGCAGGCACTGCCGTACTTGGCGCAGAAGGTGGGCGACGACATCGTGACCGCATCGGGCAAGACGCTGCTCGGTGCGGACGACAAGGCGGGCATCGCGATCATCATGGCCGCGGTGCGCCACTTGTTGAGCACGCCCGAGATCAAACACGGCAAGATCCGCATCGGCTTCACGCCCGATGAGGAGATCGGCCGCGGCGTCCATCCCGACCTGCCGGGCGACCTGGGGGCAGACTTCGCCTACACGCTGGACGGCGCGCACCTGGGCGAGATCGTCTACGAGACCTTCTCGGCGGACAGCGCGAAGGTCAACATCAAGGGCGTGTCCATCCATCCGGGCTGGGCCAAGGACAAACTGGTCAACGCGGCCCACCTCGCCGCGAAGATCGTCGACACGCTGCCGCACGTCACCATGACGCCGGAGACCACCGCGGGCCGCCAGGGCTTCATCCATGTCGTCGGCATGGGCGGTACCGCGGCGGAGATGAACATCGACATCATCCTGCGCGATTTCGAGCGCGAGGGGCTGGCGGGCCAGGGCGAGCTGCTGAACAAGGTGTGTGCCGCGGTCCAGGCGGGCGAACCGCGCGCTCACATCAGCTGCACCATCAAGCCGCAGTACCGCAACATGCGCTACTGGCTGGAGGAGGACATGCGGCCGGTCGAGCTGGCGCGGGAGGCCTGCCGCCAGAGCGGCATCGAGCCGTTCT
>CAYRFV010000332.1:0-5562 GCA_964423545.1 uncultured Anaerolineales bacterium | reverse complement strand
CGCCGATCTGCAGATACGCCCACTCGCCGGTGGCGCCAGACGTGGCCGCCGTGAAGGCGATGGGGCTGCCTGCGGTCCCAATGGCGCGCAGCACGCCGTCGGCGGCCAGCGCTACGCCGCTGTTCATCACCACCCGCACCCCCGCCTCGATCGTCAACGTCACCCCGTCGGCCACGGTCACAGGGCTGATCACCCGGTACGGGCTGCCGGCCAGCGTCCAGGTGGTGTTTGTCGTGATCGCGCCTCCCACGTCGGTGGCAGGGCCCGCCGGCCCCACCCGGACGCGCTGCTCTGTGTAGGGGCCGGCAGCAGCTGGCGCTGCCGGCGGTGCGGCCCGCGGCTCGGGCGCCTGTGGCTGCTCGGGCAGCGGCTTGAGCGCCTGCACGGGCCCGGGCGCCCGGGGCTGCTCGGGCAGCGGCTTGAGCGCCTGCACGGGCCCGGGCGCCCGTGGCTGCTCGGGCAGCGGCTTGAGCGCCTGCACGGGCTCGGGCGCCGGGGCAGGCGGCGGTGCGGGCGGCAGTGCGGGCGGCAGTGCGGGCGGCAGTGCGGGCGGTCTCTGCCCCCCCGTCGCGGCCGGGCGGGCCCAGGCGGCCGCGGCCAGCGTCGCGCCCGACGGCCCGGCCGCCGTGCCGCCGTACTCATAGTCGACCGTCACGTTCAAGGGAAGCCCCGTGGCCGTCTGCCGCTCGCGCAGCGGGTAGCCGGCCGTGTCGGAGATGAAAGCCGTCGCAGTGGCCAGCGCCCCGTCGTTCAGCGTCACGAGCTGGTCCAGGTTGTCGTAAGCGTACGTCACGGTCGGGCCGCCGGCCACCACTTTGCGAACGGGCCGGTTCGCCGCGTCGTAGCTCCATGCCGTCGTCTTGCCATTGGCATCGGTGAAGCCGGTCAGGTTGCCCAGCGGGTCGTAGGCGTAGCTCTCCTGCCCGCCGTCGGCAAAGGTCGTGGCCGTCAGGCGATCGAGCGCATCGTAGGTATAGTTGATGGCGCGGCCGGTCGGGTCCGTGATCCGGGTCAGGTTGCCTTCGGCATCGTACTGCATGGCCGTGCGGCCGTTGAGCGCGTCCACCGCGGCGACCAGGCGGTTCAGCGCGTCGTACTCCATCGTCGCGGCCCTGCCTAAGGGGTTGGTGGCGCGCGCCAGGCGGCCTGCGGTGTCATAGGCCAGGTTGGTGGTGCGGCCCAGCGCATCGGTGACGGCCATGAGTTGGCCCCGACCGTTGTAGGTCATACTGGTGGCGCGACCGAGCGGGTCCGACACGGACAGCAGTTGCCCGGCGCTGTCGTAAGCCATCTGATAGGTCTGGCCTAAAATGTCCGTGACGCCGGTCAGGTTGCCGGCCGCGTCGTACGCAAACACCGTGTCGGCGCCGTCGCTGCCCGTGGCCCGGCTGGCCTGGTCGAACGGCCCGTTGCGCTCGTAGACCGTGCTGGTCGAAGCCAGCGCCTCGATCACATTGCCGTATGCATCATAGAGCGTCATGGATGGCGGGTTCGAGCTGGATGCGGGCAGGAGCTGGTCGGTGTAGCCGGTGGTGGCGGTGTACACGCCGTTGAAGCTCGTCACGGGATTGAAGCGGTCGTCCAGGGTGGTGACCGTTCGGGCGCCGTTGTCGGCCTGCACCGTGACGCGGGAGCCGGCATAGCTGAGCGCCATCGTCGAGCCGGTGGGCCAGGTGCGGCTCACCAGCCGGCCCTCGTCATCGACCACGTAGGAGGTCGCAGCCCCGCGGCGGTCGGTATGCGAGGTCATCATGCCGCGGCCATCGTAGGCGAATGTCTCACGGCCGTTCAAGGGATCGATGAACGCGGTCAGTCGTCCCGCGGCGTCGTGCTCCAGCCGGTAGATGCGGCCCGCGCTGTCCTCGATGCGCGCCAGCCAGCCGCTGGCATCGTAGAAGTAGTCGAAGGTGTTGCCGCTGGTGTCGGTGATCCGCTTGAGCCGGGTCGTCAACGCCCACCCGCCGGCCGGCGCGGTCTTGCCGTTGCTCTCGTACAGCAGCAATTGAAAGTTGCCGTAGCGGTCGGTGATGCGCTCCAGCCGACCGTCGGCGTTGTAGAGCAGCCAGGAACCGTCGCGATAGGTGCGCGTCCACGCCCCGTCTGCATTGCGCGCCAGGGTGCTGAAATCGCCGGTGGGCGGTTGGTAGCTGCTCCCTGCCTGCGTGAAGTTGACCTGCGAGCCGTCGGACTCCACGATCGTCACCCACGAGCCGCGGTCCACCAGAAGCGTGTCGTGGCTGCTGAACCAGCCCCGACCGAAGGGGGACAGGTCGTTGCGGGTCACGCGCACCGGCCACGGCATGTCGTTGTAGAAGAAGGACCATCGCCAGCCACACCGTCTGTTCGGCGGAATTCCGCCGCATACCTGCTCGTAGAAACCGTACCGTGTCTCCAACACCCCGTTGTGAATGCCCGGTGCGGTCGTTGCGGACGGAGCGAAGCTTACGAACACGTTCTGGTCATTGCCGCTGGCGGTGTAGCCTGCCCCCCTGAAGGTCCAGTCACTGCTGGTGGGCGGGAGGTAGTTCGGCGCCACACCCAAGGTGGTGGAGATCTCGATCCGGTTGTGCATCAGGCTGGAGCGGTACTTCGCAAGCACTTGCGTCGGCAGGCCGCCCAGGCTGGGCAGTCCCAACGTCCCCACCCTCTGGGTCAGCTCGCCGCTGGCGAAATTGATGCCCGAGCCCAAGCATTCTTCCTTCGGGGGGCAGTTGGGGTTGTCCTCCGGCCCGTCCGGATCACCTGGAGGGGGTTGCGGGATCGGTGGGGGGCCTCCCTTCTGGGGCGGAGGCGGCGCAGCGAAGCCATAGGAGCTGAAGTGGGGCAGCGTGGCGCGTAGCCCCTTCTTGCCGTTGCCCAGATCCACCACTTCGGCCTGCACCGGCTCGCTCCAGCGCGCCTCTTTTTCCAGCCAGTAGTAGCAGTACAGGCCGTCGGTCCAGTTGTAGCCCACAGGGAGGGGCCCATCGTAGTCAATCGTCCAAACGGCATCGCCGCTGAACGTCGTACCGTCCGGCTCGAACATCACGAAGCCGATCGGCACCTCACCGTTGCGGAAAGGACCGGGCAGAGCATCGTAGTCTCCCACCGTCTCGTCCACCGGCAGCACCGTCAAGCGCACCGCCTTGGTGCTGCTGACTGCGCCCGCTGCAAAGACCACGTTCGTCGTGCCCGCCGCATTGGTCGCCGTGCCGCCCGCCGCGCCGATCGGGGTCACGGTAGTTTCCAGCGGGACCAGTTCAACCGTCTCAACGCTCAGGGGCGTATACGGTTGGATGCTGACCGTGCGGTTGGCGAAGGTGTAGCCACTGGCGAACATCACCAGGGTGTAGTCGCCTGGCGGCAGTGGCAGCGTGTAGCGGCCCTGGCCGTCCGCGTTCGTCTCAAAGGCGGTATCCACGGCCCGGACGTGCGCGCCGCCGATGGGCTGCTTGGTCGCAAAGGAGACGATTTGACCCTGCGCTGCCCCGCCATCCGCCAACGGCGCTGGGGTCACCAGGATGACCCCAGACTGAGCGGGGTTGTCAGCGTCGTTGAGCTGGACACTGCCGGGTTGAGTGAAGGTTCGCTGCGTGCTGGCCCCCGGGGCCAGTGTGATGATTTCGCTCCCCTGCGCCTGGCCCACGCGCGGCGCCACAGAACGGGCGGGGGCGGACGCAACGACGGCCGCGCCACCCTTGATCACCAGCGGGAGGTAGATGCGGGAACCGGTCGACTGTGGCTGGCCGACGGTGACCTGGATGCGCCGGGTGACGGTGTCCTTGTTAACCAAGGTGACGGCCTCCCCGACGGCCACCTGGATGACATCAGGCTGGAAACCGGTCGCCGTGATCTCGATCGTGCCCGGCGCGTCGACCAGCTGCCGGGCCTGATTGGGCCGGGGCGCCGGCGCGGGGAGCGCCTTTGCCGCCGACGCCTCCGGCGCTCGCGCTGTCACCCGCGCAGGTTGCACCGACGACGCCATCAGCACCGCAAACAGCAACAGCCAGGTCAATACGGCTCTACGAATCCTCAGCATTTTCCACCTCCAGCGCACTTGAGACAACCTTGCCCATGATAGCAATCCCTGATTGCTGCACCTCTTCTTGCTACTCTGCATCCTGCACCGCGATGCGTCGCGACGCCATTTCGCGCACCGGCAGATCGGGCACAGGGCGGTTCTGAGCGAATTCAGCAAAGGATGGCGCCACATCACGGTAGAGTAAACGCGCTTCGATCGTGTAGGGCCCCTGGGCCGCAAGGGGAGCTGCGAAATCGAAGGGGATGCGGCGCATCTCTCGCGGCGCCAGGCGGGTGTCGAGCAGGACTTGCGTGGCGATCCAGAAGCGGTGCAGCTCGACCGGCTTGCCCTGGCTGTCTCCCAATACCTTGCGGAACTGCACCGTCTCGGGTTCGAGCATCCCGAAGCGATCCGAGCCGCCGCGCCGCTGCAATACCCGTCCGTTTGCGTCAAGCAGTGTCACTTCCAGCCAGACCTGGCGAAGATCGGCGGCGCCGGTCGGCAAGCTATGCCCGGCGCCGCTGTTGGTCACGGTGATGGTGACGCGCCACGCATCGCCCTGTTCCAGCTCGAGGCTCAGCTCGGCGGCTTTGCGCAGCAGGGAGGTGTCGTGCGCCGTATCGGGCAATGAGCTGGGCGCACCGGGAATGCCGCCGTGCGCCGAAACGGACCGGATCAGGCTGCCATCGGCGCGGCGCCCTCGAACACTGGGCATATGACACGATTGGCAGGTCTCGCCCCGGCCGGGATAGGGGCTGGCGAGCCATTCATCATAGGTCGGCTCCAGGGGCGCGCCGGCCTCGGTGTACACGTTGTGGCAGGAGCCGCACAGTGCGGCCTCCGACAGGAGCGCCTGCGCAAACTGCGAACGGTGCGCATTGGGCGCGGCGCGCAACGCCAGGCGGCCGAAGCCGCTCTGGGGCAGCGCGGCTGCGGCTGGCTGCAGCGCCAGGTTGCCGTTATTGGGGAGCTTACCCGCCTCAACGGCCAGGTGGCAAATGGTGCAAGTCACCCCCTCTGCCGCAGCTTCGCTGTGGGGCAGGTGAATCCCCAGGGCGCGCGACTCGTAGGCTTTGTTGCTGCCAGGCCGCGCGGCATCGTGCGCACCGGCGGCGCCGCCAGTGGCGCCTTGGGCTGCTTGTCCATCCACCTCGCCTTGCATGAGACCGATCGGGTTGTGGCACGCAGCGCAATACCGCACCGCCTCCGCACCGCGTTCTGCGATGAAGAGCGCAGTCACAGCCAGGTAATAATCGTTGGTGGCGGCTTTCGCATGGAGAGAGGATCGCCACTGTGCGGCTGCATCGGCATGGCAGCGGGCGCAAACGATTGCCTGCGGCAGGTGGGTCTGGCCCAGCACGCCATGCTCGATGCGGATGAGAGGTTGCGACGGCGAGGGCGGCGAGACTGCTTCCGAGGCAGCGCCCGGAGCGATGACAACAGCGGCCAGGCTTGCAGACAGAAGCAGGCCCGCCGGCAAGGCGAGAAGCCGAGGACGCAACCCGCCCGCGGAGGCGCGAGAGCTCGCGCGCCTGGTGACGCGCCAGAGACTGTGTGCACCG
>CAYRFV010000331.1:0-5602 GCA_964423545.1 uncultured Anaerolineales bacterium | reverse complement strand
AGGCGCGCGCGGCCTCCTGCAGCAGCTGCTTGACCGGCGTGCTTGCACGAACGTCAATGCGCTCGGTCTTGGATAGATTCAGGGTGCTCATGGTGCCTCTCCGGGCTGATCTTGGATGCCCTTATTGTAGTCTTCCGGACATTGTCCTGACAAGGTGTTTCTTGTCTCGTCCATCATCCAAGCACGTACATCCGTGTTGCAATGTGTCGGTAGCGATCGACAACTACCGACAAAACGCAACCGCAGCGTTTCCTACGCCACCCGGTGCTGTAATCCAACTGCTCGATTCGTCCGCGCGTAACCCATTGATCTGTATGGGTCTGCGTTGCGGCCTTTGCGGACTTCGGGCCAGTTTCCCGGAGCGAGGCCGGAGAGAACAACGGCCGGGAGAGAGTGGAAGGTGGCCTGAAACGGGCCGACAGGGTGAGCGGCGAAGTCCGCAGGCTTCCGCAGGAACCCCCAACAACACGCGGGAACCGGCGCGGCCGGGCAAGAAAAAAGGCCAACCGAGAACGGTTGTCCTTTATATATTGGTGGTGGGGCGGCAGCCAGCGTCAAACCCCGTTGAAACAACACAATTCCGGAGTTCCGGCAAGTTGATAAGCTCTGATGGCTGCTGCGAAAAGCGGGGGTTGACAGGCCGGAATTCGCGGAACATCAAGCGGTTCTTCTCGTAGATTGGTTGGCGATAGGACCGCTAAACCCGTTTGCTTTCTGATGCCAGCTCGATTCCCAAAGACGGAAGCGAACTACGTCCCCCCACTGGCTTGCTTGCACTGCGGAGAATGAGGCGGCCTATCTCCGCACCATGTGCGGCGGATGTCTTGCGCATGCGGAGAATGGGGCCCATAATCTCCGTATGAACAGCGGAGAATACCACTACATCTGGCAGTCTGGCGACTGGCCCAAGTGGCGCTACGACCTGGCCACGCTTGCCGGCTCCCTGGCCGAGGTCAGCCGTGCCCAAGGTCTGCTGATGGGACGCTTGGCCGACGTCGGCATGGTCTTGCGCGACCAGGCGAGCCTCGCGGCCTTGACCTCGGACGTGGTCAAGACCAGCGAGATCGAGGGCGAACGGCTCGATGTCGAGTCCGTGCGCTCGTCCATCGCCCGTCGCCTTGGCGTGGACATCGGGGCCCTGGCGCCGGTGGATCGGCACATTGAGGGCGTGGTCGAGATGGTGCTCGATGCCACGGCCAACTGCGCGGCTCCGGTTACACGGGAGCGATTGTTCGGCTGGCACGCGGCGCTCTTCCCGACTGGCTACTCCGGTCTTTCCAAGATCCGGGTCGGTAGCTGGCGGGACGATGCCAGCGGTCCGATGCAGGTGGTATCCGGTCCGATCGGGCGGCAGCGGGTGCATTTCGAAGCGCCGCCGGCTTTGCGCCTGCCCGCCGAGATGGAGCGTTTTCTCGAATGGGTCAATGGGGAGTCGGAGGAACCACCACTCATCAAGGCGGGACTCGCCCATCTGTGGTTTGTCACCCTGCATCCCTTCGACGACGGCAACGGCCGCATCGCCCGCGCCATCGGTGACCTGTGGCTTGCGCGCGCCGACGGCAGCCCGCAACGCTTCTACAGCCTTTCGGCGCAGATCCAGCGGGAGCGCAAGGCGTACTACGACATCCTGGAACGCACCCAGAAGGGGACGCTCGACGTCACCGAGTGGCTCGCCTGGTTCCTCGGTGCCTTGCACCATGCGGTCGATCAGGCCCAGCACACCCTCGACGCCGTGCTGGCCAAGGCGCGCTTCTGGCAGCGCTTTGCTGGCACGCCGATGAACGCTCGGCAGGTGAAGCTGCTCAACCGCCTGCACGAGGGCTTTGAAGGCAAGCTCACCACGAGCAAGTGGGCGGCGATTGCCAAGTGCTCGCCGGACACGGCCCTGCGCGACATCAACGAATTGCTGGCCCAAGGCGCATTGCGCAAATCCGCTGCGGGGGGGCGCAGTACCAGCTACGAGTTGAACGAACCACCGACGAGGTAAACCCACTCGAAACGACTTGGCTCCCTGGCCGAACAGCGCCTTCATGGATGCCTGCCAACTCGTTTGGAAGGAGACCAAGATGGAAGTCGTACATCTCAACCAGAAGCAACTGGCCACCGCTGGCTCGCCATGCTGGAGTCCGGCCAGGCGCGCACGCTGTCCGAAGTGGCCGAACGCGAGGGGATGGATCGGGCCTATGTGAGCCGGATGGTCAACCTCACCACCCTGGCGCCGGACATCGTGGCTGCGATCCTCGACGAAACGTTGCCACCGGAGGTGACCCTGTTCGATCTGGCGTCGGGGACGCCACTGCTATGGGACGAGCAGCGCATTCGATCGCTGCTCGATGCGCGTGCGAAATGAGCACCCGAGATCACATGAGCCTTGCCAACGTGAGCAAGGCGCGCTCCAGCCGGGCATCCCAGACCCGTGCGCAAGACAGGCGGATGAAGTTGTTGAACTTGCCGCTTGCGGAAAACAACGTTCCCGGTGCGATGCTCACGCCTTCTTGCAGGGCGCGCTGTGCCATTTTGAAGCCGTCGATCCCGTCCGGCAGCTCCACCCACAGCACGAAGCCGCCGACTGGTTGCGAGAGCCGGGTGTCGTCGGGGAAGGTGCGCATGAGCGCATCGCTCATGCGCACTACGGCGCTGGCGTAGCGTCCGCGCACCTCGCGCAGGTAGCGTTCGTAACGGCCGCTTTCCAGCAATTCGGCCGCCGCGAGCTGCGGCGCGGTGGGGCTGGCGATGCTGGTGACGTACTTCAGGTATTCGATGCGTTCGCGGCGTTGCCCGCTCGCCGCGACCCAGCCGATGCGCAAACCCGGCGACAGGGTCTTGGAAAACGAACTGCAATACAGAATGTCCGCTTCCGGCGCGAGGCCCTTGCAGGTAGACGGCCGCTGTGGGTCGTAACCCAGATCACCATAGACATCATCCTCGATGAGCGGCACGCGATGTTTGGCGAGCAGACGGACCAGAGCGAGCTTGCGCTCATCCGACATGCGAAAACCGAGCGGGTTGCTGAAGTTCGGCACCACCACGCAGGCCGCGACTTTCCAGCGATCGAGTGCGAAGCCGAGTGCGTCGAGGGCGATGCCCTCGCGCGGATGCGCCGGGATTTCCAGGACTTCGAGCCCCAGGGACTCCATGACGTGCAGCAAACCGTAGAACGCCGGTGACTCGACGGCGACCACGTCCCCGGGCTTGGTCACGGCGCGCAACGCGAGGCTCAAGGCCTCCTGGCAGCCGGTGGTGATGACGATGTCGTCGGCCGACACGCCGCCGCCGGTCTCGCTCATGCGCCGTGCGATCTGCCGGCGCAGCTCGGGTGCGCCGGGAGGCATCATGTAACCGGCGACACGGCTGCGCTCCAGGCGTGCAACGCGCGCCAGCGCGTGCGAGACGGCTTGTGTCGGAAGGAAATCCGGATCGGGTACGGCGGCACCGAGTTGCACGATCCCAGGATCGTTGGCCGACTTGATGAGCGCCATCGCCATCGCCTGACCGGTGACCGGCCGCGGCCGGGTGGTGCGCGTGCGTGCGGGGGGCTCGATAGCCGGCAAGACCTGTCGAGCCCTCACGTAAAACCCGGAGCGCGGGCGCGCCTCGATGTGGCCCGAATCTGCAAGTGTCTGGTAGGCGGAGATCACCGTGGCGACGCTCACGCCACGCTTGTGCGCCAGGCTGCGCACGCCTGGCAGACGTTCACCCGGCGTATAGATGCCAGTGGCGATGAGCTCGATGAGCTCGGCAGCGAGTTGCCGATACAACACTTCCACGCCAACCTCCATCCAGTACAGTTCGACGATGACTTCGCCTATACAGTTTGCGTTACATTGATTCTGTACCGCAACTAAATAACGTTGCTGAATCTGTATCTGTCGCAACTTCACCACTAAATTGGCAGCAGGTCAATGACGTGGAGGTTGGGTCAGATGGAAAACGATTATCCGATTGCGATCAAAGCCGATGAGGCGCCCTTACGCGCCAGACCCTCGGTGTATCCGCCCATGCTGGCGGCGCGGGTGAAGGGACGGGAGAAGCGGCCGCTCGGCGATTTGTTCGGGCTGACTCACTTCGGTGTCAATCTCACCCGCCTCCCACCGGGCGCCGCGTCGTCGTTGCGTCACGCGCACACGCGGCAGGACGAGTTCATCTACATCCTCCAGGGAAGCCCGACCTTGCATACCAACGCGGGCAAACAGGTCTTGTCGCCAGGCATGTGCGCCGGATTCAAGGCCGGTACGGGCAATGCCCATTCGCTCATCAACGAAACCCGGGAAGACGTCGTCTATCTGGAGATCGGCGATCGAACGGATGGAGATGAGGTGAGCTATCCGGATGACGATCTCCATGCCCGATTCGTCGGCGGCGCATGGGTGTTCTCGCACAAGGACGGCATGCCCTATCGATGACCGTATCGATACCTTGCCATCGCACAGTCACAGGAGAAGGCACCATGACATCACTCAGCCCGCAGCGCGCCCGCGAATTTGCCGAAGGCTGGATCGCCGCCTGGAACGCGCACGACCTCGATGCAGTGCTGGCACATTTCAGAGACGACTTCGAGTTTTCGTCACCCCTGATCAGCCAGTTTGCCAAAGAGGCGTCAGGCCGACTCAAGGGCAAGGACGCAGTGCGGGCCTACTGGCGGGTCGGTCTGGTGCGACTGCCCACTCTGCATTTCGAACTGGTGGATGTGCTGGTCGGCGTCGACACCCTGTTGATTCTGTACCGCGGACATCGGGGACTCTCGGCGGAGGTCTTCGAGTTTGACGCAGGCGGCCTTGCGGCGCGTGGCCGTGCACTGTACGCGGAGTGAGAGAACGGGCGATGGCGGCGGCCTGTCTCGCGCTCATTGCGGTGATGGTCTGGCGCAGACCCCGAGCGGCTCCTTCCCACGCTCACATCGGGCCATGAGGTAGTGCCATGTTGTCGATCGACATTCTGTGGGCGCTGACGGCGTATGCCTTCGTAATGACCATCACGCCCGGACCGAACAACGTGCTGTTGCTGGCGTCCGGGCTCGCGTTCGGGCTGCGCCGCACCTGCGGGCACCTGGCCGGTGTGCTGGCGGGCACCGGGCTGATGATCTGCCTGGTCGGCGCCGGCCTTGGGGCGCTATTCGTCACCGTACCCGCTTCCCAGACGGTGTTGAAATTCGCGGGCAGCGTTTACATGCTCTGGCTTGCGTACCAGCTCTGGAACGCGGCAGCGTTGAAGACCGTCAGCGCGCGGCGACCGATCCGGTTCTTCGAAGCGGCCGTGTTCCAGATCGTCAATCCCAAGGTATGGATCATGGCCACCACCGTGATCGCCGCCTTCGTGCCCGCAGGCGAGCACTTTGCGGAACGGGTCGTGGCGACTGCCTCGGTCTTCATCACCGTGGCCGTACCGTGCATCACCCTGTGGGCGGGAAGCGGGAGTCTGCTGCGCACCTGGATACACGATCCTGTCGCCCTGCGGCGTATCAATCGCATCATGGCGGGGCTCGCCGCCGCGACGTTGGGGCTGTTCTGGTCATGAGCGATAAGTCGAACACCGCATCGGGCGCGGCGACATCTGCAGACGGACTGCCCGACATACGCCGACGGAGCGACGGCAGCATCGACAT
>CAYRFV010000330.1:5198-5620 GCA_964423545.1 uncultured Anaerolineales bacterium | reverse complement strand
GATCGTAGCCGGCCGCTTCCACCGCTGCGACGTCATCAATCTTGACACCCTGGATCCGCTCAAGCACAAGTACGCGCGAGGTGGTGTATTCCCAGTACACGTGCGGCACATGGAGGAGCGCCTCCTCGGCGAAGTTGGCCCGGAAGCGATCTGCATTCCGCCCTTCCAGGCGATAGTCCAGCTCATTATTCAAAGTGTAGGCAAAGTCGTCAGCTTCGGCGACGAAGTCATGGATTTGCCCCTCGGGCGTCCGCTGGGCGGCTGGCGCGAGCGCCTGCAGGATTTCGAGGTCCGTCGCAATCGTTGGCTGGATGTTAGGCCGTTGTACCTTGATGACCACCTCAGCGCCATCGGCCAATGTGGCAGCATGCACCTGGCCCAGAGAGGCTGCTCCGAGCGGTTCGGGGTCGATCGATGCGAAA
>CAYRFV010000330.1:0-5188 GCA_964423545.1 uncultured Anaerolineales bacterium | reverse complement strand
CGGGCGTCCGAGCTCTTGGGTGAGCGCGTCACGGATGGCCTCCCAGGGCACGGCTGGCACCGCATCCTGCAGCTTGCTCAGCTCGGCGACGTAGGCCGGAGGAAGCAAGTCGGGGCGGGTGGATAGAACCTGACCCAGCTTCACGAAAGTCGGCCCCAACTCTTCCAGCGCCTGCCTGAAATGCGCCGGCAGATCCTGCTCAGTCAGCGGTGAAGCCGGTTGGTCGGCCGACCGGGAAGAGCGTCGCGCTGGCGCCCAATCGGGTCCGAGGCTCTTGAAGAGATAGCCGAACCCGTGTCGCAGAAAAACCTCAGCGATCTCTTGATAGCGCTGGCGATGGCGCCTCGAGCGCTGCAGCGAAAATGTGCTCATGAATGCTCCGAAAACCACTCAGGACGGCGTGGGCCCGTCGTAGACGATAAAACGCCGGCAGGCTGCGGGTGCCGATCTGGCCGCTCCACAGGGCAACGGCGGGCATGGGGAACCCAGGTCGCTTCATGGCTCAAAGGGTTCGCCATGCCCCGCCGGTGTCGCTGCGCTTCAGACCTCAGGGTCGCAGCGCTTCCTTGATCAGGGCGCCGGCCTGCGCCAGCTTGGCCTTCCGCGCTTCGTTCTCGGCCTTCAGTTCGGCGATGCGCTTCTGGTTCTCCGCCTTGCGCGCTTCGTTCTCGGCCTTCAACTCGGCCGCGCGCTTCTCGATCTCCGCGTTCCGGGCTGCAGCCTCGGCCTCGAGCTCAGCCAGCCACGCCTCGTCCTCGGCCTCAAGCTCGGCGATGCGCTTATCGAGCGCGGCCACCTCAGCTTCATACTCGGCCTTAGCCGCGGCGAGGTCGCTTTCGATCGCCGCCTTCTTGGCTTCGTAGTCGGCCTTGGCCTCCGCGACTTTCTTCTCGATCTCCGCCTTCCGGCTGTCACCGGCCTGCTTCAGTTGCTCTTTCAGCGCGCCGATCTTGGCATCCGCCTCGTTGTGCAGGCGCTCCATGTCCGCCTTAACCTTGGCCTGGGCTGCCTGCGCCTTCGCCTTCAGTTCATCCTTTTTCGCCTTGAGCGCCGCCTTGGCTTCCTGGTTCGCCTGCGCCCACTCTTCCTCCAGATGCTTCATGTCGACGTCGAACTCCGCCTGATCCATGATCATCTGCTCCTCGATCTTCTCAAACATAGTAGCCATCTTAGTGTCTCCTTGATTTGGTGTGTTTGGTATCTAGCTCGGCGCTTCCTCTAGCGCCGTCTCGCTCCCGTTCTTGATCTCATCGGGTGTCACCGCCGGGACGCCATCGCTTGGCGCCACCCGGTTTTCATGTCATCCATGCATAGGCATGTCCTCCATCCGGCTTCCTCGCATGCTTCTCAGCCTCGTACGCGCACCCTTGATTGGCACAAGGCACAGGTGGACATCATGCCGCTGCCACCGTGCCGACAAGGCTGTCACGCAGACCGCGCAGGTAGATGCCGAGCACCAGCATCGAGACACCATACACCAAGGCATAGCCACCGATCAGCCACGCGATCGCCAGTGCGCCGCTTACAGGGTAGGCAAACACCAGCACACCAAAGACGATTGAGGCAATGCCGGCAATCACCAACAGCCAATCCCGCTTGATCGGCAGTTCAAAGCCGGCGATGACTTCGAAGATTCCCGTCAAGACCGCCCACATGCCGATGAGAAAGACCAGGCCCTGGGCCGTAATGCCCGGGAAGAAGAACGTCGCAAGGCCAACGGCAATCCCAAGAACCCCGTCGAGCACATACCACACGGCATCCCGTCCCCGGCTCCCAAACGCCGCGACGATGGCGAACACGCCATTGATAAGGGCGTACGCGCCGAACACAAGCGCGAGCGAGACCATCGTAACGCCCGGAAATGCCAACGCCACGATGCCGAACACGATGGCGAGAATACCGCGCAGCGCCACCGCCCACCACTTCTGAGTCAATACGTCCAACATGCTACACCTCCAGAATTGTGATTTATCCGGCGGGACGCTGATCGCGTCCCGCCAAAGGCGCCTTCCCTGCAATCGGTTTTCGGTTCACTCGCGTCACAGGGATCAGGCGGTCTTCTTGAACTCGGCCTTGGCCTTTTCGCGTCCTGCTTTCAGGTCCGCGCTGGCCTGATCACGCCCTGCCTTGAGGTCTGCCAGCGCGCGTTCGACTCTGGCCTTGTCTTCGTTCCACCTCGATACGTCCTCAGCGTGAAGCTTCTGGATGTGCTGCTCGACCTCTGCCACTTGCTTGTGCATGGCGTCGAGATCGGCATTGATCTTGGCGTGAATCTTGTCGTCCTTGGTTTTCGCCCAAACCCGCATTTCGGCCAGCTGATTCTTGATGTGCTTGACCTGTGCTTCGTAGGTCGCCTTGAGCTGTGCGTTGACCTTTTCGCGGGTCGCATTCAGTCTGGCTCGCTGTGCTTCCAGGTCGGCCTTGGCTCTGCTTTCCGCTTTCGCCACATCCGCATCCAGGCGGTCCATTGCGGCATCGAGCTTGCGATCCGCCTCGTCCAGGTCCTGCTGGAGCTTGGTGCGCCGGGCTTCAAAGTCGGCATGCATCTTGGCCGCTTCTGCCTGCAGTTTGGCCTTCGCATCCGCCTCGGCGGCCTTGATCTTGGCCTCGAACTCCGCTGCCTTGGCGGCTTCTTCCGCATCCATCTGGTCCAGGGCTTGCGCCCACTTGCGCAGTTCCGGTTCCATCTCCGCTTCCAATTCGGTCCAGGTCTTCATGGTGTTTCTCCTCCTTGTTGAGTCCTGCGTTGCCGGAAGTGACGGTCGGTTGCATGAGACAGGCCTATGCTTCCGGCAGCATCTCACTCACTGCTTGCTGTTCAGGGTCTCTTCCACTCTGCGCGTTTGCTCCGGTGTCAGCGTGGTTGACAGCACGACACCGCCATAGCTGCTAAACTGCGCCGTCACCAGGGTGGGATCGGCCGAGCGCAGCAGCGCGAAGATGGCCGAGTCGCCCGGTTGGATCTGCCCGCCGACAGCGTCGACAAAATCCTCCGGGATGCCAAAGTCGTCTTTCCACCACTTCGCATCCAGGGCGCCGCCGGCAGCGCCGACTGCCCCACCCGCGGCCCCCGCTGCAACGACTCCCGCCGCAACCGTGGCACTGGCGCCAGCGGTCATCGGCGCAGCAATCGCACCCAATGTGAGTCCGATCAACGAGCCGAACAAGCCGCCCAGGGCAGCACCTTCGCCCGCTGTCATCTGGTAACTGGCATCGATCCGCAGTTTGCCGTTGTAGTCGCGATAGGCCGCTACGGCATCGTGCAGATCAATGGTCCAGTCATAGTTCATGTCCACGAGCTCGTTCAGCACCCTTGAAGCCCGGAACATGTCCTTCTTGAAACCTACGACGATCAGTGTTGACATTGCTGTTCTCCTTTTCCTCAGCACGTATGGATTTCGCAGTTTCCTGCCTTAGTGCTCAACGCCATCTTGTCCCAGTGGGCGCCGTGTGCTATCATGGCTCAAAGCCGACTGCCGGCGCCATTTCTTCCACTGGATTCGCTGAACGATTGTGGAGTCGCTCAGGCGCATTGTTCAAGGACGAGTATAGCGAGGGCAAGCCCGAAAGTCACTCTGCAAGACTTTACAGCTCACTTGTCATCGCTTGTCATCTTGATGCGCTGAGGCGTTGGAAAGACGCAGGTTGCCATGCGCCACTCTGAGTATCCCGATCGCGACTACGATTTCGGTCAGCAAATCCTCGCACTCCGCACGGAAGCCAGTTTGACCCAATCTGGGCTTGCCGAACTCCTCGGCATCTCACGCCAGGCCGTCGTCGGTTGGGAAGCCGGCACCAGTTATCCCTCCCCGCAGCATCTCAAGCACTTCATCGAGCTCTGTTTGGGACACAACGCCTTTCACGGCGGACACGAAGCCGAGGAAATACGCGCTCTGTGGCAGAACTCGCGCGTGCGCGTGCCCCTGGATGCAACTTGGCTCAAGCGCCTCCTGGAGCAGCAGCCCGACTCATCGGCTGCAGCGGCCACTTTGCCATCCTCAGTGAGTGTTGGCGCGGAACCGCCCAAACCGGGTCCTCTCACGGATTGGGGAGATGCGCCAGAGGTAGCGACCTCCTACGGACGCGAAGACGAGCTCGCGCTCTTGAGCGATTGGCTGCTGGCCCAACAGTGTCGTGTGGTGAGCGTCTTGGGCATGGGCGGTATCGGCAAGTCCACACTTGCCGTCACGCTCATGCATCGCGTCGCGCAGCAATTCGATGCCGTGATTTGGCGCTCACTACGGGATGCCCCACCCTGCGAACCCCTGCTCGATGATATGCTGCGGATCTTGGCGGGCGAACCGCTGACCATTGTGCTGGACAGCCTCGAACGCCGGCTCACGCTCTTGTTCGAGTATCTGCGGACGCGGCGCGTCCTGCTGGTGCTCGATAACCTGGAAAGCGTGATGGAGCCAGCAGAGGAAAGCGGACGCATTCTCCTCGGTTATGAGGGCTATGGGCGCTTGCTGCGCCGTGCGGCCGAAACCAGACACAAGAGCTGCCTGCTGCTCACGAGCCGCGAAAAACCGATGGAGCTTGCGCCGCTCGAAGGCAGTCGCACGCCAGTTCGCTCCTTGCACCTCGGCCAACTCGGCGCCGGCGCGTGTGCATTGTTGCTGGAAGAAAAAGAGTTGACAGGCGGGGCGACGGAGCGTGAACGCCTGATTGAGCGCTACGGCGGCAACCCCCTCGCACTGAAAATCGTGGCGCCGACGATTGCGGAATTATTCGGGGGTGAGATCGCTGCCTTTCTGGAACAAGGGGAGTTGATTTTCGGCAGCGTGCGTCACTTGCTGCAGGAGCAGTTTGCGCGGCTCTCGGCCGTGGAAGAAAGCATCATGCTGTGGCTGGCAATTCTGCGCGAGCCGGTGACGCTGCCGCAACTCGCCAACGTGCTGGTCCATCCGCTGCCCGGTGCGCAGCTCATGGAAGCGCTGGATACGCTGCGCGGCCGGTCGTTGATCGAGCATGGCCAGCTGAAAGGGAGTTTCACGCTCCAGTCGGTCGTGCTGGAGTATACGATCACGCGGTTCCTCGGAGCGGCCGTAAGCGAGATTGAACGCGGACGTCTGAACTTCTTGCTAGATCACGGACTGGAACTGGCAAACAGCAAAGAATATGTGCGGGAGGCGCAGGTGCGCTTGATTGTGACTCCGCTCCTCGCACGCTTGCGATCCGCGTGGCCGGA
>CAYRFV010000329.1:0-5640 GCA_964423545.1 uncultured Anaerolineales bacterium | reverse complement strand
GGAGTGCTGCGACTCCTGCAAGAGCGCCAACCCACGCCGGACGCCCATGCCAAGCTGGCGGAAATCCACGCGCGCTACGCCCAGGCCCGTTCACCGAAGAAGCTTGGACAGGACAAAGAAACCGTGGCGTACCGCATGCGCCTGTTCAGCCTGGATCGCTGGAACCTCTGGCAACGGTTGACACTCTATCGGACGTGGCATGGGCCCCATGATGAGCGCCTGGATGGTACCAACAATGCCACCGAACGCGCCATCGGCTGGCGCGTCAAAGAGCGCTATCGCACCATGCGCGGCTACAAACGCCAAGCATCGGTCCTCAATGTCAGCCGCCTGATCGCCTGGGCTGGCAACCTCCTGGATGCCGGCGGCGCTGATCTGGCCGCGGTCGTCGCCTAAACACGGTAGCCGGGGGAAAGGGGGCAATGCGTCTTGCAATCGCTCCCCCCTCCCCACTTACCAACTTAAGAACAATCACTTCCTGGCCCACAAACAATCACAAGCGCTGGTGAATGAGGTGGGAATGCGCCGATCAATCACAGTGCAACGTACACCCGTGTCATAAGGGAGATTGACGCAGTGACCGGGGAACACAGAGCGCGGCGGTCTCAGCGAGGAGGCGCCGGACGCAAGTATGATATAATGTGCCTGACTGCATTTGCGGAGGACATGATGAGTGTGACAACCTTGGACTTGGCGCTGGATGCGGCGATGCAACTACCCGGGGAACAACGCGAAATGCTCCTGGAGATCCTCAAGCGGCGTGCAGTGGAGGCTCGACGAACAGAGATTGCCTCCGACGCGCGCGCGTCCCTGGCGGCCTACCGTGCCGGCGAGCTAAGACCGCAACCTGCCAGTGACATCATCCGAGAATTGCGCTGCGCACTTGAGACTGACGAATGAGACGGCTCGTTCTGACACCGAAGTTCAAACGCGCGTATCGCCGGTACGTCCGACGGGATCGAACGTTGCAGGATCGGCTAGATGACACCATGCGACAACTCGAAACAGATGCGTTCGCGCCCAACTTGGGCTCGCACTAACTGAGCGGTGAGCTGCTGGGCCTATGGGCATGTTCCTGTGGATACGACTGTCGCATCATTTTCGCATTGGAACGAGACGAGGCGACAGGGCAGGAGGTGATCCTCTTGCTCGATATCGGGTCACATGATGAGGTGTACTGAGCAGTCGGCAATTGCCATACCAGTGTGATCGGTCTGGCGTTCAGCCTGACATCCCGATTTGTTCCTGCCCCCACTCCCAGTGCACACTCCCGCCCGGCAGCGCGAGCTTTCGACTTTCAGCCTGCACCCTACATCCGACACCCAGGAGCCATCCATGCTATCGATCCACACCCTCGCCGTGCACGCCGGCGAGCGCCTGCCCAGGCCGGACTTCACGCCGGTCGCCACGCCGATCTACCACAGCGCCGCGTATCTCTATGAGGAGCTGGATGCGCTGGACGGGATCTTCGCGGGCGCACGCGAGGGGCCGGTCTACGCGCGCTACGGCAACCCGACCCTGACTGCGCTGGAGGCTGCGGTCGCTGCGCTGGAAGGCGGCGAGGCCGCCTTGGGCTACGCGTCCGGCATGGCTGCCCTCCACGGCGCACTGCTCGGCGCGGGCGCACGGGCCGGAACTGCGGTCGTCGCGGCGCAGGATGTCTACGGCGCGACCTATGCGCTGCTCCATCGCGTGCTGGCAAGCCAGGGCGTGACGGTGCGCTTTGTCGACGGCGCCGACCTCGACGCCGTCGCGGCGGCCGTGGCCGAGCTCCGGCCGGTCGCCGTGGTCGCGGAGACGATCTCCAATCCGCTGGTGAAACTGGCGGATGTGCCGCAGCTGGCCGAGATCAGCCATGGCGCCGGCGCGGCGCTGATCGTGGATAACACCTTTGCGTCTCCCTATCTCTTCCGGCCGCTCCAACATGGCGCGGACTACGCGGTCCACAGCGCGACCAAGTACCTGGGCGGCCACGGCGACGTGTTGGGTGGGGTGGTGACGACCAGCGCGGCCCGCCGGGCGGCGCTCAACGAGATCAACAAGCTGGTGGGCGGCAACCTGGGGCCGCAAGAGGCGTGGCTGATCCTGCGCGGCCTCAAGACGCTGCCGCTGCGGATGCAGCGCCAATGCGATAACGCCCTGGCCATCGCGGCCTGGCTGGCGGCGCACCCGGCGGTGAGCCGCGTCAACTATCCCGGCCTGCCGTCCCATCCGCAGCACGTCCTGGCGGGGCAGCTCCTGGAAAGGGGCGCGTTCGGCGCAATGATGAGCTTCGATCTGCGCAATGGGGATCAGCGGAAGGTTTTCCGGTTCATGGAGGCGCTCAAGCTGGTGCTGCCGGCGACAACGTTGGGCGACGTGTACAGCCTGGCGCTCTACCCGGCCGGGACGTCGCACCGGGCGCTGGACGTCGAGGCGCGGCGGCGGGTCGGCATCGGCGACGGGTTGGTGCGCCTGTCGATCGGCATCGAAGATCCTGCCGACATCATGGCCGATCTCGATCAGGCGCTGCGGCGTTGCGCGGCCTGAAGCGGGCATGGTAGAATGGGCCGCGGCGGCCACCGAAACTGGCGGTGCGTTCAGCCGCCGGGGCCGATCTGCCAGCGTGTCCAAACGAGTGAAAGCACGAGCTGACCATGCGTCGAATGATCATTTTCGGTTGCCTCTGCGCGCTGCTGGCGGCGGGGTGTGTGGCGATGCCGCGACAGCCCGAACCCGTCGTCGCGCCAACCGCCACCCGCACCGGCACTGCCGCCGGCGCAGGCACTGCCACCGTGCTGCCTGCGCCGTCGCGGCCGGTCGCGCTGCAGGCAACGCCGGCTCCGTCCCCTGCGGCGGACCTGAGGCCGCCGTTATCTGACTGGGGCGTCTACGAGGCCGCGGTGCGGCCGGCCGCGGTGCAGCGCCTCGGCCCAGGGGTGCGTCCGGGCGGCGACCTGGCCGGCATGACGCAGTACAGTCTCACCGTGACCCTGCCATCCGACCTGAGCCAGGTGGACGGCGCGGCGCGCGTCCGCTACACCAATCGCGAGGATGTGGCGCTGAACGAGGTCTACTTCCACCTGTACCCGAACCTCTGGAACGGCGGCATGACCGTCTCGGAGGTGCGGGTGGCGGGGGAGCCGATCGATCCGGTGCTGGAGTCGGGCGATGATCTGCTGCGTGTGCCGCTGCGGCAGCCGCTGCCGCCCGGACAGTCGGTGGACATCGCGCTCGATTTCCGCGTGCCGACGCCGATGAACACCGACGTGGGCAACTACGGCGACTTCGCATACGTGGATGACGTGTTGGCGATGGCGCACTTCTACCCGACGGTTGTCGTGTACGACGATAAAGGCTGGCGCCTGGAGACCCCGGCGCCCCAGGGGGACGTCATCTTTCATGACGCCAGTCTCTATGATGTGAGCCTGACCGCGCCTGCCGACCTGACCGTGGCGGCGACCGGATCGACGCTGGAGCGCACGCTGAACGCCGATGGCACCGCGACGTGGCGACTGGCTGGCGGGCCGATGCGCGACTTCAACATCGCGGCCAGCAAGCGTTACCGATCGGCCAGCCGCAAGGTGGGGGACGTGACCGTCACCAGCTACTTCCTGCCCGAGCAGGCGGCCGGCGGACAGCAGGCGCTCGACTGGGCTGCGCAGTCGCTGGGGGTCTACGAGGCCGCATTTGGCCCCTACCCATACACCGAGCTGGATGTGGTTCAGACCGCCACCACGGCCGGCGGGATCGAGTATCCCGGCCTCGTGGTGATCGCGGGACGGCTCTACGATGACCCCGGCCGCGCCCAGTTCTTCGAGGGCGCCACGGTGCACGAGGTCGCTCACCAATGGTGGTACAATGTTGTGGGCAACGACCAGGTCAATGACCCCTGGCTGGACGAAGCGCTCACTCAGTACAGCACTTACTTCTACTACGATCAGGCGTACGGCAAGCCGGGCGTGGAAGGGGCGGTTGGCAGCTGGCGCTCCCGCTGGGAGCGCGTCGGTGAAGCGGAGATGCCCATCGGCCTGCCCGTGGCGGCCTATTCGGACGGCGAGTACAGCGCCATCGTCTACGGTCGCGGGCCGCTCTTTCTGATCGCGCTTCGCGACCGCATCGGCGCGGACAGGATGGCCGAGCTGTTGCGCCGCTACTACGCCGAGTATGCGTGGAAGATCGCCACGCCGGACGATTTCCGCCGGATGGCCGAAGAGGTTTCCGGGCAGAATCTGGATGATCTGTGGGCGAGGTGGGTGATCCCGTAACGGCGACGCGGGGGACGGGGTGACCGGGGAGCACGCGGGGGGGAGCACAATCGCTCCGTCTCCCGGTTTCGCCGTCCCATCTTTGTGGAGGTGACAGCATGGTCCGCATCCATCCGACGGCCGACGTCTCACCGAAGGCCGTCATCGGAGAAGGCACAGCGATCTGGCATCAGTGCCAGGTGCGCGAGGGCGCGCGCATCGGCGAGCAGTGCATCCTGGGCAAGAACGTCTACGTCGATTTCGACGTGCCCATCGGCAACCGGGTGAAGATCCAGAATAACTGCTCGATCTACCATGGCGCGGTGATCGAGGATGGCGTCTTCCTGGGGCCGCACGTGGTGATCACCAACGACCTTTATCCGCGCGCCATCAACCCCGACGGTTCGCTGAAGGGGAACGACGATTGGGAGGTCGGGCCGGTGCGGATCGGCTACGGCGCATCCATCGGCGCGCGCACGGTGATCCTGCCGGGGGTCACGATCGGCCGGTTTGCGCTCGTGGGCGCCGGCGCTGTGGTGACGCGCGACGTGCCTGCGCATGGACTGGTCGTGGGTGCGCCGGCTCACCTGATCGGCTACGTCTGCGCCTGCGGCCGGCGCCTCCAGGAAGCGGAGGATGGTCTCGCATGCGCGGCTTGCGGGGCTGCCTACCGTCATCCTCCTGCCTGAACCTTGTGCTTCGTCTGCCGGACACTCCGCCGGGGTGTCCGGCGGTTTGTTGCGATTGCGGCTCCTCTCCTTCCTCCGCTTCCTCGCAGCCTCTCCGGGCCATGTGGCCGCCGGACGATCATGCGTTCATGCGATGATTGACAGATGGTGCGGCCGGGTGTATGATGGGGATAGAACATATGTTCTATCTGCGAGGATGTCACCCGCGTTCCGATGCGGTGGACCTTGGCCCAGAAGGGAGGAGAAGCGATGTCTCCCACACGCAGGACAGCACGCACCCGCCGACGCGCACACTATGCATCCAGCCAGACGCGCCCAGCCAGGCCGGCGTCGGGTCGCGGACCGTGGTGGTCAGGCTCTTTCTACCTGGTGGCGATGCTGGGCATCGGTGCGCTGGTCGTGCTTGCAGCAAGACTCGTGCATCCGGCTGCATTGCCGGTCGTGATCCTGGGTGCGGTGCTCGCACTCTCGGTCGTGGGCATCTTGCAGCTCGTGCAGGACGGTCGGCTATCCGAGCGGACGTTCTCTTCCCTGCTGCTGCATCTGCTGCGCGGCCTCGCGTGGTTCGCTGCGAAGCTGCACCGGCCTGCCAGCGGGAAGCGGGAGGCGCCTCCGCGCCAATCTTCCGGCCCGGATCAGCCCTGAGGAGCAGTCAGCGGTCCCTGATGCATCGAATGCGTCGCGCGCCGCGGCAGTGGATGTGGTATAATCCGCTGCCAAGACCA
>CAYRFV010000328.1:0-5656 GCA_964423545.1 uncultured Anaerolineales bacterium | reverse complement strand
GAGGTGGAGTCGTCCAGGATCAGGATGCGCGGATCCTTGAGCAGGGCGCGGGCGATCGCCACGCGCTGCCGCTGCCCGCCGGATAGGGTCACGCCTTTCTCCCCGACCAGTGTGTTGTAACCCTCCGGAAAGCTCAAGATCACGTCATGGATCGCTGCGGCGCGTGCCGCCGCTTCCACCTCGGCGTCCGGCACATCGCGGCCAACGCCGTAGGTGATGTTCTCGCGCAAGGTGCGCGAGAAGAGGAACGGCTCTTGCTCGACGATCCCGATCTCACGCCGCAAGTAATCCCGCGGGTATTCTTTCAGCTCCACCCCATCCAGGGTGAGGCTGCCCGACGTGTACTCGTAGAAGCGCGGGAGCAGGTTAACCAGCGACGTCTTGCCGGAGCCGGTGGCACCCAACAGCGCCACCGACTGCCCGGGGGCGACGCGGAAGCTCAGCTCATGCAGCACCGGCGCATCCGCCTGGTACTGAAAGGACACGTTGCGGAACTCGATCTCCCCGCGCACCCCGCGGTCGGGGCGATGGCTGCCCTCGCTCAGCGGCTCGCGGGTCTGGCCGATGACGTCGACCACCCGGCCATAGGACACCATGCCGGTCGAAGTCTGCACGATCAGGCGGCCCAGGTTGCGCATCGGGAAGATGAGCCAGACGATCAGGCCCGCGTAGGCCAGGTAGGTGCCTACCGTGATCACCCCGTTGATCGCCATGACCGCACCGACCGTGAAGCCGAGCAGCATCTGCAGGCCGCACAGGATGTCGGACGTGGGCCAGAAGAGCGCGTGCATCGTCAGCAGCCGCTTGCCGCGCAGGAACTTGGCCCAGTTTTCCTTCTCGAACTTCCCGCGCTCGTAGTCCTGGCGCGCGAAAGCCTTGACGACGCGCACCCCGGTCAGGTTTTCCTGCAGCACCGTCGAGAGGGTGGCCTCCTGCTCCTGGTACTTCTCGTAGGCCTTGGACACCCGCTTGAAGAAGAAGAGCGACATCACAACGATGAACGGGACAGCGACGATCGATACCAGTGCGAGGCGCGCGTCGAGCCGCCAGATGGCCCAGAAGTTAATGGTGAAGAGCAGCGCGATGCGGCCGATGCCGATCGCCTGGTCGGCATAGAAGCGCCGGATCGCGTCCACATCGGACGTCGAACGCTGGATGAGCTCGCCGGTCTGCGTCTTGTCGTGGTAGCTGAAGGTCAGCCGTTGGATGTGGTCGAACAGGAAGGTGCGCAGTCGCAGCGTGATCCCCTCTGCGGACAGCGAGGCGAGCCGGCCACTCAGGAACGAGAAGCCACCCTCGACCAGCGCCAGGAGCACAAAGCCGAGCGCCACTGTCGCCAGGGTGACCAGGGCTGCATTCTTGCCCAGGACGCTGTCGACGTAGTAGCGCAGCAGCAGATAGGTGCTGGTCTTGGCAAGCGCCGCCACAGCCAGGCTGGCCGTCGCGGCAAGATAGAGCCAGCGATAGCCGGTGAGCATGCGCCACAGGCCGGTGAAGCGGTTAGGCGAGATGGCGTTCTTCAGATCATAGGGTGCAGGAGTGACAACAGGCGCCACGGCGGTTACCTCCGCGAGCGAGATCAGGTCTGCGCAAGTATACGGCAGACGTCGGTCCAGGTTTCGCGCGGCTGGCGTTCGGTCGGCTGGGCGGCCGCAAGGAATGACGCGCTTGCGGGAAGGGTGTCAGGGGTCGAACCGACAAAAAGGCCATGAGCCGCTGGATAGGTCGCCGGCTCATGGCCCGGAGCGCCGTAGATCTGATCTGAGATCAGGTGTTCGGCATCGGGGCGCGGAGCGGCGAGCGTATCAGACGCCGACAGAAGCAGATATCAAGCATGTCGCTCGCCTCCTTCGTGTGGGATTCGCGCAGCAGTACGGCGCAAACTGTTTATACCTGAGCCGCCGGTATCTGTCAAATGGCAGGGGGTGTAGTCGCCGAGCCATGACGTCGCATCGCGACGATCTGAACGCGGCGCCCGACGAACAGCGCTTCGGCGCGCGTCATCCAGTGCGCCAGGCGATGCATCGTCGCCAGCGCGGCCGGCAGCTCGCGGGGGTCTTGCCGTTCGAAACCGAAGGGAGTGTAGAAAGCGGCGAGTTGTTCGCGACAGAAGAGGTAGACCGGTCCAGCTTCGCGCGCCAGCAGCGCGCCGACAAGCTGGCTGCCGATCCCGGCGCCGCGATGGTCGCTGGTTACGACAAGGGATGCCAGCTCGCGGCTGCCGTCGCCATGCGGCCGAACCTGGCCGACGCCCACGATTCGGCCATCCATCTCGGCGACGAGGAAGTCGCGCCAGCGGAGCCGGAACGGATTGAGTTTCGCCGCGCGCACCATTGCCGTGATGGCCGACTGGTCGCCGGCCGCGGCGGGACGGATCGTGAGCTGCAGCGCAGCCGGAGGCGCCGGCGAGGATGCGGCATCGGGTTCCGGCGCCGGTCGCGCGCGGATGCGCCCGCGCGGCGTCAGGAAGGTGACGCCCAGGGCGATGGCGGCCGCGATGAATGCCGCAACGAAGACGCTGTTGAGCGCATCCGACAGCGCCAGCCGCACCGCGCTGTCGACGATCGCGCTCGCGGCGTGCCTGCCGGAGTCGATGAGCTCGCCCAGTGAGATCGCTGCCGCGCTGACGCCCGCGCCAGCCAGGCTGGCTGCCAACTGCGCGGTCAGGATGACGCCCATGACGCTCACGCCCAGCGTGCCGCCCATGCTGCGGCTGAACTGAAGCGTCGCCGTGGCGGTGCCCAGCCTGGCGCGCTGCACGCTGCTCTGCACGGCGATCAGGAACGCCGGCGCGGCCAGCCCCATCCCCGCGCCCATCACGCCAAGGCACACCATGATGAAGAGCAGCGTGCTGTCTGCTGTGAGCCGCGTCAGCATGAACGCGCCGGCGGCCAGACCGGCCGTGCCCAGGAGCGCGAGTGGGCGATAGCCGAAGCGGAGCAGCAGCCGCCCCCCGGCAATGCTGGCAGCGGTCCAGCAAAGCATCATCGGCGTGAGCGCGCTGCCGGCCGCCGTGGCGCTCAGCCCCAATACGCCCTGGCCGAAAAGCGGCACGAAATTGGTGCTCCCGAACAGGGCCCAGCCGGAGAGCGCGCCCTGGGTCACCGCCACGCTGAACAACCGCTCGTGCAACAGTGGCAGCGGCAAGATCGGATCCGCCGCGCGACGCTCGATCCAGAACAACACGGCAAAGAAGACGAGCGCCACCCCCAGCAGCAGCCGTCCCACCGGCGTGCCGAGGTCGAACAGGCCCAACAGCAGCGCCACCACGCCAGCCGAAAGCACCACGGCCCCGGCGTAGTCCACCGACGGTCGAGCGGTGGCCGCGGCACGCGACGGCTCGCGCAGCGCGCTGCCTACGCAGAAGGCAGCGAGCAGCCCCGGCACGATATTGACGAAGAACACCCAGCGCCACGAGAGCTGATCGACGAGGAAACCGCCGAGCAGCGGCCCCGCGATGGCGGCAAAGCCCCACACCCCGGAGAAGAGCCCCTGCATTCGGGCGCGCTGGTCGAACGGCAGAATGTCGCCGATGATGATGAAGGCCAGCGGCATCAGGCCGCCTGCGCCGACCCCCTGAAGCGCGCGAAAGGCGATCAATTGCTCCATGCTGCGCGCCATGCCGCAGAGGACCGAACCGACCAGGAAGAGCGCCATCGCCACAAAGAAGAGCCGGCGCCGTCCGTACAGATCGGAGAGCTTGCCGTACAGCGGCACCGTTGTGGTCGAGGTCAGCATATAAGCCGAGAAGACCCAGCTGTAGGCGGCCAGCCCGCCGAGCTGCGCCACGATCGTGGGCATGGCGGTCGCCACCACGGTCGCCTCGATAGCGGCCATGAACAGGCTGAGCATGATGCCGGCGACGACGACGGCGATGCGCCTATTCGGCATGCGGCTCCGATTGCTGGCTACTCATCCGTCTCCCTGCGTCGGATCCAGCGCCAGAACATCCTGAAGACGAGGAGCAGGCCCCCGACCATGGCGGCGATATATCCGATGTACGCCAGCTGGGCCATGATCGTCGGCGCATTGCCCTGCAGCTCAAGCTGCGCCAGCCCGACGAGCGCGATGGCTGATCCGATCAGGATGCCTGCCAGGATGATGGCGGACACCACCTGCTTGCCGAGGCGGTCCAGCTTGTTGACTTCCTTGCTGAGCTCCGAGGTGTCGATGGTGACCTCGAAGCGGCCCTTCTGGTACTGGTCAAGCCATTTCACCGTTGCCTCGCTGAGGTTGGGGATGCGCTTGAACACCTCGCGGCCCGCTGAGAGGATCTGCTTGCGCCCTTCGGCGATGATCTTGTCCGCGGTCACCGCCTGGATCGCCATCTCCTTGATCATCTCCACCGCTTGGTCCATCAGGCCCGGCTTCGGATAGAGCGCGGCGCCGATGGCTTCCATCTGCATCAGCGCCTTGATCGCCATCGTGAGGTTCGGGTTGAGCCGCAGACCGTGCTCGCTCAGCAGGTTGGTTGCCGAGCCCACGACCTGGCCGAAGTCGCCGCCGGTCAACGAGAGCCGCCCGATGACCCGCTCGAACGAGCGGAAGAAGCCCTGATCGTCCGGCTGCTTGACGAAGGGCACGCTCATGTCGCGCAGGATCTGGCCCATGCTCGTCACGTCGCCTTGCTGGATGGCAATGATGAGCTGGATCAGGTTGAGCCGCCCTTGCAGATCGAGCTCGCCGACCATGCCGCAGTCGATGAAGGTGACCTCCCCTGTCTGCAGGCTGATCAGGACGTTGCCCGGATGCGGATCGGCGTGGAAGAAGCCGTCGATCAGGAGCTGCTTCAGCACGGCGCGCGTCACGGTCAGACCCAGCGCCTCGCGATCCAGGCCGGCCGCCTCGATCCTCGCCACGTCGTTGGCTTTGACCCCCTTGACGAAATCCTCGGTCAGGACCTTGGAGGTCGACAGCTGCGGGTAGACCCTGGGCATATGGACGCCTGGGATGCTCTCCAATCCCTTCGCCAGGCGCATCGTATTGTAGGCCTCACCGGTGTAGTCCAGCTCCGACAGCACGCTGCCGCCGAACTGCTCCAGCATGCCCACCAGGTCGATTGACTTGACATATTCCGAGCGGGCGGTGATGATCCTGGCGGCATTCTGCATGATGCCGATGTCGGACTTCATCTGCGTGCGGATGAAGGGCCGCTGCACCTTCACCACGACCGGGGTGCCGTCGTGCAAAGTCGCGTGGTGCACCTGCGCCGTCGACGCGGCCGCGAAGGGATCCGGCTGGAAGGCGGCGAACAACTCTTCGGGCGGAGCCTTCAGTTCCTCGATGATGATCTGGCGCACCTGGTCGCTGGGGAAGGGCGGCACATTGCTCTGAAGTTTCTCGAGCTCGACGGCCCACTCGGGCGGGATGACCGACGCCTGGCTCGACGCAATCTGGCCCATCTTGACATACGTCGGCCCGAGCTCCTCGATCATCATGCGCATCTTGGTCGGCAAGGGCACCGATTCGAGATCCTCGCGCGGGATTTGCCAGATCCACGACTGCATCGTGCGGCGGAAGTCGCCAATCGACTCCCAGTGATCGAAGAGCACGTCGAGGCCGTAGCGCAGGAGCACGTTGTAGACCTGCTGCAGGCGCAGGCTTTCGCGCACCTTGTCGAGAGAACTGCGTTTCATGCCTCACCTCCCTGCTCGGG
>CAYRFV010000327.1:0-5658 GCA_964423545.1 uncultured Anaerolineales bacterium | reverse complement strand
GTGTGAATCGGCCCTGATCCGTGTCCCAAGCATTTTAGCAGCCTGTCGGAAAAGTCGTCTGGACACGGATGAACACGGAAGAACACGGAGTGGAACAGTGATCTGTGTTGAAAATCCGTGTGAATCGGCCCTGATCCGTGTCCCAAGCATTTTAGCAGCCTGTCGGAAAAGTCGCCTGGACACGGATGAACACGGAAGAACACGGATTGGAACAGTGACTTGTGTTGAAAATCCGTGTGAATCGGCCCTGATCCGTGTCCCAAGAACCTGCCAAGCGGCTTCTTCGCTAACCGGCCAGTCAATTGGCTGCACGAGAAGGATTATGCTAAACTAATGTCATCTAACATATCCAACTTAGATGACATCTAGTCCTCTTGGAGACACGTCATGCCCACGATGCTCAAATCCAGCCAGGCGCAACAAAACTTTGGCGCCCTCATCGACCAGGTGCTGGCCGAAGGCGAGGTCGTGGTCGAACGCTACGGCACGCCCAGGGTGGCCATGATCGACTATCGCCGCTACCAGCAACTGCTGGCCAGCGAGCAGGAACTGTGGCGGGCGCGCTTGCAACAGGCCTCGCAACAGGCATCGAGTCGCGCCGCCGATCTCAGCGAGGCTGAAGTGGCGGCGTTGATCGAAAGCGCGCGGGCCGAGGTTCATGAGGCGGAGACCAAGCCATGATCCCGGTGGTTGTGGATACGAGTGTCTTCATCCGTTATCTCATCCGGCCTAGCCGCGCCATCCGCTTCCTGATCGAGCAGCTTTGGATTGGAGGCCAGGTCGAGATCGTTACGGCGCCCGATCTGCTGAACGAATTGCATCAAGTCCTGGCTCGCGAGTCGATGCAGCGCTTCATTCAGCCAGACGAAGCCGAGATTCTCATGGACGCCCTGCGCCAGCGGGCAACGCTGTTGCCAGCCCTGGGCGCCGTTCCGCCAATCACAGCCGACGCCAAAGACGACAAGTTTGTGGCCTGCGCCATCATCGGCCAAGCGCGCTATCTGATCTCGACCGACCAGGACATCCTGGCTCTGGGACTGATCAGCGGCGTCGCCTGCACCACGCCAGAGCAATTCCTGGTCGACGCGCAACTGTCATAGGCTTCAGTGCCTGGCGGCGCTCTTAATACTCTTGACCGCTCACCCTCCCCCATAATGATAGCGCGTCTGCAAGAAATCGATCCGCTCCTCCCGCACCAGGTAAACCAACCGGTGCTCGTGCGTCAGCCGCCGCGACCACACGCCCATGCCCAGATACCTCAGCGGTTCGGGCTTGCCGATGCCCTGATAAGGGTCGCGCAGAACGGCCTCGATCAACGTAAACGCGCGTAACGCCACCTTGCGGTCAGTTTCCACCCAGTAGCACAAGTCTTCGATGAACTCCGGCTGGAACACAGCCTCACGCTTCAAGTTCAAGCCCTACCTCAGTGCGCAGGGATGCGAGGGAAAGCGAATGCCCTTCATTTTTCAGCGCCCGGTTCAAGGCCGAGAGCAGACGTTCGGCGTTTTGCGGCGAGCGCAGGAGATAGCTCGTCTCGACCAGGCTGCTGAGTTCATCGGCGGCGATCAAGGCGGCAGCTTCACCGTTCCGGCGCTGAATGACCACGATTTCACGATTCTGTGTCACTTCGTCCAGCAGATGGGCCAGCCCTGAGCGAGCCTGGGTGTAGTTGGTCGTAATCATCGTGCTCCTTTATGATCCGCGCAGGACGCGAATAGGATGAATGAAAAGATGTACAGAAGTACTGTACGCCTAAGCGATTGAGATGTCAAATCGGCAATCAATCTGTTCTACAGATCGAATTTTTCTTTCCATGCTCCTCCCCAACTTCTCCCACCCCCTCACCCCCGCCCAGCGCCGGCAGATCGAAGCCCTCACCGGCCGGGAGATCGCCCGCCTGGTCGAGATCATGCCGCAGTTCGATGAGCAGCAGCCGTTCGGGCCGCAACTGGCGGCGCTGATGGCGCAGGTCCCGCTCTCGCCAGCCGAATGGCAGGGCGAGCCGATCCCGGCCGACCTGGCATCTTGACCTCCTCACTCCCTTCTGCCATACTGACAATCAGATAATCAGTACATCAGAAAGGAGTTACACCATGCAAACTTTCACCCTCCAGGTAGCTCAACGCGGACTGGTGACTTTGCCAAAGGAAGTGCGCCAGGCGCATAACATTCAACCGGGCCAGCAGATGACGTTGCTGGACATGGACGGCGTGTTTGTGTTGAGCCCAAAGCCGTCGCATGTGGACGCGGTGGCCGACCGCATCGCCGATGAACTGGCCGGCCGCGGCGAGACGTTAGAGTCCATGCTCCAGACCCTGCGGGAAGTGCGGGCGGAACATGCCTGAGATACGCGTCTTCCTGGACACCAGCGCCGTTTTCGCCGCCGTGCTTTCAGCTACCGGCGGGGCGCGAGCGCTCCTGAAGTTGGGCGAGAGCGGCGCCATCCAGATCTGGGTGGGGCCAACGGTGTTGAAAGAGGCCGACGAGGTGTTCAGGCGCAAGGCGCCCGATCTGCTCCCCCTCCTGGCCGCGCTCCTGCACCAGGCGCAGGTGACTGTTGGGCCGGTCTCCTCCGACGATCAACAGACGCGTGCAGCCACGCTCGTGGATTATGCGCCCGATGCTCGCATTGTGGCCGAGGCACTCGCCTGCCAGGCGGATTATCTCGTGACGCACGACCAAGCGCACCTGTTGCGCAATCCGACGCTCGGCGTTCTACCTTTTCGGATCGGGACGCCTGGCAATTGTCTGGCCTGGGTGCGCCAACGGTTGGTTGGGTAGACCACCATGCTCCTTCTCAACTTCTCCCACCCCCTCACCCCCACCCAGCGCCGGCAGATCGAAGCCCTCACCGGCCGGGAGATCGCCCGCCTGGTCGAGATCATGCCGCGGTTCGATGAGCAGCAGCCGTTCGGGCCGCAAGTGCAGATTGAGGCACCAGCGGCCAACTCCATCACAACTGCCGCAATAACTCGTCCTTGCTCACCCCCACACGCGCTGCCACATCACTGAGAATGCGGTTCAGCGTTCCCACTCGCAAGGCGGCATGGCGAGGGATCGTGATGTGGTGCTCGCCATGCTCATCGCTACGCGTCAAACGCGTGTGGCTCCCGGTCTGACGCGTCGGCTTGTAGTCGAATTCCTGCAGGCGACGAATCAGTTCATCGCCGCTCCAATCACGCGGCAGCCTCATGCGGCGGCCATCATCTCTTCGCGGGCGAAATGCAGCCGGATCAGTTCTGGAGCCTTACCCGTTTCGAAGTGACAGGTTACTGCATCTTTGATCATGGCCCGCAGTTCTTCCAGTGTATCGGCTTCCGTGTAAATGCTATGGCCTAAAGATTCTGCTTCATAACCGCCTTCCGGCGATTCGCGTACGACAAAAAAGATTTCCCGTGACATTGGTTGATGACTCCTTGATCAGTTTCACGAAAAGGATAGCACATTTTGAAGGGTGTTTGCAATCATGCTCCTGCTCAACTTCTCCCACCCCCTCACCCCCGCCCAGCGCCGGCAGATCGAAGCCCTCACCGGCCGGGAGATCGCCCGCCTGGTCGAGATCATGCCGCAGTTCGATGAGCAGCAGCCGTTCGGGCCGCAACTGGCGGCGCTGATGGCGCAGGTGCCGCTCTCGCCGGCCGAATGGCAGGGCGAGCCGATCCTGGTGGTGCTGCCCTCGCTCAATTTCATTGCCGCGCTGGCGTTGGCAGAATTGCACGGGCGCATGGGCTATTTCCCAGCAGTGGTGCGCACCCGATCCATTGCCGGGAGTATGCCTCGCCAGTTCGAAGTAGCGGAAATCATGGATCTGCAGTTGACGCGCGAGAAGATGCGCTTTTTGCGACAAGAGGTGTCATAATGTCTGAATTAAAACTTTTTCTGCGTCAAAAATGGCAAGAATTACTGATTACCGGTATCTGGCTGCAGGCAGTTATTGCTGCTGCCTTCACTGGTGATTGGGCAGTCTTCGTTATTGCCGCACTGGGCGGTATAGCGCTTATTGTCGCTATTTTCATCTCTATTGGCTGGTGGAAGCGACGTAAGCTCCCTGTTTACGGTGAGAATGAGGCGTTTTCAGCACCCCGCCGCGCTCTACTTTTTACCGTTGGGGGGCAGTCGCAAACGATTCAGTTTGCGCTGATGGGACAGCGCCCGCAATGGCTAGGGCTAATTTGCAGCAAGAACACGGAACGAATTGCTGACGGAATTGCGATCACCTGCGGTCTTCCCAAAGACCACATCCAGAAAGAGATCGTTGATCCCTGGAGTGTGGTTGATGTCAGGCGACAGGTGTCATCGATTCTGGACTGGTTCGATCATCATCAGATAGGCATAGATGAGATTGCCGTTGACATCACCGGAGGCACCACCATTATGTCTGTTGCTGCATTTTCGGTGGTTTCTGAACGCCATATCGACTGTCAGTATGTGCGCTCTGACTTCGATGCTGACAATAAGCCAATTGAAGGTACGCAACGGGGAGTATTTGTTACTCTCTATAGTCCAGCCGCTGTGACCAGGGCGCTATCGGCAAACAATCCATCCTGAGAAGTTCAATTTGGCGTTCTTTCTCGTGTCTCTTCCCCTCCCTCCCCTCCCCCTCGCCCTCTACGACTTCCACCTGCGCGTGCAAGAGCCGATGCGTCTGCCGAGCTACAAGGGCGGGGTACTGCGCGGGGGCTTCGGTATCACCTTCAAACGCATCGTCTGCCTCTACCCGCCACTGCCGCCCTGCCGCGCCTGCGCCCTGCTCTATCGCTGCCCCTACCCCGCCATCTTCGAGACCCCACCCCCGCCCGGTAGCGAAGTCCTGCGCACCCACGAGGCCATCCCCCAATCCTTCGTCCTCTGGCCGCCCGATGACCGACGCACGCACTTCGCGCCCGGCCAGCATCTGCGCTTTCGGGTCACACTCATCGGCCACGGCATCGCCGCCCTGCCCTATTTCATCGTCACCTTCCAGCGCCTGGGCAAGCTGGGGCTAGGCCCCGACCGCGCCCGCTACCGGCTGTTGCGCGTGGATGAGATCGACCCTCGCGACGAGCGCTGGCGGCCGGTGTGGCGGGAGGATGGCGGCGCCAGCGCCGACATCGGCCAGGCGCCTGATGCCGTGACGCTGCTGGCCGCGTTCGCCGACCAGGAAGCAAGCAGCCTCAGCCTGGATTTCCTCACCCCCACCCGCCTCAAATTCGACGGCCACATCGTGGCCGCGGCCCCGCCCTTCCATGTGGTGGTGCGGACTTTGTTGCGACGGCTGTCGTCGCTCAGCTATTTCCACGCCGGGCTGCGGTGGGAGATCGACTACCGGGGCTGGATCGAGCGGGCGCAGGCGGTGGAGATGGCCGGCGCAGAGATGCACTGGGTGGATTGGGAGCGCTATTCGACGCGGCAGCAACAGAGTATGGATTTCGGCGGCATCGTCGGCAAGGTGAGCTATGTGGGCGAGGGCCTGGGCGAGTTCGCGCCGCTGCTGCGCCTGGGCCAGTGGGTGCATGTGGGCAAGGGGACGGTGTTCGGCCAGGGACGGTACCGGCTGACGGTGGGTCAGGGGTCGGACGGCGTCTCGGACGGGGCGATGTAGCAGGCGAGGATGCGGTCGAGGCGGAAGACGCGTTCGTCGTGGCGCAGGTGGCAGTAGCCAATCAGATAGTAGGCGGC
>CAYRFV010000326.1:0-5689 GCA_964423545.1 uncultured Anaerolineales bacterium | reverse complement strand
CGGGTCGAACGCGACTTCGGGATCCAGGTTGTTCTGGATCATGCGGAAGGCGGCTTCGATGAGCCAGTTCTTGCAGGTGAGGGTCGTGCCGCGCGGGGCGCGGATGATGCGGGACATCAGGACCTCCGATTCGCATCCAAATGACTTGCTTGCCGCAGGAAGCTACAGCATAATCACGTCGAGATGCACGGATGTTGAGGCGCAAGCGAACGTCGCCAGATATGATCGCTCAGGCACTGGATATCTATCGACAGATTCCGATCCGTTTTCTGGATGTCGAGTTGGATGAGAGTCTCGAGATCGCCGACGTTCTTGGAATCGATGCCGATGATGCTTACCTGATCCGGTGCGCTCAGAAATATGCTGCTCCCTTGATCAGCTTGGACGCCGGCTTGGTGACCTCTGCGAAGCGCTCCAAAGTGCGGGTCATCGAGGTGAATCCATGACAGTCTACACTTATTCTGAGGCTCGGCAGAGGCTCGCGGCGCTCCTCGAGCAAGCTGCCAAGGGCGTGGAGGTTCGGATTCGCCGCAAGGATGGCAGCGTCTTCGTAATCATACCCGCGACAACCGCCGAATCGCCTCTGGATGTCGCGGGTGTGGCCCTCGACGTGACGACCGAAGAGATCGTGGCATACGTGCGAGAAGGCCGAGAACGCCTTGTTCTTCCTGGGCAGTAAGCACGAGGTGACCACAGCCGCTATCGGAAGTCAATGGAGACTTCCGATTATCCCGTATCACCTACGGCCTGATGTGCCCCTCTCCGAACGCGACCCACTTGTACGTCGTCAGCTCTTCCAGTCCCATCGGCCCGCGCGCGTGAAGCTTCTGCGTGCTGATCGCGACCTCAGCGCCCAGGCCGAACTGCCCGCCGTCGTTGAAGCGGGTGCTGGCGTTGACGAACACCGCTGACGAGTTGATCTCGTCCACGAAGCGGGTGGCATTGGCCCAGTTGTTGGTCAGGATGCTGTCGGAGTGCTCGGTGCTGTGCTCCTGGATGTGGGCGATGGCCTCGTCCAGGCCGTCCACGAGCTTGACGCCGAGGATCAGCGCCAGCCATTCGGTGTCGAAGTCGTCGGGGCCGGCCGGGATGACGGTCGCGCCGCCGGCGTTGTCGCGCAGGATGGCGAGCGCCTCGGGCGTAGCGCGCAGCTCGACTTTGCTTTGCGCCAGGCGGGCGGCTATCGCCGGCAGGAATCCCTCCGCGACTGCACGGTGCACCAGGAGGGTGTCGAGCGCGTTGCACACGCTGGGGCGCTGCACTTTGGCGTTCTCCACGATATCGACCGCCCGCGCCAGGTCGGCGCTCTCGTCGACGAAGACGTGGCAGATGCCGATGCCGCCGGTGATGACCGGGATGGTGGACTGCTCGCGGCACAGCCGATGCAGGCTGTTGCCCCCGCGCGGGATGATCATATCCACGTATCTGTCGAGTCGAAGCAGCTCCGTCACCAGCGTCCGGTCGGGATCGGCGATATATTGCACCGCAGCCCGCGGCAGTCCCACGCGGCCGAGCGCGGCCTGGATCGTCTCGACCAGCGCCAGGTTGCTGCGCAGCGTCTCGGAACCGCCGCGCAGGATCGTCGCGTTGCCGGTCTTCAGGCAGAGAGTCGCAACGTCGATGGTGACATTCGGCCGCGCTTCGTAGATCACGCCGATCACGCCGATGGGAATGCGGCGCTTGGCGAGGCGCATCCCGTTGGGCAGTACGCGCGCTTCGATTTCCGCACCGACCGGATCGGGCAGATCGACGACGCGACGTGTGTCAGCGGCGAGCGCGGCGACTCGCTTCTCGTTCAGCAGCAGCCGGTCGAGCAGCGCCGCGCTCAGCCCCTTCGCGCGGCCATCCGCGATGTCGAGCGCATTCTGCGCCAGGATCCTGGGCGCCTGGGCCTCGATCTCGCTCGCGATGGCGAGCAGCGCGGCGTTTTTCCTGTCCGTCTTCAGCGTTGCCAGTTGGCGGCCGGCTTTGCGGGCCGCCTGGCCCATCAGAGTGAGATCGGTCATGCGTCAGGCCTCCGGTCAGTTGTGCGCTCTGAGCACCGATCACTGGCGGCGGGATTCGCTGGTCGTTCGCCGTCGTGCGCCGGTGGTTAGAGTAATATCATATCGTTCCGGTGCACTGCCACCGGTCCATACTGGTATCCCAGCCGCGTCTCGATCTGATCCGAGCGGCAGCCAGCGATGCGGATCAGGTCGGCGCTATCGTAGCGGGCGATGCCGCGGGCAAGCTGCGCGCCGTCAGGGCCGACGATAGCGACGGTGTTCCCGCGCTCGAATCGGCCTTCGACGGCGACGATGCCGGCCGGAAGCAGGCTGCCGCCGCTCTCGGTGAGCGCCCGGGCGGCCCCCGCATCGACCAGCAGCCGGCCGCGCGCGCTGGCGCCTCCGAAAATCCAGCGTTTGCGCTTTTCCAGCGGGGCTTCCTGTGCGGGAAATCGGGTTCCGACGGCTTCTCCGGAGGCGGAGCGGAGAACTACGTTCTCGGCGTCGCCGGAAGCAATGATCACATCGACGCCGGCGCGGCGGGCCACGTCGGCAGCCTGGAGCTTGGTGGTCATGCCGCCCACGCCCAACCCCGTTACGCTGCCGCCGGCGAGCCGATACAGGCTCTCGTCGATCGTGCGCACCTCCGGGATGAGCTCGGCATCGGGGTGGGTGCGCGGATCGGCAGTGAAGAGACCGGGCTGATCGGTGAGCAGCAGCAGCAGGTCAGCCTCGGCCAGCAGCGCCACCAGCGCCGACAGGTTGTCGTTGTCACCTACCTTGATCTCCGCCGTGGCCACCGCATCGTTCTCGTTGATCACAGGCACGATGCGGTGCTCCAACAACGCGTTGAGCATGTCACGCGCGTTGAGGTAGCGCGGCCGGCTGCGGAAATCCTCGCGCGTCAGCAGCATCTGCCCGACGTGGATGCCGTAGATCTCGAATAGACTCTCCCACGTCAGCATCAGGCGGCTCTGTCCGACGGCGGCGAGCATCTGCTTGTTGGCCACGGTGGGCGGCAGCTCGGGATAGCCCAGGCGCTCGCGGCCGGCCGCGATGGCGCCTGACGTGACGACGATCACGTCCACCTCGCGGTGGTGGAGCAGCGCGCATTGGCGCACCAGCTCCACCATGCGCGCCCGATCGAGCTTGCGCGTGCCGCCGGTGAGCACGCTGGTGCCGAGTTTGATGACGATGCGGTGGTGCATTCGATCGATTGACAGCTGTAGATTGCGCGGCGCTCGCGGGCGCTGCCCACTTGCGGCCTGTGTGGGTATTGTAGCGCATTTGCCCCGATTCGCCAATCGACCACACGCAGGTGCTGGGAGTGTCGGGTGCGCCGATCCCACACCGCAGCAAGACCGCGCAGAAGCGCATGCTGTCACGGGTCGTCATCTGTGTTGGGCTCCTCCTGCACCATCGCGACGGTCGTGCTTGGCGCTAACCTCCCCCGATGCTACAATCGAGCTGAGACATTCATCCTGACCTGGGACTTCATCGCAAAGGAGCGCATCTCCCATGCAACCCACGAACATCAGTCTGCATACGGGCTTTCAGATCGGCGCGGTGGATCCGCGCATCTTCGGCGGTTTCCTGGAGCATATGGGCCGCGCGGTCTATGAGGGGGTGTACGATCCGAAGTCGAGGCACGCCGACGCGCACGGCTTTCGTAAGGATGTGATGCAGGCGCTCGGCCGGCTGCGCATGACGGCCATGCGCTATCCCGGCGGCAATTTCGCGTCGGGTTACCACTGGCTCGACGGCGTAGGGCCGCGCAGCGCGCGGCCGACCGTGCGCGAGCTGGCGTGGCAGAGCCTGGAGCCGAACCAGTTCGGCACCGATGAGTTCCTCCAGCTTTCCCGGCTGATGGGCTGGACTCCGATGATCACCGTCAACCTGGGCACCGGCACGCCCGAAGAGGCGCGCGATTGGGTCGAGTATTGCAACTGCCCGTCCGGCTCGAAATACGCCGACCTGCGCATGGCCAACGGCAGCCCGGCGCCGTACGGGGTCAAGCTGTGGTGCCTGGGCAACGAGATGGACGGTCCGTGGCAGCTCGGGCATGTCCCCGCCGAACAGTACGCGATCCGGGCGCAACAGGCCGCCAAGATGATGAAGGATGTGGACAAGACGATTGAGACGGTCGTCTGCGGGTCGTGCAGCATCAATCTGCCCACCTATATGGATTGGGATCGGCAGGTGCTGGAGTACATCGGAGATTACGCGGACTATATCAGTCTGCACCGCTACGTGGGCAACCGCGACAGCGACACGCCCGATTACCTGGCGGTCACGAACTCCATCGACCGGCAGATCGAAGAGATGGACGCTGCCTGTCGCTTCGTGCAGGCCAGGCGGCGCAGCAAGAAGCGGCTCTATCTCTGCTTCGACGAGTGGAACGTCTGGTACAAGAACCGGCAGATGGACGGCGCGGGCAAGGTGGCGCCTCACCTGATCGAAGAGGTGTACAACCTGGAGGATGCGCTGATCGCCGCCGGCTTCCTCAACAGCTTCATCCGCCACGCCGATGTGCTGAAAATCGCTAACATCGCCCAGATCGCCAACGTCATCGCGCCGATCTTGACGCGCGGGGACGAGCTGCTGATCCAATCGATCTTTTATCCGTTCGAGATGGTTGCCAAACGCCGCGACGGCGTCGCGCTGCGCGCGCGGGTCCAGGGGCCGGAGTACGATGGCAAGACCAACGGCCGGGTGACGTTCATCGATGCCAGCGCGATCCTGGGTGCGGATGCGCTGCATCTCTTCGCCAGCAACCGCTCATCGGAGAGCGTCGCTCCGGTGCAGGTGAGCCTGGCAGACTGCAGCATCGCCGGCCTCGCCAGCGCTGAGCTGCTGACCGGGCCGCACCCGCAGGCCGCCAATAGCTACGAGGAGCCGGAACTCGTGGCCACGCAGCCGTTCGCGGACGTGCGGATTGCCGGCGGCAGCGCCAGCTTCGAACTGCCGCCGCTGTCGGTGGTCGCGATGACGCTGCGGCTGGTCTGACGACGGACGGGAGACAGACAACGGTGGACGGGTGGTTCAGGTGGGCTTCCGTCCTCCGTCGATCCCGAAAGGATTCACCCATGCGCAACGATGGACGTCGGACGGATCAATTGCGGCCGGTGAAGCTGGAAATCGGCTACACGCGGTGGGCCGAAGGCTCGGTCCTGGTGACGCAAGGCGACACGGCAGTGCTGTGCAACGCGACCGTGGAGGAGCAGCTGCCACCCTGGATGATGCGGGCCCGGGAGGAGCGCGGCTGGGTGACGGGAGAGTACGCCATGCTGCCGCGCAGCACGCAGACCCGCACGCAGCGCGAGACTACGTTGCAGGCGCGCACGCAGGAGATTCGCCGGTTGATCGGCCGGAGCCTGCGCACGGCGGTCAACCTGGAACTGCTGGGCAGACGCCAGATCATTGTGGATTGCGATGTGCTCCAGGCGGACGGTGGTACGCGCACGGCCTCGGTGACGGGCGGATATGTGGCGCTGGCGTTGGCCACACGCAAGCTGATTGAGGCCGGGACGGTCCCGCCCGAGGCGCTGCGGGCGCCGGTGGCCGCGGTCAGCGTCGGCGTGGTCGGCGGTGAGCCGTTGCTCGATCTGTGTTACGAAGAGGACGTCCGCGCCGAGATGGACATGAACATCGTAATGAACCGGGAAGGCCGCTTCGTCGAGGTGCAGGGCACAGCCGAGCGCGAG
>CAYRFV010000325.1:0-5702 GCA_964423545.1 uncultured Anaerolineales bacterium | reverse complement strand
GCCGCCGCCTTTACCGAGCGCCTCGATCTTGGCTTTCACCTCAGCCTCGATCTCGGCCGGAGTTCCGAACGGAAGCAGCTGTTGCTGATCGATAGCGCCCCAGAAGGAGAGACGATCCCCAAAGCGAGCCTTGAGCGCCTCTGCCTCGTGGCCGGGCACGTTCGGCTGCACCGGATTGAACACCTCCAGCCCGATCTCGATCAGATCATCGAGGATGGGCGCGATCGCGCCATCGCAGTGGTAGCCGATCAGCACATTCGGGTTGGCGGCCTTCATCTCAGCGAAGACCTCGCGAAAGCGCGGCTTGAAGACGCTGCGCCACAGGCGGGGTGAGATCATCATGCCGTTCTGGGCGCCGAAGTCGTCGCCCGCCCACACCGCATCCACACCGAGCGCCACCAACTGCTTGCCGATGCCGATGCTGAACTCCTTGCATTTGTCGAGCAGCGCCTCCACATAAGGCTCGCGGCTGACCAGGTCGACCATGAACTTCTCCAGCCCGACCATATGCCACGCCATCTCGAACATGGTCAGCTCCATGTCGCCGATCACGAAGTACTCCGAGCCGAAGCGAGCGATATCGCGTGCGGCATGATCCATACGTCCGGCCGCATGGGGATCAGGAAACGGGAAGCGGGCAACCTCATCGACGGAACTGGCGTTCGCCAGCGGACAGCCGACCACGTCCATGTAGAGCAGACCCTGGCGCATGGTCATGCCGAACTCGTTGACAATGCAGCCGTCATCAGTGACTCGATGGCTGTAGCCCGCGGGCAGCCCGCCGCCGACCACCACGCAATCGCTGCCCATCGCGGTGCGCAGGTCGTTCGCCGAGATGCGGTACATGACATCTTCGTAGTACGACGGGGAATACGTGACCGAGATGCCGTACTTCGCCCCGAACTGGTCAAGGAGCCCGCGGTGCAGATCGAACTGAAGCGGCACGCGATCGGGCAGGCCGGTGCGTTTGAGCGCGATAAGCACACGCTGTTTGGAGTTCATTCCCCCTCCTGCGGCAGAAGATCCGGGGCGTTCATGGTCTTCGCCCGCCTCTTGGGCATACCCAAAGGCGCGCTTCTCATCGTGGGCATGATGAGCGGCCGGCTCGGGCCGCTCAGTCGGCTTGCTCCAGGAGCTCCAGTGCGTTGCGCTTCCCTGTCATCTCGAGCACTTCCACCCGGCCGACGATCGTCTTGGTCAGCCTGCCGCGTCCCAGCAGTCGCTGGACCAACGGCTCCGGGTCAGGCTCCATCTGGCGGATCATGAGCGTCAGCGCTGCGCGTTTCTCATCTTCGTTTTCGAGGAAGACAACGCGGCCGGCAAAATGCACCGAACGGTAAGCGTGGTCGCACTTGCCTGTCACATAGCCGCGATCTTCGACCACCTGTCCCCACACATCCGGATGCGCGGCCAGGATCGAGAGCTTTCTGCCCCCGGTCGCGCCGTGGAAGTAGAAACAGGTGCGTCCGGCGTCGAAACCATAGTTCATGGTAACCAGGTACGGTCGCCCGTTGTCCACCATCGCCAGGGTCATCAAGCGCTGGCCGGCGATGATCTCGAGCAGCTCCGCCCGGTCGGTGAACATCTTCTCGGGGTGATGGAAGTGATATTCGGTCATGTCATCCACCGCGCCAGCAGCCCGTACGCCTGCCTGCTCGACCACCAAGGCCACAATCAAAGCGAGGCCAGGATCCCCGCAGGCGACTGTCTCGCATCGATCCCGCGCAGCCTGGCCATCCCCGCCTTGCCCGGTGAGACTCGAGTGCCGACCGCCTGGTAGAAAGCGTTTCGGTCGCGTCGCGCCGGCAGATGGCGCCTCGCCCAGTCACTCTGATAACCCAGCCCAAGCGCCCGCTGCATGACCGTGTGACCGAAGATGAAGCGTGCGCCGTCCAGGAACGCCTGGCGCACCGGCGCCATTTCCGGCGCCTCGAAGTCATCCACCAGCTTGTTGCCCGGTGCATTCATCTCGGTGCCGACGTTGATCGGCAGGTCCAGCCTGGCCGCAAGATCCACGACCTCATAGAGCTTGCGCACCTTGAGCGCCCGCGTCGCCGGATCAGCGATGTTCCAGTTGCGGTCCGGGATGATATTCAGCGCCACCGCACCCTTTTCGATCATCAACCCCATCAGCTCATCGATGGCCTCCTCGCCGGCCGAGGTGCCGTCCAGCCATGTGGCGGTGGGCAGCGCGCCGCACGCCTGGATGAAACTGTGGAACTCCTCGACTGTGGGAAAGGAGGCCGGCGTGGGAACGACATAGCCGATGCCGCCCTTCTTCATCAACTTGCCGCGCACCAGGTTGGAGAACCTGGCGTAGTCGCCGATGCTCGCGCGCACCTGCTCCGGCGTCGCGCCCAGCCTTTCGGCCCAGAACGCGAGCAGCGCGGGCGACGGCGCAGCCTCAGGGCCATCATTCATCAGCTCGGAGGCCTTGCGGATGATTGCGACCAACATGTGCCGCTCGGTGGCGTTGCCTGCCGGGGTCAGCGGCAGCACATCCGCTTCGTAATCCACGACGAGCGGCGCCAGGTGCGCGTTGAGTCGGGCCAGCATATCGCGATTGCGGCGTTCGGCGCGCGCGCGCATGGCCGCCAGCGTGGCGGCAGCCGCCCCCTGGGCCCGGCCGGATGCGAAGCCGATTCCCATGTGATAGTACACCCCCGGCTCGCCCGGCGAGTTGATCTCGCGGGTGGCGAACTCCGGGATGAACACCCGCGTCTCGATGCCGGCGCTGCCGCGCACGCTCACGATCTCGCATGCGTCCAGAAACTCCTCCACTGCGTCCAGCACATCGAAGTCGACGATGCCGGCGGCAGCGAAGCCGCGCTGTCTCGCCAGCCAGGCCAGCCCGGCAGGTGAGTAGCCGTAGGCATTGAAGGAGAAGAAGGTGTGGCAGTGCATGTTGACCATCGGCTGCTCGGGCGCACACGGCGCCTCACCGCGGTCGGCCAGGGCTGCCAGCTCGGCCAACGCCGCCATGCGCGTCGACCGGTCGAAGCTGTTGAGGGCTTGCTCCAGTTCAGTGATCAGCATCTGTGCTAAGGTCCTCGCAGAAGATCGTGCCGTTCGGCGCCAGGCGATGTGAGATCAAGCAGTTCCTTGCGCTGCACTCACGCGCATCGTCTATCATACATACGGCCAACTGTCAAAACCGGCGCCGGCGTTGGTCACGACCGAGGCATATCGCGCGCAACAAACGTGCCCTGTTCCCTTCGGTTCCGCCCGGCTGCCGCCTCTGGTGGTCTGTCAGCCGTGATTTGACAGGGTGGTAGTGACGACTTCAGTCGTTTTCGTGCCGGACCAGCGACTCAAGCCGCTACTACGAACTCATCACTGGATCATTGACAGACTACTGGCGTACGAACGCTCGGGCCACGGCAAGGGATGCCAACGCCTCCGGCACGGTGAGCTCGAAGATGATCGGCCCATCCCAGCATGCTTCAGCCAGCCGCCTGAGAAGCCGCGCCACGTCCAGGTCACCCTGGCCGAGCGCCTGATGATCTTTGCCGTAGACGATCGGCGCGCCCGGAGACCACTGCGGCGAATCGTGCAGATGGATCTCAGCCAGCCGCGGCAGCAGGCGTTCGAGCACAGCATCCAGATCGGAGCGGCCCGGAAAGCCGGACAGGACGTGGCCGGTGTCAAGGCAGATCGCCAGGTCAAGTTCCTCGGCCAGCTCCATCGTCAGGTCGAGCGGGAACTCGATCGTCTCAACCGCCAGCCGGCGGCTTGGAATGCCCGTCTCAGCCAGAAGCTGCCGGATGCTGGCACGGGCGCCGTCCTGGAAGTGACGCAATAGCACGCTCTTTGCTGCCGTCGGCAGGCGCATCTGGTAGAACTCGGCCGCCAGCGCGCCCGTGGCGTGCATGACGTAGACCTCCGGGCTCAACGGCTGCGCGGCGCGCACGGTGTCGATCAGCGCCCGGACGGATCCCAGGCGCACCGGCGCCAGGGGTGTGGACGGCTCGACCGACCAGAGCGGCAGATGCACCGTGTAGGCGACGCCCGTTTCTTCCTTCAAAGCTGCCAGATCCGCCACCGTTTCCGGTGCAAAGGCGTGCGGGATGAAGAGCGACAGGTCGCCCCCGAGCTCGATCGGGTTGAAGCCGGCGCCGTGCAGCTGCCGGACCAGGCCAGCATGATCGAATCCGACGACGTGCGCCAGCACTTCCTCGGGCCGAGCGCCGCCTGGAATCAGTGCGCCGACCTGCATCGCCATGATGCCGAAACGCATGGGAAACCTCCCGGATGATGTCAAGGATCGCTCGCCCGCGCTGCGCCTGCGATCAGCCGTAGCGCGTCTGCAGCGCCGAAGTATGCACGGTATGCGGCGGTTTCAGCAAGCAGCGCTTCGAGACGCTGCGCCGCCTGGGCAAGATCGGGATGGACGACGCCATCTCCGGCTGTCAGGCGAACAAACCCGTCGTCTGACGGGGCCGCGCTGACGAGGCCGCGCGCAGCCAGCCACGCCAGCCCCGCGCGCACGGTTGCCTCACGCGCAGCGGTCGCTGCGGCCAACGCCGCGAGATGGGCGCCGCCCGGCCGGCCGCTCAGCGCATGTTTGACCAATCCCGCCAGCCGGCGCAGAAACGCCTCCGGCGCGCTGTACCCCGGCTCCACGCCAAAGAGATACACCTTCTCGGGTCGCACCCGTCTCAGAACCGCCGCCAGCTCCTGCGGGCCGGGCGGGGCAGTCCAGATAGCCAGACGAGAGGCGGGAGCCAGATCATACCGGGACCGGACATCAGCCGGGAGCCGCACGGGCGAACCATGCTGAAGCAGGCTCCCGGCTCCCTGATCCGTGAGAGCCGCGCCCTCCGCCCAGATGGCGACATCCTCCTGCGCGCGCAGACCCTCCAGGAGACCAGCGGGCTGGGCCACCCCGCGATAGTCCACCACCTCGATCTCGAGCCTGACCTCGACGGCGGTCTCCACGGTCGGCCGGGCGTCGACCCACGTCACCTGGATGCCGCGCACCCCGCGGTAGTCGCTGCTGCGCACGGTGTAGGCCAGGTCGAACGACCCTTCGGGCAGCGGCTCTCCGGCGCCGTCCCACCAGATGACCTCCTGCGCCGCGCCCCATGCATCTTCCACAATGACCAACCGATGAGCACCGTCGCGGCCCAGGGCGCGGCCGCCGCGCACCGCCAGGCCGCGGCTGACCCACACCGGCGCCGGATTCCCCGGGCCGAAAGGCGCCAATTGCTCGATCTCTGCTGCCAGATCGAGCGACAGGTCACTCAGAGACAACTCGCCATCAATCAACAAACCGGCCGCACCCTCGGCCTGGCGCGCCAGCCCCTCGACCGCACGCACCAGACCGCGGCGGAACTCGGGCACGCGATCGGGGGCCAGGCTGAGTCCGGCGGCCATCGGGTGCCCCCCGTAGCTCTGCAACAGCGCGGCTTGAGATGCGATCGCTGCGGTGATGTTGATGCCTGCCACCGAGCGCGCCGAGCCGCGGGCGACCTCGGCCGAGCCGGGCGCCGGCAGCGCAAGGAGCACCACCGGCCGGCCGTGGCGCTCGGCCAGGCGACTTGCGACGATGCCGACCACGCCCGGCTCCCATCCCGGACCCGCCAGCACGAGCGCGGCGCTCGCCTGGAGGGTCGGATCGCGCTGAAGTTGCGCCTCGGCGGCGGCCTCGACCTGATCGCACAGCAGCTTGCGCCTGCCGTTCAGGGCTTCCAGGTCGGCTG
>CAYRFV010000324.1:0-5747 GCA_964423545.1 uncultured Anaerolineales bacterium | reverse complement strand
CCCGGCCGGCCACGCCGCCCAGTCGTACGCGGCGAGCGCGTCCAGGTTCAGCGCGGCGGCGGCCTGCTGCCAGACAGCCAGTTTCCCCGCCTTGTCAGCGAGGAAGCGTGCGAACGTCATCTGGCCGCGCACGGTGTCCAGGTTGAACACCACCTGCTCGACGGCGCTGGCGCGGCAATTGGCGAAGAGAAACAGGCCGAAGCCATCGCCTGCATTGCAGCGCACGACCAGCGCCAGCGGCGCACCGGGATCGAGGCACTCTTCCAGAAGCAGCGGCACCGCGCGCGTATCGGCCCATGAGGGCTCGCGATAGCGCTCCTTCCCGTTGACGTAGACGCCCGCACCGATCGGCAGGAAGAGATCCAGCTCCAGCCGGGAGCCGGCGAGCGGGATGCCCGCGATCCGGTCAGGAAGCGCAAGGCTGGCGCGGAACCACGCCTCCCCGTCGAGGGAGGACCAGGAATGCATCAAAGAGACGGTTTGCCAGCGGCGATCGTCGTACCTGGGGCTGACGGCGCGTGCCGAGGCGCCGATCTTGAACTGCCACTGGCGGATCGTCAGCGGCGCACGCAGCGTATCGATCTTTGCTTGCACAGCCTGATGGATGGCGTCCAGGGTTGGGGTCACAGATCACCTCCTGCCCGTGAAGGGGTGGCGCGGCTCACACCGGCGCGCGTGCACGCGCCGGTGTGAGCCTTTCGCGAGCGGTTCCTCGTCTGCCGTCCCTTAGCGGGCAGCCCACAAGGAGCCTCGAACCTGGATCTCCAGCGCTTCCGGCGTCTCGAAGTCCCTCGCAACATGGCCGAGCGACGAATAGAAGACGCGGCCCTGGCCCCACACGCGCTTCCAGACCACCGGCATGACTGTCCCCTTCACCCATGGGTACTTCGGCGAGTCAAAGGTCGTCGTCGCGAGCACTTCGTTGGATGGGTCGACGTGCATGTAGTACTGCTCGGAATGCATCTTGAAGTCAGGGATGCCCGCGGTGATCGGGTCTGTGTGAGCTATGATGTTGACCTCGTAGTCGGTGATGCCGTCGGGGTGCGAAACCCATTGCCCGCCGACCATGAACTGATACTCGGTGTTGTTGCGGAACGAATCGCCCATGCCGCCGTGCCAGCCCGCTACGCCGACGCCGCCTCGGATGGCGTCCAGCAGTCCGTTCTGCTGCTCGCGCGTGATCGTGCCCATGGTCCAGACCGGCACAATCAGGCTCAACGATGCCATCTTTTCCTTGTCGAGATACACATCCAGGGTGTCGGAGACCTCGACATCGAAACCCTTCCCTTGGAGAACGGGCGCGAACAGATCGGTGCACTGCTTTGGCTCGTGGCCGCTCCAGCCGCCCCAGACGATGAGTGCCTTTTTCATGGTGTGCCTTTCGGAGTGTGATCTTGTGTGCGGAGCGTGAAACGTGGCAGCGCGCCCTGCCGGCGCGCGAGCCCTTCACCTCCACGCGCGACGCTTCGCGAGTTATTCGTCCAACGTGCCGTGCCGCAGCCCCAAGGGCAGCGCCGCCGGCTGCGGCGCGCCGCTGTCGAGGGTGATGTGTTGCCCGGTTTTCGAGGCATCGTCGAAGGCCTGCATCACATCGAGCACGTGATAGGCCAGGGCGCCGCTGGCGCGATGCGGCCGTCCGGTGGTCAGCGCATAGGCCATGTCGGCCACGCCGACGCCGCGGCTGTTCTCCACATAGGGGAACATCAGCGGGATGTCGCTCCACTCCTGGGCGCCGGCCCGGCGCACCTTCACCACGCCGCCGAAGGTGTTCGGATCAGGCGCCACCAGCGAGCCTTCGCTGCCGTAGATCTCGATGCGCGGCAGATTGGCGAACCAGACGTCGAAGGTCGTGATGATTGTGCCCACCGCGCCCGATGCGAAGTCCATGACCCCGGCGACATGCGTCGCAGCCTCGACCGTGATGCGCTTGCCGCGCTTCGGCTGGCTGCCGATCACGCGCTCCGGGAAGGTGATCCGCGCCGATCCGGTGACGCGCCGGATCGGCCCCATCAGGTTGACGAGCGCGGTCAGGTAGTATGGCCCCATGTCCAGCATGGGGCCGCCGCCGACTTCGTAGTAGAACTCCGGATCGGGATGCCAGCCCTCGTGGCCGTGGCAGGTCATGAAGGCCGTCGCGGCGACCGGGTGGCCGATCCAGCCGTCGTCGATCAGCGTGCGCCTGGTCTGGAGGCCTGCGCCGAAGAAGGTCTCGGGCGCGCAGCCGACCAGGACCCCTTTCGCTTTGGCCGCGGCGATCACCCGGGCGCCGTCGGTGCGGTCGACGGCCAGTGGCTTCTCGCAGTGGACGTTCTTGCCGGCCGCGATCGCGGCGAGGTTGACCGAAGTGTGCGCCTTCGGCGTGGTCAGGTTCACCACGATCTTGATGTCGGGATTTGCCAGCAACTCCTCGACGGTGCAGGCGACCGGCACATCGAACTCAGCCGCCCGATTCCGGGCGCGGCTCATGTCAATATCGGACACCGCGACCAGATCCAGGATCTCGAACATCCGGCAGCCCTTGATGTACGCCGGGCTGATGTTGCCGCAACCGATGATGCCGACAGGAATCTTTGCGACCATGTGCTGGCTCCTTACTCCAGGGTGTTCTTGCTTCGTGTCTTCTGCAGTTCGTTGTCCGGGATGCGCCGGTTGAGCAGATCGAGCGAGATGTCGATCGCTTCGCAGGCTTCGTCAGGGGTCGTGCAGCCGATGGTCACCATGTCCTGATCTCGGATCGTGCTCCACACGAACGCCAGGCCGACCACCGGCAGCAGCCGGCCGGCGGCCAACGGCTTGATGGTCATCACGGGCTTCCTGGCCTTTTGGATGACGCGCATGACCCAGTCCGCTTCGACCTGCATCAGGAACCCCGCGGCGTTGTAGATCTGAATGTAGGTTTCGACATCGGCATTGGTCTTGTCCGCGTAGACGACCGATTCGGGCATGTGGGTCGAGAGTCCGGGGATCATGCCGCGTTCGCGAATCATCGCGCTGTACTTCCCGATGTCGCGAATCTCGCCGTGCATGCGGTCGAGCAGCGCATCGGTGACGCACTGGTGGGGCAGACAGAACGTGGCGTTGAGCTGGACACACTGGTCCAGGGCAACCTCCGGCTCGCGCTCTTTGGGCCCGCCGGGCACGATGTTGAAGCTGGGGGTGATGATCCGAGTGACCGGCCGCCCCATCTTCGCCTCAGCATCCTGGATAGCGTTTTCCAGGTGCTGCGAGGGCGGCCCCATCACGGCATCGAGGCCGTACTGCAGGAACGCGGCGATGACGTTGGCGATGCGCTGGCGATCCTGGAGCTCCTTGATGAAGCGGTCCTTCGCCAGGCTGGTGTGGGAGTAGCCCAGAAACCAGTTGGTGCCGATGATCAGGCGTGGCAGGCTCACCCCGCCGACGATGGTGCGTGGAAATTCCGTCATGGTGGCGTCTACCTCAAAGAATAAGGATCCGGAGACCGGGTTGGTCTCGCTGCGTATCTGTTAGCCGGGCTTGTCGCCGAGTCTACCTGCGAGTGATCTCGTCCCACGTCTGGAACACCTGGTACACATTCTCCGGGCGGCCGCCCGGCCCGAATTCGCACTGGGCGATGCAGCCGCCTTCGCGCCACAGCGCATTCCTAACGCGGCGCACCGCCTGGTCGATATCGGCCGGTGTGCCCGATGGCAGCAGGTGCTGGCGGTCAATCTCGCCCCAAAACGTGAGCTTGCCGGCGAATTGGCGGCCCAGCGCTTCGATATCCATCGTAAAAAGCTGGCAATTCAGCGCGTCCAGCCCCAACTCCACCAGGTCACCGATGATCGGCGTAATGTAGCCGTCGGAGTGCATGAAGATCGTCTTGCCGTGACGATGAGCGATGTCAATGTAGTCCTTGTACATCGGCTTGAACACTCTGCGCCACATGGTCGGCGAGACCAGCAGCGCACGTTGCGCGCCCCAGTCATCCATGAAGGTCAGTGCGTCCACCTCGGTCTCCGCCCACAGCTCCAGCTGCTTGATGAAGAACTGGTGCAGTCGCCCGAGGAACTCGAACATCTCGCGGCGTGCTTCGCCCAGGTCGAGATAGAAGTTCACCGAGGTGCGATAGAACTGCAGACGCTCGAACGGCCGGGGGCACGCGCCCGCGATCACGAACTGATCGGTCTGCCGGCAGAAGGCGTTGACCTGGTCTACATCCACTGAGAGCAGCTCGTCGGGGAAGCGGATTCTGTCCACCTGCGACCAGTCCGCGATGGCGGCTTCCTTGACCTCGCCGTGGACGCCGGCCTGAATGTTCTCGAAGACGCAGCCCCACTCATCCACATGCGTGCCGACCAGGTACGGGTCACCCTGCTTGAGCGGCTGGCGACGCAGGCAACTCGGTGCGCCGATGATATCATCCGGGAAGCGGCGTTGGATTTCGGCCAGCTTCTCAGCATGGTTGTTCTTGGCCCACGGCAGCGTCCACAGCTGCCGCGGCGCGCGCTCCGGCGAGCGAAATTCAAGCGTCTTCTTCACCAGATCACGAGAGGTCACGCGCGCCTCCTAGCGTTGCAGGGTCCAGAGATCGATCCGTTCCACGATCGCGCGGCCACCGGCAGCGAATAACTCGACCCCGGTGCTGGCAGGCGAGGGAAAGATCAGGTCAGTGATCACCGCGCGGCCGTCGCCCCCGAACGCCTCGATCGAGCAGCGATCGACAAACAGATGCAGTCGCACCCGGTCGCTTGCGACGGGCAGGGCCACCGCGTGGCGATCGGCGAAACCGGCCGAGAAGCCGGAGTCGCCGGAACGCGTCCGGTCAACGTACATCTGCTGCGTGGATGCATCGCACCCGACCGTAGTCGCTTCGTCGCGCCCCACGCGCACGCGCAGCCCGACTTCCGTCGCGCCTGCAAGACGGAAGTCCGCGATGATCTCCAGGGCGTCGCCGGTCACACCGCCAGCTTGTAGCTGCCGGTCGGCATCGGCCACAGCCAGTCCGGCGCGGCCGAAGTGGCTCCGGCGCAGGCTCATCACTTCGGCTACGGGCCTTTGAGTGAGGCGCAGCCCGTCCGGGAAGCGTCGAAGCGCCAACGTTCGCGGCAGGGTCATCGCGCCGCGCCAGGGCGCAGAGGGGGTCCGATTGGCGTACATCCAGTGGCTCATCCATGCCAGCCACACGCGGCGCCCATCGTGCGCCGGGAGATCATTCCACGCTTGCGCGGCATAGAAGTCCGCGCCTCCATCCATGCGCAGGCTCTGTCCGGGCGGGCCGGTGTCGGAGAACTGCATGCCGTCGAAGTCGCCCACAAAGTATTGTCCGAAGCCGCCACCCTCCTGCGGATGATATCCGACATCGACCTTCAGCATCCACGCGGCGCGCTCCTCGCCGCCTGCCACCGGCAGCAGCAGAAGCTCCGGACACTCCCAGACCCCGGTGCGCGCACCGGCCGGCCCGAACTCGCTCAGGAGCTCCCACCGGCGCAAGTCCGTCGAACCGTAGAAGCGGATGCGGCGCCGATCGGCCAGGACGGTTAGCATGATCCAGCGTTTCGTCGGCTCGTGCCAAAAAACCTTCGGATCGCGAAACTCGCGCGATCCGATGCTGATGACCGGGTTGCCGGCATATTTCGTCCACGACCGTCCTGCATCGAGACTGTAGGCGATACACTGCGCCTGCTCGGCCCCTGTGCGGCCGGTATAGACGGCGACCAGCGGCGGAGTCACCCCATCGCCAAAGCCGCTGGTGTGGTACGGATACTGACCGGCATGGTCCGCCGCGT
>CAYRFV010000323.1:4964-5809 GCA_964423545.1 uncultured Anaerolineales bacterium | reverse complement strand
AGGAGATCGGCCGCGTGCCGCTGCTCACCGCCGAGGAGGAAGTCTCCCTCGCCATGCGCATGGAACGCGGCAAGGACGGTCGATCGAGGCTGACGCAGGGAGTTGACGATCCTCATGAGCGCGATCGCCTGTTGAGCGCCGTCAAGGATGGTCAGGCCGCCCAGGAACACCTGATCAAAGCCAACTCGCGCTTGGTGGTGAGCGTCGCCAAGAAGTACGTCGGCCGCGGCGTTCCGTTCCTGGACCTGATCCAGGAGGGCAACATCGGTCTGATCCGCGCGGTCAAGAAATTCGATTACCGTCGCGGTTACAAGTTCAGCACCTATGCCACCTGGTGGATTCGCCAGGCGGTGACGCGCGCCATCGCCGACCAGGGGCGCACTATCCGCGTGCCGGTGCATATGTACGAGCAGATCAACCGGCTGACGCGCACCAGCCGCCAGCTCGTTCAGGAGCTGGGCCGCGATCCCACTACGGAGGAGATCGCCGATCGACTGGGTGTGCCGCCGCGCAAGGTCGAGCAGATCATCCGGGTGTCACAGCGGCCCCTGTCCCTGGAGATGCCAGTGGGGGAAGAGGAGGACAGCTACCTGGGCGACTTCATCGAGGATGCCGAAGCCGATAGCCCGACCGACTCCGCCTCCCAGACGATGCTGCGGCAGGTGATCGATGAGATCTTCGAGTCGCTCACCCCGCGCGAGGTGCGCATTCTGCAGCTGCGCTTCGGGCTGGTGGACGGGTACTCCTACACCCTCGAAGAGGTAGGAAAGAAGTTCGGCGTGACGCGCGAGCGCATCCGCCAGATCGAGGCGCAGGCATTGGGCCGGCTGCGCCATCCCAGCCGC
>CAYRFV010000323.1:0-4954 GCA_964423545.1 uncultured Anaerolineales bacterium | reverse complement strand
CGCGACTATCTGACATAAGCCCGCTTTCACCCGCCATCTTCATCGCCGTCGCTATCGCCGTCGCTTCGCCGCCTGCCTTCTGGCGGCGAAGCTGTTTTTTGCCATCCCCTCCGACCATCCCCTTCAGCCATCCGTTGACAATTGGCGTCCCGTATTGTATGCTCTGCCGCAAATCGGCCGGCGCACCGTCAAGGAGTCTGCCCCATGCCCGCTGCTCGCCTGCACAGCCAGATGATGACCCCCATGGACGCCGCCTGGTGGCACATGGAAGACCCGACTGGCATGGCGATGATCACGGGCGTGATGACCTTTGATGGCCCCATCGATGTCGAGCGACTCAAGGCGACGCTTGAGCAGCGTTTCCTGACCTATCGGCGCTTCCGGCAGCGCGTGCGTGAGCCCCGCTTCGGCGTTGGCCTGCCGCGCTGGGAAGACGATCCGCACTTCGATATCCGCTCTCACGTTCATCGGATCGCGTTGCCGTCTCCCGGCGATCAGGCGGCGCTCGAGGAGCTCGCCGGCGACTTGATGAGCACCCCGCTCGACTATACCAAACCGCTGTGGCAGCTTCACATCGTGGAGAATTGCGCTGACGCCCGAGGCGCGATGATCGTCCGCCTGCATCACTGTATCGCCGATGGCTTGGCGCTCGTGAGGGTGCTGCTGTCGCTGGCCGACACCGAGCCGGACGCGGCGTGGCCGCAGTTGCACGACGAGCAGGTCCCGCAACGCGATGTCATGTCGCGTATCCTGGAGCCGATGGTGCGGGCCTGTTCGGTCGTCGAGCACGCGGCCGGTAGCGCCAGGAAGCTGCTCGACGAGGGCGCGGATACGCTCTCTGATCCCGTGCGCAGGCGCGACGTCGCCAGGTTCGGGGTCTCGGCCACGCAGGCCTTCGGCAAGCTGTTGCTCACCCCGCCTGAGCGGAAGACGTCGCTCAAGGGGCGGTGTCGCGTCCCGAAACGCGCCGCGTGGTCGGCCCCCATCGACCTGGCCGACATCAAGGCCATCGGTCGCCTGATGAGCGGCACCGTGAACGATGTCCTGTTGGCGGCCGTCGCCGGCGGGTTGCGGCGCTATCTGTCAGGCCGCGGCGAGCCCACCGACGGCCTCAACCTGCGCGCCATGGTACCCGTCAGCCTGCGGCCGCCCGAAGCCGCCGAGGCACTCGGCAACTACTTCGGCCTGATCATCCTCTCGCTGCCCGTCGGCGTCGCCGACCCGATGCGCAGGTTGGCCCTGCTCAAGCGCCGCATGGATCGGATCAAGGGTACGCCGGAAGCGATCGTGGCGTTCGGCATCCTCAACGCCATCGGCGCGAGTCCGGTGACGGTTGAGAGGGCGATGATGTCCTTCTTCGGCGCCAAGATCTCGGCGGTGATGACCAACGTGCCGGGGCCGCGCACACAGCTCCACTTTGCCGGGGTCCCGCTGAACAGCCTCGTGTTCTGGGTGCCCACGCCGGCGCAGCTTGGCCTGGGGATCAGCATCATCAGCTACGCAGGGAAGGTGCTCGTGGGGTTCGCCACCGATGCGCATCTGGCGCCATATCCGCGGGAGATCGTCGTCGGGTTCGAGGCCGAGGTGGAGGAGATGCGCGGCTGGCTTCGTGTCCCGGTGCAGGAAGTTGACGCTCAGTCAGGCGCTCCCGCGCGCTGTCAGGCGCTGACCAGGGTGGGGCGACCCTGCCGGAACCGGGCTTTGCCGGGAAAGGCGACCTGCCGGGTGCATCAGGGGTAGGTTGCCTGGGGAGTCCTCGGCAGCGTGCCAGGCAGAAGGGCCGGAGCATCCGTCGCTCCGGCCCTTCTGACCCTTACACGTCCAGATTCCTGACTTTCTTGGCGTGACTCTGAATGAACCGCTTGCGCGGGGCAACTTCGTTCCCCATCAGCATGTCGAACGTGCGGTCGGCCACGGTGGCGTCATCGATGGTAACCTTGAGCAGCACCAGGTTCTCCGGGTTCATGGTGGTTTCCCAAAGCTGTTCCGGATTCATCTCGCCCAGGCCTTTGTAGCGCTGGATCAGGAGGTTGTTCATGCCCCCGAAATCCTTGACGATCGTGTCGCGTTCGGCGTCGGAATAGGCGTACTTGGCGTCCTTCCCCTTCTTCACCAGGTAGAGGGGTGGCTGGGCGATGAACAGGTGCCCACTCTCGATCAACCCCGGCATGTAACGGAAGAACATCGTCAGCAGCAGCGTGCGGATGTGGCTGCCGTCGACGTCTGCATCTGTCATGATCAAGCAGCGGTGATAACGCAGGTTTTCCAGATCAAGGTTGTCGCCGATGCCACAGCCGAGCGCCTGCACTAACGCCTGGATCTCTCTGTTTGCCAGCGACTTATCAAGCCGGGCTTTTTCCACGTTCAGGATCTTGCCGCGCAATGGCAGGATGGCCTGGAAGCGCCGGTCGCGGCCCTGTTTGGCCGAGCCCCCTGCCGAGTCCCCCTCCACGATGTACAACTCACACTTGCTCGGATCACGCTCCGAGCAGTCGGCCAGCTTGCCGGGGAGGGTCAGGCTTTCCAGCGCGCTCTTGCGGATCACCAGGTCGCGCGCCTTGCGCGCGGCTTCGCGCGCCCGGCTGGAGGTGGTGCATTTCTCGACGATCTTCTTGCCGTCGCGCGGATTCTTTTCGAGCCACTCCAACAGCGCTTCACCGACCGCGGATTCGACCTGCGTCCGCACCTTTTCGTTCAGCAGCTTGACTTTTGTCTGCGACTCGAACTGCGGGTCAGGCAGCTTGACGCTGATGATGGCGGTCAGCCCCTCGCGCGTGTCCTCGCCCGTGAAGGATGAATCGCCTTCCTTCAGCAGGCCCTGCCGTTTCGCCCAGTCGTTGACCGTGCGGGTAAGCGCAGCACGAAGCCCCGTGAGGTGCGTGCCTCCATCCGGGGTGTTGATCGTGTTGGCGAAGGCGAAGACCGACTCATTGAAGCCGTCGTTGTATTGGATGGCCGCTTCGATCAGGTTGCCTTCGATCTCCTTCTCGACGTAGACCGGGTCATGCAGCGCCTCACGGTTCTTGTTGAGGTACCGGACGAAGCTGCGGACACCTCCCTCGAAGTAGAAGGTCATCCAGCGCGCGCCGTTGTCGGTCCGCTCATCCTTGAAGTCGATCGTCAGTCCTCGATTCAGGAAGGCCATTTCGCGAAAACGCTGCTCCAGCGTCTCGAAGCGGAAAGTGGTGTCCTCGAAGATCGTCTTATCGGGCAGATAGGTCGTCTTGGTGCCGGTCGTACCGTCCTTGACCTCGCCGACGACGCCGACGTCGCCCTGGGGTGCGCCGCGATGGTAGCGTTGGGAATAGATCTTCCCGTCCTGGCGCACCTCGACCACCAGCCAATCGGATAGGGCGTTGACTGCCGACACACCGACCCCGTGCAAGCCGCCGGAAACCTTGTATGCGCCGCTGCCGAACTTGCCGCCGGCATGCAGCTTGGTCATCACCGTCTCCAGAGCCGAGCGGCCGGTCTGCTTGTGGATGCCCACCGGGATGCCGCGGCCCCAGTCCTGCACGGTGACGCTGCCGTCTTTGTGGAGCGTGACTGCAATCCGATCGCAGAAGCCGGCCATCGCCTCATCGATGGAATTATCGACCACCTCATACACCGTGTGGTGCAGGGCCTTGGTATCGGTGCCGCCAATATACATGCCGGGACGCCGTCGCACGGCCTCCAGTCCCTCGAGCACCTGGATGTCATCTGCAGTATAGTGATTCGGGCGCGTATCCTGTTCAGCCACAGCTCGATCTCCTGAACTACCCTTTGTCGTCTTCGTGTGTCGTCCGACTGTCCTCTTTGCCCGCGACCCGTCCGGCCGCAGCCATCTGGGCGCTCTGCACCGTGTGCCAACGCTGGCGCAGCTCCCGGTAGAAGCTGAACACTGCCAGCAGCATTGCCGTGGCCAGGTAGGCGTTGCCGGCGATTCCGAGCAACGCGCCGGCCGGGCTCTGACCGAGCATGCCCCAGACACCGCGAAAACCGACCAGCAGCAGGTTGATCAACGCCACCAGCCCCAACGTCGCCAGCACATGGCCGCGCATCATCGCCGCACCTTGCAGCATGCTGCGCCACACGGGCTGGCGCTCCGCCATCAACCCCTCACCGGTGAAGTAGAGCGACAGCAACAGCCAAAGCATGATCCACAGCGTGATGCCGCTGATCAAGGCAAAGACGCCGATCATGATCGCGCTGCCCGACATCGCCATCACCGCCGCCGCGAAACCGAGCGGCAGCTGCAAGAGGAAGATCAAAATCCCCAACGTCATGCAGAAGGCGATCAATTGCACCAGTTGCCTGGGGTAAGCGCGCCACCCACGGCCCGTGGGCGCACCGGACGCAGCCGCGACAGGCTTCGCTGCTTCCGCCCAGTGCAGCCAGAACACCGCCACGACCTGTGCAATCAGCCAGAGCGCGGCTACCGACAGCATGACAGCCCACAGGCCGTTGATCTCAATCGGCGCGGATCGCCACGGTGCGGCGATCGGACGCGGCAATGACACGAACAGCCCTGCCGGCGCCAGGATCATCTGGCTGATGAAATCGAGTCGCGTGGTCTGGTCGACGGCCATCAGGCTGGGCGGGCTGAACCAGCTTCCCGCCAGCACATCCAGCAGGTTGATCTGGCGCCCCAGCAGGGTCATACCTTCACGAATGGTGGCAAGCATCTCGGCCATGCGGTCGAGTTGATCGGGCGTATAGGCTGTGGCCACCAATCCTTCCCAACCGCGCAAGAAGCGCTGCACCAGGGCGCTGATCGACAGCGGCGGCGCCAGCCACAGCGTCAGGTCGATGACCAGCGGGATCAGGATCAGCCAGGGACGCCGGGCCGCGCTCGTCAAGCCGTTGGTCAGCGCGTCGATGATGCCGGGATGCGGCGGCGATTTCGTTCTCACCCGAACATTCTACCACAAATCGGGCTGTTTGCGAAAAGAACCCGTGACGGCTATGCGCC
>CAYRFV010000322.1:0-5977 GCA_964423545.1 uncultured Anaerolineales bacterium | reverse complement strand
GGTGGTAGTGACGACTTCAGTCGTTTTCGTGCCGGACCAGCGACTAAAGCCGCCACTACGAACTCATCACTTGATCATTGACAGACTACTGGCCTCTGGGCTTGTCGCGGCGGAAATGATAGTAGATGCCTACGACCGTCAGTCCGGCAATTAAGGCGGCGGCGAGCGTTCCGGCCAGCGACGGAAACCACACGACCAGCGGGCGTACGATCAGCACCGATCCGATCAGGCTGGCGAAGATGATCAGTGCCCAGTTCAGGAATTGCCTGAACAGAAGCGCGCCGACGACGCCGCCGATCAACCCGAGAATCCAGCCCACCAATCCCGGATCCAGTCCTAGTATCTCGAGGATGCCTAACACAACGGCGTCACCTGCGATGAAACCGATGATCATCGCCGCGAGACTGGCGAATGCCCTGCCAAGGAAGGCCAGCACGCCCAACAGAAGCGCCAGTCCACCGACGATGGCGAGGCCCAGCCAACCTTCAGCGATGCCTGGGAACAGACGCAGCAAGGCGTAGCCCAACAGCGCACCTGCGCCTGCGCCGAGCAACCACATCCGGTTGCCTGCCAGCCAGACCGCAATGCCCAATGCCAACAATGCCAACCCGGTCATGAACAGCATGATTGCCTCCGCTTATGCCCGCATCTTGCGCCATCCGAACGATGACGACAACTACCAGTCTCGGTCATTGCCGGTCCGCTCCCCTTGCGCCCGACTCACTTCCGACTTTCGCCGGCTAACGCGTGGATTTGGGCGGCGACGGCTTCGCCCACCTCGCTCGTTGTCGCCTGGCCGCCCAAATCGGGTGTGCGGACCCGACCTGCTGAGGTGGTTGCCCTGATCGCAGCCACGACCAGATCTGCCGCCTCAGTCTCGCCCAGGAAGTCCAGCATCATCGCCCCGCTCCAGATCATCGCCGTGGGGTTCGCGATCCCTCGACCGAAGATATCGGGCGCGGACCCGTGCACCGGCTCGAACATCGACGGGTAGCGACGTTCAGGGTTGAGGTTGGCGCTGGGCACCAGGCCCAAGCCGCCGACCACCGCGCCGCCCAGATCGGTCAGGATGTCGGCAAACAAGTTGGATGCGACGACGACATCGAGACTCTCCGGCTTGAGCACGAAGCGCGCCGCCATGGCATCCACCAGCACGCGCTCGGTCGTCACATCAGAATACTCCGCCGCCACTGCATCGAACACCTCATCCCACAGGGTCATGGCGAAACGCTGGGCATTGGACTTGGTGGCGCTCGCCAGACGCCGGCGCGGGCGGCGGCGGGCCAACTCGAACGCGTAGCGGATCACCCGCTCGACGCCGGCGCGCGTGAAGATGGCGGTCTCCACCGCCACCTCGAGGGGCTGTCCGCGATGCCCGCGGCCGCCGGCTCCGGCGTATTCTCCCTCCGTATTCTCTCGCACGACGACGAAGTCGATATCGCCCGGCTGCTTGTCGCGCAGCGGGCTGGCCACGCCTGGGAGCAGAACGCTCGGCCGCAGGTTAGCGTACTGATCGAATCCCTGGCAGATCGGCAGTCGCAAGCCCCACAACGTGACATGGTCGGGCACGCCCGGCCACCCCACGGCCCCGAAGTAGATCGCATCGAACTGCGCCAGGCGCTTCAGACCGTCATCCGGCATCAAAGCGCCATGCTTCAAATAACGCTCGCTGTTCCAGTCGAACCACTCGAACTCCAGGTGGAACGCCGCGGTGATCTCCGCCGCCGCTTTGAGCGCTTTGATCCCTTCTGGCATCACCTCCTGGCCGATGCCGTCACCGGGAATCACTGCAATATGATGGCAACGCAAGTTTTCGCCCCTCCGCACCCCAAGCGCGTCGACAGTCAGAGTCCGCCGCCCATCGGCGGGAACAGCTCCACCCGATCGCCGTCGGTCACCGTCGTCCCTTCCAGTGGGATAGCACGGCGATCCACGACTACAATGGCGACCTCGCTTTCCGGGACGCCCAACTGCGCCAGCAAGTCGGTCAGCCGCCGCGGAGCATCCACGCGCAGCTCCAGCCAGGACCGTTTCTGCGGGTCGTACCAGTTCAGGTGACCGCCCAGATGGAGACGCATGTTGGTGCGAAGCGCGACGCGATCGGCGCGGCGTCGAGAGACGCCGACGCCCCTCGCGCTGCGCGCCCTACTCGATCAAGTCAGCCGCCCAGCCGATGTCCAACGCTTCGAGGCGCTCCCGCGTGGGTCTTGCGGTCTCGGGATTCCAGCCTTTGATGCGGTAGAGCTCAGTCATGGCCGCGTCGAACTCCGCGCGTGACAGGCCGACCCCTTGCAGCGCGCCGCTCTCCAACGGCTGGAACAGGCGGTCGGGCAGCATATCGTCCTTGCGCGAGAAGCCTTCGCGTGCATTGAAGACCCGCGCCAGGTTGGTGGCCCGCTCGCCGATCCGCAGCAGCTCATCTTTGTCGAAGTCCCATCCGGACGCGGCCCGGACTGCTTCAACCACCTCCTCTACCGAGATTAGCGAGCGCGGGGCCGGACCGAAATAGCAGAACCCGATCGTCTTGCCGAAGCTGCTCCAGTTTTCCCCCAACGCATAGGCGGCCACCTTGCGGGGGGACAGCTCGCGTGGCGGCATTGCCTCGGTTAGGCCGAGCGCTGCCATGCCTTTGAACGGGACCGACCCCGCATTCGCGAACATCGGATCATGGAATGAAACCAGGTGATCTGCACCCGCCTCATTGACCGCATAGGCCAGGCCCACGCCGACCTTGCCGCGCGGCTCGTGCATCGGCAGCTCCTGTCCTTTGACGTGCATCGCGAAGTAGCGGGCGTCACCGCCGATGGCTTCGGCTGCCCGCTTCACTCCATTGGCCAGCAGGTCGCCGATCCCCTGACGATGGGCAATCCAGTCCACGATCTGAAGCATCGCCGAGGCGTTGCCGAAGCGCCACTCGGCGCCGCCTGTCTGTTCCGGCGTAATAAGGCCGTGCTCGAAACACTCCATGGCAAACGCCACGACCTCGCCGGTCGAGATCGAGTCGAGCGTGTAGCGGCCGCACAACTCATTTGCCTTGGCGATCGCCTGCAGGTCGTCGATGCCGCAGTTCGCCCCGAAGCTGCCGATCGTCTCATACTCCGGGCCACCGTAGGCATCGCTCACCTGGTAGCGGTCGTTCACCCGGACCTCGCGCTTGCACCGGATGGCGCAGGCATAGCAACTGCGCCGGGCCGAGAGCAGCTCCTTCTCGTAGGCTTCCCATGCGAGGCGGTCCACACCCTCGAAGGCGCCCTCCCGGAAGTTGCGGGTGGGAAGTATGCCTCCAGCGTTCAGGCCGCTGACCAGGCCCGGGGTGCCCTTCTCCTGTAGATCCCAGCTCTGTGGGTGTTCTTTCACGCGCTTGGCAATGAGCCGGCCGATCTCGGCGACGCGCTGCGGATTGTGGGCGTAGTCGCTGTACTTGCCCGTGCCCCGCACACCGATAGCTTTGAGGTTCTTGGATCCCATCACTGCGCCCATGCCGTTACGGCCATTGAAGTGGCGCAAATCGTTGATGAGAGCGCCATAGCGCACCAGATTCTCGCCGCCGATCCCGATCTGGAGCACGCGCGCCAGGCGATCGTTCATCTCCTCACGGATCATTGCCTGGGCCTCCTCCGGCTCGCGGCCCCACAGGCGCCGTGCGTCCTGGATTTCCACCTTGTCATCTTTGACGCTAATGTAGACAGGATGCGCGGCCCGGCCCGTGACGATCATGCCCTCCCAGCCGGCGAGCTTCAGTTCGGGCCCCCAGAAACCGCCCGCCTCCGACTCGCCAAAACCGTTGCTGAGCGGTGAACGCGCCGCAGCCGTGAATCGCGTTGCCGTCGATATCGGCGCCCCTGTGATCAGGCCGTTGATCAGCACAAGAACATTGTCTGGCCCCAATGGATCGATCCCCGGCTCGATCTCGCGCAGCAGCAGGTAAGCCGCCAACGCCTTACCGCCGGGATAGATACGATAGAATGCTTCATCGAACTCCTCGACGCTCACGACGCTGTGCGTCAGATCGACGCGCAAGAGCCTGCCTGTACTTCCGTAACCCATCTAGCTGATGCCCTCCGAGTGTATCGCCGCCGGCAGCCATGAGTGAAACCGACGCTCTGTCGTTCCTGCTCTGAATCTTACCCTCGAATCGCACTGCGCGCAAGAAGAATCCTCCAATGCTAAACGGTTTCGAGCGGCAGATCGAACGTCGCACAGGCCGTCTCCCAGAAGGTGCGGCGATCGGGCGGCTGCGCCCGCCCATAGTAGGGGGACGCCCGCAGCATCTGCCATCGGATCAGCGGGGCGGCAACGCGCGTCACCTCGCGCCACCAGCCACTCTGCTGCCTGACATCCGCCAGATACTCCTCGAAGCTGTGTTGTTGATAGCACAACATCGACTGTGACTCTCTGGTGTCGACCCAGTCTTCGTAGTACCAGCTCGCATCGTGGGTCGAGTCGGGCAGGCGAAAGGCGGACGCCGGCAAGGGCCGCAGCCCGCGCGCCTCGAACAAGCGTGCCAGCAGGTCGCCCGCCCTCTGCTGCCAGCTCGCATTCCCTCCGATGACGTAGGTGCGACCCTCTGTCTCCACGGCGATGGCATTGGCCAGTGCAAGCCCGACATCGCGCGCGTCTATGCCGTGTTGCCGGCGCTCGTATGGCAGTAGATAGAGAAACGTGCGAAACGCAGGATGCCGCTGATCCTCTGGCTCGACACTCAACACGCCCGACAGCCGGAGGATCGTCCAGGGGAGCCGGCTGGCGCGGAGCAGTGATTCGGCCGCAACCTTGTGCCGGCCATAGCTGTCCGCGGGCGAGAGGGGCGTGGTGCTGGTGATGAGCGAAAGCGGTCTGTAGGGATTGCGCGGGCCATGCACCGAGTAGGAGGAGGTGAAGATGAACTTCGGGGGCGGGTCGACCCGCTCGGCGCTTTGGATCAGCCGTCGGACGCCGTTCACGTTGATATCGAAAGCGACCTCAGGCTGCAGGTACGCCATCGGCGGAATGACCGCCGCAGTATGAATGATGGCTTGTGGCTGGACCTGCGCAACGACACGCGCGACAGCATTGTCGTCCCGCAGATCGCCCCACAGCGTGCGGAACTGACGAGAGCGTGCCAGCATCGCCCACCGGCGCTCGGTCGCCCCGGTTTTCAGGTCGAAGCACGTCACATCGTAACCCATCTGCATGAGGTGATCGAGCACGTGGACGCCGACGTTGCCGAAGGCGCCGGTCAATAGCACACGCATGACGCCCCTCCCGGCGCAGCTACCTGCTGAGCATCTCCTCTATGCTGACAAGACGCAGTCCCGTGCGCGTCAGAAGCAGCTGGTAGACGCGGCGGAGTGCGGGGAACTGCCTCCGCATCAAGTCGACCGCCTCGCGGCGCATGCCGAGGGTCTCGGGACCGGCGGCGGATGACACGAAAACGCTGAACAGCCGTTTGCTACAGACGGCGACTTCGAACCACTCAAGCTCTTGGACCGGCGCGCCGGCCAGTCGCTCGTACTCGGCCAGGATTCGATCACGCCAGTGCCAGCCCTCGGCGGCGCCAACCAGCATCAGCGTCCAGGCAAGGTCGAAGCGCGAATCGGCTACCTGGATCTGGGTCCAATCGATCACTGTCGCCGAGCCATCGACCGACCCACAGTACATTCAACGGTCGCCGATCCAGCCGGTGGAGGCGTACGAAGAGATCACAGAACAGCATCGAACCCGTAGACATCGCTTTCCCACCCGGCGCTGATGCTGACCAGGCCCCGCACCGCCGGAACTATCCGGTCGGGCAGAGCGCGAGCCTCACAGCGCTGCAGTGCAGCGAGCAGCGCATCCGCTTCGATGGTCATGGTTGGCCTGTCCGGCTCTCCGCCAGGCGGCGCAGCGCCTCCGGGGACAGCGGACCTCGGCCGGTGGAGGCAACAGCCTGTTCCAGTTGCGCCAGGTCCGAGATGCCCACCAGCGCGGTTGAGACTTCCGGTTTGCTGATGGCGAA
>CAYRFV010000321.1:0-5989 GCA_964423545.1 uncultured Anaerolineales bacterium | reverse complement strand
CGCGCGGGCGGGGGGTGGGGCCCCCCCCCGGCGCCGGGCCGGGGGGGCGCGCCCGGCCCCCCCCCCCCCCCCACGCGTCGACCTGGCTGCGCTCCATTCCGTACCGGTCAACGGAGTTTGACAAAACCTCACGGATGGTGTATTAAGCGCATTACACGTGTAATGGGACACGCACCTCTTACGAGCGGTCAGGGCTGATGGCTTTATGAGATCTCCGACGCAAGCTGACGTCGCGCATCTGGCAGGGGTTTCCCGGGCCACGGTGTCCTATGTGCTGAGCGGCCGCACCGGCGGGTCGATCTCGGTGGCTGACGAAACTCGCGCCCGCGTCCTTCAATCCGCTTCTCAGCTCGGCTATGAGCCGAATGCAGCCGCACAATCGCTGCGCCTCCGCACGAACAAGACCATTGGCCTGCTGGTTCCTGATACGGGCAACCCATATTACTGGCAGCTTCTTCAGGGGGCCGAATCTGAGGCCCAGGCGTGTGGCTATGACATATTGATGGTCAACACAGCGCTCGATCCGAATCGCGAACGCGAGGCGGTGCGCGCGGTGCTGCGCCGGCGCGTCGATGGGCTGCTCATCATCCTCGCGTTCCAGGATCACGTGGTCGAAGAGGTGCGCCGGATCGTCGGCCGGCGCAACGCGGTCGTGCTGATCGGCGAGGCGACGAAGATCGACGAGCGGCTGGACTCCGTGCGATCGGACCATGCCGGCGGCGCGGTGCAGATGATGCAGCACCTCCTGGATCTCGGGCATCGCCTGATCGGCTTCGTGTTCGGGGTGGCCGGACCGCCGCTGGGACAGGAGCGTCTGCTGGCCTACCATGAGACGTTAAGGGATGCCGGGGTGGAGGGGGACGAGACGCTCATCGAGCATTGCGGCGTGACGTTGGAGGAGGGCTATCGGGCGGCGCAACGCCTGCTCGACCGCTCCCCCCGCCCCACGGCTATCCTGGTGATCAACGATCTGTTGTCGATCGGCGTCCTGCGCGCCGTTCACGAGCGCGGCATGCGCATTCCGGAAGATATCTCGGTAGCCGGCTTCGACGACATTGCCATTTCGTGCTATCTCACCCCGCCCTTGACCACCGTACAGGTGCATGCCGAGGAGGTCGGCCGGACCGCGATGCGCCTCTGCGTCGATCGCATGCGCGACCCCGAGCGCCCGCCGCGCTCGGTGTGTGTGCCCGCGGTGCTGGTGCGACGTGGCTCGACCGGCCCGGCGCCGGTCGTAGGCCCAGCCGAAGCGGTGCTGGCGGGATATGCCGCCGAGTTCCCCGCTCTGGCGGCGCTTCCCGTCGCGGCGCTCCGCGGCGCGCCGGCTGCCAGACAGGTGCGAGCGCGGCATGTGGCGCCGGCAGGCGCGCCGGCCTGACGGGCAAGCCGGGCCGCCTGCGCAGGGCGGCATCGCCGGAGAGGAGGTGGTGAAAAGCCGGATCCATCGTAAGGGGCAGCATCTGCCCTGGGCGAGCACACGGATCGCCCCTACCATTTCCATGGCCGTGGCAGTTCAACTTCCTACACCCAGCCAAAAAGGAGAACGGGAGACATGTTGAAGCGTTACTGGTGGTCCATCGTGATCGTATTGGCCCTGGTCTTGTCGGCGTGTGGCGGCGCAGCGACCCCTGCGCCCAAGGCCGAGCCGACCAAGGCCCCGGCGGCTCCGGCTGCCGCCACCAAGGCTCCTGAGCCGACCAAGGCTCCCGAGCCCACGAAAGCCCCCGAGCCGACCAAGGCCCCGGCGGCGGCTCCGGCTGCCACGAAGGCTCCAGAGCCGACCAAGGCGGCTGCTGCGCCGACGGCCGCTCCTGCTGCGGCAGGGAAGTACAGCGAAGCCCCGATGCTGGCCGATCTGGTGAAGGCCGGCAAGCTGCCGCCCGTCGACCAGCGCCTGCCGAAGGTGCCGTTCGTGGTCGATGGCAACACCCTGCTGCCCTCGAAGGATCAGCCCGGTTGGGAGCCTGGCAAGTACGGCGGCACGCTGCGCGTGGGTCACAGCGTCGCCAACTGGAACCCGGACGTCTTCGTGATGATGGACGAGGCGGTCTTCCAGGGCCAGGGCATCGGCATGGACGGCATCAAGCCGAACGTGATCGAGAGCGTCAAGGTGGAGAACGACAACAAGGACTTCACCTTCAAGATTCGCGAGGGGCTGAAGTGGTCTGACGGCACCCCGGTCACCACCGAGGACGTGCGCTTCACCTTCGAGGACATGTACGGCAACGACAAGCTCTTCCCGAACGGCGTCCCGAACGAGTTCCGCGTCGGCTTCAACGTCAAGGGCGAGAAGGGCACGATGTCGGTCATCGACAACAATACCTTCAAGATCAGCTTCCCCAAGCCGTACGGCGGGTTCATCCGCAACCTGTGGATCGAGGGGTGGAAGGGCTACACCCTGATGATCAACCCGTCCCACTACCTCAAGAAGTGGCATGCCAAGTATGCGGATGTGAACAGCCAGGCCTTCAAGGACGAACTGGCGAAGATGAACCTGAAGGACGAGTGGTGGCAGCTCTTCGCCAACAAGCGATGCCAGAACTGGGACATGACCAACCCGCGCTGCGTCGACTTCCCCGGCCTCTATCCGTGGATCCCCAAGGCGTCCGGCAACCCCAGCCTGTTGACCTGGGAGCGCAACCCGTACTACTTCAAGGTCGACACCAAGGGCCAGCAGTTGCCCTACATCGACAAAATCACCTCGCAGCAGGTCGAGAACGTCGAGATGCTGAACCTGAAGCTGTTGGCCGGCGACATCGACTTCATGCGCGAGTCCACCGGCCTGGTGAAGATCCCGCTCTACAAGGAGAACGAGGCGAAGGCCGGCTTCAAGACGATCCTGACCGACATGCACGTCGACTCCTCGGGCTTGCGCTTGAATCAGACCTTCAATGATCCCGACTGGCAGAAGCTTGCGGGCGATCTGAAATTCCGCCAGGCGGTCAGCCTCGCGATCAACCGCAAGGAGCTGATCGACAACATCTACTACGGCTACGCTTCGCTGCCGCTGGAGCTGGTGGGCGAGCAGTACTCGAAGTACGACGTGGCCGCGGCTAACAAGATCTTGGATGACATGGGACTGAAGAAGGACGCCAACGGCATGCGCCTCTACCCGAGCGGCAAGCCGATCAAGATCCTGCTCGAGCACGGCGCGCACGCGCCCGATATCGCCCCGGTGGCGGATCTGACCGCTCAGTACCTGAAGAAGATCGGCCTGGATGTCACCGTCAAGCAGCTCGACCCGTCCCTGTGGGGTACGAAATGGGCGGCCAACGAGATCCAGTCCACTATCATGTGGAGCCACGACCGCGGCTGGGACAACGACGCCGTGTCGGGCAGCGTGAACCGCGCGGGTGTGGCGTGGTCCGATTGGGTGAACAGTGAAGGCAAACAGGGCGTCGAGCCGCCGGCCTGGGCGAAGAAGGCGTACGAGATCGACGCTCGCCGCTGGCAGGTGGCCTCCGGCTCCGACGAGTACAAGAAGATCGTCGCTGAAGGCACCCAGTGGACGCGCGACAACCTGCCGTACATCAACTTCGTCGAAAACGTGAAGTACCCGATGGTCGCCTCAGCGAAGTTGGGCAACGTTGGGCAGTCGGGCTTCGCCATCGCCGCGAACTTCGCCGGCGAGCAGCTGTTCTTCAAGTAAGCAGGAGGGCCACGCGCCGGGCGTCGCAAGATGCCCGGCGCGTCGGAATCGGTGGTGATCCACCGCAACGTCACCTTCCCGTATGGTCATTTACGTGTAATCGGGAAGGTGGCGTCGCCGGACGCCTGCTGCTGCGGATGTGACGCAGGCCAGGTGAGCTGCCAGTCGATGCACTCGAAGTCAAGGACGAAGGAGAATCTAAATGTCCCGCAAGGTGATCTGGTCGCTGTCGTTGATCGTGATCGCGACCCTGTTGCTCACGGCGTGCGGCGCTCCTGCTGCACCCGCGCCCAAGGCGGAGCCGACCAAAGCCCCGGCCGCTGCTCCGACCGCAGCGCCCGCTGCCACCAAGGCCCCGGAACCCACGAAGGCTCCGGAACCGACCAAGGCGCCCGAGCCGACCAAGGCCGCAGCGGCGCCCGCCGGAGCGGCGCCCGCCGCGGCCGGCAAATACAAAGAATCGCCCATGCTGACCGAGCTGGTCAAGGCCGGCAAGCTGCCGCCCATCGAGCAGCGCATCCCGGAGCAGCCGTTTGTCGTCGACAAGGGCACGTTGATCAAGGAAGCGGACCTGCCCGACTGGCAGCCCGGCAAATACGGCGGCACGCTTAACTTCGCGCATGCGGTCGCCAACTGGAATCCCGACATCTTCATTGGGGCCAACGACAATCTGCTGTGCGCGCCCGGCATCGGCCTCGAGGGCATCAAGCCGTGCATCGTCAGCGATTACAAGGTCAGCCCCGACAACAAGGAGTTCACCTTCACGCTGCGCAAGGGCCTCAAGTGGTCCGACGGCAAGCCCGTCACCACCGAGGATGTCCGCTTCGTCTGGGAAGACGTCTACGGCAACGAGAAGATCACGCCGACCTTCCCGAACAAGTTCCGCGATGGCGGCAAGGCAGGGGCCAACCCGGGCAAGCTCAGCATCGTGGACGACCTCACCTGGAAGTTGACCTTCGGCGAGCCGTACGGCGGTCTGCTGCGCGAGATCAGCATCAAGGGCTGGCAGGGCTACACCGATCTGCTCCGGCCGAGCCACTTCCTGAAGCAGTACCATCCCAAGTATGCGGATATGAACAGCCAGGCCATCAAGGACGAGATGGCGAAGATGAACCTGAAGGACGAGTGGTGGCAGCTCTTTGCCAACAAGAACTGCAACAACTGGGATCTGACGAACCCGCGCTGCGTCAACTACCCGTCCCTCTACGCGTGGATCGGCGTCCCCTCCGGCAATCCGAGCCTGCTCGCCTTCGAGCGCAACCCGTACTACTGGAAGGTGGACACCACCGGCCAGCAGTTGCCCTATGTCGACAAGCTCAAGTCGCAGCAGGTGAACGACGTCGAGATGCTGACCCTGAAGGTGCTGAACGGCGAGGTCGACTTCGTCCGCGAGAGCACGGGCCTGAACAAGCTCCCGCTTTACAAGGAGAACGAGGCCAAGGCCGGCATCAAGGCGCAGTTGATGGACAACCACGTCGATCCGAGCGCCTTCTTCTTGAACCTGACCTTCAAGGATGACAACTGGCGCAAGGTCGTCAACGACGTGCGCTTCCGCCAGGCGATTGCCGCTGCGATCAACTACCAGGAGATCATCGACAACGTCTACTACACCTTCGCGCAGAAGCCGAAGCTGGTCGGCGCGACGTACGATGTCGCCAAGGCCAACAAGCTGCTGGATGAGATGGGCCTGGACAAGAAGGATGCCGAAGGGTATCGTCTCGGTCCCGACGGCAAGACGTTCGTGATCCCCATCGAGCACGGCGCGCACGCACCGGATATTGCGCCGAACGCCGAGCTGGTGTCGCAGCACCTGAAGAAGGTCGGGCTCAAGGCCCCGGTAAAGCAGATCGATTCCAGCCTCTGGGGCACGCGCACCGCGGCGAATGAATTGCAGGCAACCCTGATCTGGGACGTCCAGCCGATGTGGGCCGATAACACCTGGACGGACTATGCCTTGGATAACAAGTCAGCGCCGTTGTGGAATCTGTGGTTCACCAGCGGCGGCAAACAGGGTGAGGAGCCGCCGGCTGCGGCGAAGGCGCTGTACGACATCATGATGGCCCGCAACCAGGCGATCCCCTACTCCGATGCGGACAAGAAGCTGAAGGACGAACTCTACAAGAACTATGGCGAAAACGTTTGGATCTTCCCGCTGGCGGAGAAGGTGAACTACGCCCTGGTGACGTCGCAGAAGCTGGGCAACATGCCGAAGTCGGGCCAGGCTATCGGCGCGGACTACAGCATGGAGCAGTTCTTCTTCAAGTAAGCAGCGCGACCCTCACCCCCGCCCCCTCTCCCTGCGAGGGTGAGGGGAGGGTCGACTCCCGCGCCCCCACAGGG
>CAYRFV010000320.1:0-6006 GCA_964423545.1 uncultured Anaerolineales bacterium | reverse complement strand
CAGGACAATTCGGTGATCGTGCTCGCTGCCTGAGCGACACGCCAGGCGCACCCCCAACAAGAACCCCGGTGTTGGTGCAACACCGGGGTTCTTGTTCATCGCCGCAGACCGGCGCTAGATGATCTCAAGATAGTCCTTGCTCGGCAGCACAGGGAAGGGCGCCGCCGGCAGCGTCTGGTACCAGTAGGCCACCGACGCGATGTCGTCCTGCAGCGGCAGATAGCGGCGGCCGTCACGCCATCCGAGCGCCTGGATCGTCACACGCAGGTCCCGCTCGAAGCGAATCGGATCCATGATGTGCCAGCGGTACATACTGAAACGCTGTTGGGACTTGTAGAGGCCATCGGGCCGGATAACCTGATGCATACCCATGAAGGGCGTCGAGTAAGGGACATATTGCCCATCGACGTCCCAGTTATAGGCCCCGCCGAAGTAGTCCTCGGTGCCGGTGCCGCAGATCGTCGGCCACTCCTCGTCCCCGTCGATGTAGAACTTGATTTCCCCTTCGCCCCACCAGCCGCAGTTGTTGACTCCCCAGGCCATCGCCGTTCCGACGTAGTGGCCCTGCCCCCGCACGCCGTCCAGGATCGTGTAGGGCTGCATGTAGGGCAGCGGATTGGTGCGCCGGAACTGGGCGTGGAAGTAGGCCAGGTCTTCGTCGACCTCGGTGAGGGTGTAATCGACCTGGTAGTAGAAACGGATCGCTTCGGTATGGCGGTTTTCGAGGGTGATCAGACACCGTTGGCGGAAAGGCATCTCCCAGAAGCAGTTGTAGCCGCGATTGGGGTTGACGGCCACGGCGAGCGAGTTGACCTGCGCGTATTGGCCCCAACCGCAGGCGAAAAAGTCGGCGCACGGGCACTCGACAGAGGGATGTTCCTGCCCGTCCCAATAGATGCGTACGATGTAATGTCGACTCAGAGACCCCTTGCGCGCGACATCGCCGCTGAGCCACAGATGCTGGATGGCGCCCGGCCCCTCGATGTCCGCCACGACATACGTCTGGCCCGGCTCCACCGGCACGCTCGGCGACACTTTCCAGCCCTGGCCGAGGTCCCGGGCCGCGCTGGCGCCCTGGCCTTCCGTGGCCATGCCGCCCTTGCCCTTCTCACCCGTGAAGTTCTCGGCGCTGATCGAACGCGTCCTGGCCGTCGAAAGCCTGGGCAGGTTGCCCAGGCTCATGCCCAATCCATTGAAAGCCGGCATCTCTACTCCTTTCGCTAGATGATCTCCAGATACTCGCGATCGGGCAATGGAGGGAAGGCCGCAGCCGGCAGCGTCTGATACCAGAAAGCCACCGAGGCGATGTCGTCCTGCAGCGGGAGGTACTGGCGGTCGGTGCGTGAGCTGCGCCAGCCCAGCGCCTGGATCGTCACCCGCAAGTCCTGCTCGAAGCGGATGGGATCCATGATATGCCAGCGGTACATGCTGAAGCGCGTCTGAGAATCGTAGAGGCCGTCGGGCCGGATCACCTGCGACAGCCCGGCATAGGGCGTGGTGAACTCGCGATAGCCGCCGTTCTCCTTGCCCAGATCGAAATCGTAGGAGCCGCAGAAGTAGTCCTCGGTGCCGGTGCCGCAGATCGTCGGCCACTCCTCGTCGCCGTCGATGTAGAATTTGATCTCCCCCTCGCCCCACCAGCCGCAGTTATTGACCCCCCAGGCCATATAGGTGCCCACGTAGTGCCCGTGCCCCCGCACGCCATCCAGGATCGTGTACACCTGTTTGTAGGGCAGCGGATTGGTGCGGCGGAACTGGGCGTGGAAGTAGGCCGCGTCCTCCGGCACGTCGGTGAGGGTGTAGTCGATCTGGTAGTAGAGCACCATCTCCTCGACCGCAATGTTGGTCATGGTGATCCGGCAGCCCTTGCGGAAGGGCATCTCCCAGTAGCAGTTGAGGCCACTGCGGGGGTTAACGCAGACGGCCAGCGAGGAGATTTGGGCATAGCGGCCCCATGCAGCGGCGAAGAAGTCACCCACCGGGCATTCCACCGCCGGCGTGTCGGAGCCATCCCAGTAGATGCGCAGGATGTTGAAGCGCCAGTGGCCGGTCGGAGTCATCCAGATGTGCTGAATGGCGCCCGGCCCCGCGATGTTCGCCAGCTCGAAGGTCTGGCCGGGCGCGATGCGGATGGAGGGCGAGATCTTCCACCCGCGACCCAGGTCCCGGGACCGGGCTGCGCCCGTGCCCTCTGTAGCCATGCCACCCTTGCCCTTCTCGCCCGTGAAGTTCTCCGGGCTGATCGAGCGCGTCTTCGCCTTCGACAGCAGCGACAATGTCCCCAGGCTCAACCCCAGACCATTGTATCCCTTCGCCATGACATCCTCCTTGATCGATTTGGGTAGGGCAAGGCCTCGACCCGTTATCCCAGAACGCCCCTGAGCTGAAGACTGCGCGCCAGGTGGCAGCTTACCCAGTGGCCCGCGCTGATCTCCTCAAGCTGCGGCGTCACTTTGGCACACTGTTCCTGTGCGTAGCGACAACGGGGGTGGAAATAGCAGCCCGAAGGCGGATTCGCGGCGCTGGCGACCTCACCGGGCAGCCGAATCGGCCGGTCGCGATGCCGCGGGTCAGGCTTGGGCAAAGCCGCCATCAGTGCTTCGGTATAGGGGTGCTGCGGATGATAATAGAGCTCGTCGGTGTCGGCCAGCTCAACCAGCTTGCCCACATACATGACCGCCACCCGGTCGGAGATGTGCTCGACGACGCTCAAGTCGTGGGCGATGAACACGTACGTCAGGTTGAACTGTACTTGCAGGTCTTCCAGCAGGTTGAGCACCTGCGCCTGGATCGAGACATCCAGCGCCGATACCGCCTCGTCGCAGATGATCAGCCTGGGATTGAGCGCCAGCGCGCGCGCGATGCCCAGGCGCTGCCGCTGCCCGCCGCTGAACGCATGGGGATAGCGGCTCATGTACTCCGGCCGCATCCCCACCACCCGCAGCAGATCGGCCACGCGGTCCCGCAGCTCCTGGCCGCTCGCCACCCGATTGATCACCAGCGGCTCGGCTACGATCCTTTCCACGGTCATGCGCGGATCCAGCGAGGAGAAGGGGTCCTGGAAGATGATCTGCATGTGGGGCCGCACCTTCTGCAGCTCCTTGCGCGACATCGTCTCCAGGTTGATCCAGCCCCGGTTGGGGTCGTTGAAACGGATCTCGCCGCCGGTGGGCGCCAACAGACGCATGATGGTGCGTCCTGCCGTCGTCTTGCCGCAGCCGCTCTCGCCGACCAGGCCCAACGTCTCCCCCTTGCGCACAAAGAAGTCGACGCCATCCACCGCCTTCACTGCGCCGGATGAGCGGCGCCACATGCCATGCCGCAGGGGGAAATACTTCTTCAAGCCACGAACATCGAGCATCAACTCGTTCTGACTGAGGTTAGCCTTCATGGGTGTCTTCCCCCTGGTCGGAATACAGGAAGCACCGCACCTGATGCTGATCGTCAACCGACACCATCGCCGGCACGCGCACGTCGCAGATGCCGGGGCGAATCACGTCGCAGCGCGGGTGAAAGGGGCAGCCTCTGACAGTCGTATAGGGATCAGGCACCACGCCGCGGATCGGCTCCAGACGCGCCTTGGTGCGGCTGCCTACATGCGGGATCGAATGCAGCAGAGCCCGGGTGTAAGGATGCTTGGGATCGTAAAAGAGTGCATCGACCGTAGTCAGCTCCACGACCCGGCCCAGGTACATGACCGCCACCGTATCGCACATCTGCGCCACCACCCCCAGGTTATGGGTGATGTAGAGGATCGTCATTCCGATCTGGGCTTGCAGCTCCCGCATCAGATCCAGGATCTGGGCTTCGGTGGTCACGTCCAAGGCCGTGGTCGGCTCATCCGCAATCAGGATGGAGGGTGTGCAGGAAAGCGCCATCGCAATCATGGCCCGTTGCCGCATCCCGCCGCTGAGCTCGTGGGGATAGCGTCTCACCACGGTGGAGGGATTGGGCATGCCCGCCCGATCCAGGATCTCCACGGCGCGCGCCTCAGCGCCCGCCCGATCCACCTTCTGGTGCAGCAGGATGGCCTCTGAAATCTGATCGCCCACCGTGTACGACGGATTCAGCGAGGTCATCGGCTCCTGGAAGATCATGGCGATCTCATCCCCGCGGATGCTGCGGATCTCCCGGCCGTGCGGGTGGAGTTCCGTGAGGTTGACCTCGGTGATCATCTGTGCGCCGTTGCTGTCCGACTGCACCCGGCGCAGCAGGATCTCCCCGCGCACGATGCGTCCCGGCTTCGGCACCAGGCGCAGGATCGAAAGCGCGGTCACGCTCTTGCCGCACCCGCTCTCCCCCACCACACCCATCACCCTGCCCGCAGGCACATCCAGGTTGACGCCGTTGAGGGCGCGCGAGACGCCGAGGTCGGTGAAAAAATAGGTGTGCAGATTCTTGATCTGCAAGATCACGTCGCGGTCATGCGCTGCTGATGCCGCTTGCTCAGTCATAGACCCCCCTGCAGTAGGGCGAAGGGGCATGGAATGCCCGGAAGAGGCTCCCAGCGGCTGCGGATGCCAATGTCTAGCCCCCTCCGACCGGCGACGGATTCCAGGACCGGTCGGCCCCGGCGCTAGATCGAGTACGGATCGACGGCATCGCGCAGGCCATCCCCCAGGAAGCTGTAGAAGAGCACGGTGAAAATGACCCCAACGGCAGGCAGCAGCAGCCACGGATGCAGGACCACCGTGGACACCTGCGTCGCCCCTCGCAGGAGCGATCCCCAACTGACCAGGGGCGGCAGGATGCCCAGGCCCAGAAAGCTCAACGCCGTCTCCCCCAGAATCATCCCCGGAATGGACAGCGCGCCCACGACGATGATGTGGCTGGCTGCGTTGGGGATCATATGCTGGAAGATGATCCTGGCATCGGAGGAGCCGGCGGCCAGCGCCGCATGGGTGAAATCGGCCTGGCGGTAGGACATCACCTTGGCCCGCAGCTGCCGCGCCAGCCCGGTCCAGTTCACCAGGGAAAGGATCACAGTGATCAGGAAGTAACGATGCAGCGCCGTGAAGCTGCCCGAGATATCGGGCAAGGCGGCTGCCAGCGCGGCCCACAGAGGAATGGTGGGGAATGCCATGATGATCTCGATGATGCGCTGCATCACGTCATCGATCACACCCCCGAAATAGCCCGACGCGCCCCCCATGATGGAACCGAAGATGATGGTCAGCGCCACGCCGAGCAGGCCGACCGTCATCGAGATCTGGCCCCCCGTCAGCACGCGCGCCATCATGCAGCGCCCCAGGTCATCGGCCCCCATGGGGTAGATGCGCTGGGGCGGCTCGATGCCGAACAAATGAATATCGGAATGGATGATGCCGAGCATCCGATAGGGATCGCCGCGCACGAAGAGGTAGACCGGAACCTTCTGGGTCTCGTCCAGGACAAACACATACTTGAGGTTCTTCTCGTCGAGCTCGGTGGTCACACCGTACGTGTAGAGGCGCAGCCCCAGCTGCCCGTCGGGCCCGACGAAGGTGAAGGGGCTGGGCGGGCCGTAGATGTAGTCCGAGTTCTGATACTGGTAATCGTTGGGCGCCAGGAAAGGGGCCAGCGCCACCATGATATACATCACGATCAGCCCGACGACGCCGCTCATGGCCAGCCTGTTGCGGGCGAAACGCAGCCGCATCAGCTTCCACTGCGACATCTGCCCCGCTTCGCTGATCGACTCACGCACGATGTCCGGCGCCTGCGCTGCAGCAGTCACGAGTTCACTCATCTTGCGCCCTCTTTCTCGCTCAGCCCTCATTCAAACTGGATGCGCGGGTCGAGCCAGGCCAGAAGGATGTCGGCGATCAGGTTGCCGATCAGCAGGATCAGCGCCAGGAAGACCAGGAAGGTGCCTGCCAGGTACATGTCCTGCTGGACCAACGCCCGGAAGTAGATCGGGCCGCTCGTCGGCAGGTTGAGGACCGTCGCCACGATCACCTCACCCGACACGATGGCGGGCAGGCTCGTCCCCAGCACCATCAGGAGTGGATGCAGAGCGTTCCGCAC
>CAYRFV010000319.1:2666-6032 GCA_964423545.1 uncultured Anaerolineales bacterium | reverse complement strand
CTTCGCAAGGGTTGCCGCGACCTGGGTCGCCCGCGGCGGATTACTTGACCGGTGCTCTAGCGGCGGGCGTCCAGTCGCTTGATCCCCTCCAGCAGCCGCTCGCGTATCTCCGGCGGTATCCGGATCACCTGCCCGCGGCGATCCACGGAGATGTGTTTCGTCGTGCCGCTGACTAACAGCGCGCCGTCGGCGATGCGGCGGATCTCGTAGCTGAACGTCATCCCGCGACTCTGCACCTGTTCCAGGCAGGTGATCACGCGCACTTCATCGTCGTATACCGCCGGCCGGTGATAGCGCGCATTGACCTCTGCGACGGCCAGCGAGAACCCCTCCCGCTCGAGCTGCGAATACGGGCAGCCGATGGCGCGCGTGAAAGCGCTGCGCCCCTCCTCGAACCAGGTGATGTACGATGCGTGATGCACGACGCCCATCTGGTCCGTCTCGTAGAAGCGGACACGAAAGCGTGTCTCGACGCTCGGCCTGGGGTCAGGGGCGGTTCGGTTATGCGGCAGTTCGCACATGGCTGGAGCTAACCTCGGCGGAGTGGCGGCAACGACCCGGCGTTCCGGGCCGGCCCCGTGCCGCTCAGTGGTTGACCCGCACTCTACCATAGACCCTGCGACTTGCACAACCCAAAGCCATCCGGTAAACTGCGCTCCGCCAGACGGCTGAGCACGGGTGCGAGAGGAGTGAAGCGTCATGAACATCGTCATCGTTTCCCCGCATTTTCCGCCGAACTACTACAACTTCTGCGTGGCGCTGCGCCGGAGCGGAGCGAACGTCCTGGGAATCGGTGATATAGCCTACGACTCCCTGCGATACGAGCTGCGCACCGCGCTCACCGAGTACTTTCGCGTCGATGAGATGACTTACGCTAACCAGCTGCGGGGCGTCGCGTTCCTGACGTACCGCCACGGCAAGATCGATCGCCTCGAATCACATAACGAGCACTGGCTGGAGAGCGACGCACACCTGCGCACCGATTTCAACATCGCCGGCATCAAGCGCGATCAGATCCTGGACCTGAAGGCCAAGTCGCGCATGAAGGCGCGTTACATGGCCGCCGGCATCCCGGTCGCGCGGGGCCGCGTCATCCGGTCATGGGATGAAGCGATCGCTCTCGTAGCGGAAGTAGGTTACCCGATCGTCGCCAAACCCGACATCGGCGTCGGCGCCGCCAGCACCTATCGCATCGACAGCGACGAGCAGTTGGGCGCCTTCTTCGCCGCGAAACCGCCGATCGACTACATCGCGGAGGAGTTCATCCGCGGCGCCATCGTCTCTTTCGACGGTCTGGCCGGCCCCGATGGGACTCCGGTCTGCTTCACTTCGCACGTCTTCTCGCAGGGCATCATGGAGACGGTCAACGAGGAGCGCGATATCTCCTACTACTCGATGCGCGAGCTGCCCGCCGACCTCGAGGAACTCGGCTTGCGCACGCTGCGCGAGTTCGGCGTCAGCGAGCGATTCTTTCACCTGGAGTTCTTCCGCACCGAGGCGGGCCCACTGGTGGCGCTGGAAGTGAACATGCGGCCGCCGGGTGGACTCACGATGGACATGTTCAACTGGGCGATCGACGGTGACTTGTACCAGGCCTGGGCGAACATAGTCCTGGGCAAGCCGGCCGGCGGTCCCTGGCAGCGAAAGTATCACGTCGGTTATGCGGGTCGCCGGCACGGCCGCAGCTACCGCCACGACTACGCCGACATCCGGCAAGCATTCGGCCGCCTGCTGAGTCACCACGAGCAGATCACCTCCGTCTTTCGGACAGCCATCGGCGACGAGGGGTACGTCTTCCGCTCCCCCGACTTGGAAGAGCTTCAGTCAGCCCTGCAATATGCGCTGGAGCGGGAATAGGGATCCTGAACGTACCGCAATCCGCTGGATTGCGCTTGTGTGCGCCACAAGCCGGCGGCTTGTGTTACGGCGGATTGCGCTTGTGTGCGCCACAAGCCGGCGGCTTGTGTTACAGCGCATTGCGCTTATGGGCGCCACAAGCCGGTGGCTTGTGTTACAGCGCATTGCGCTTATGGGCGCCACAAGCCGGTGGCTTGTGTTACAGCGCATTGCGCTTATGGGCGCCACAAGCCGGCGGCTTGTGTTACAGCGCACTGCGCTTGTGTGCGCCACAAGCCGGCGGCTTGTGTTACAGCGCACTGCGAGATCGGAGACGTTGCGTGCAAGACAACATCCGCCAGGTTCAGCAGTTCCATGACGCGTTCGGGCTGGCCGTGGCCGCCGTCCCCACGGGCTCGATCCCGGCCGAGCTGCGCCGCCTGCGCATCAGCTTGCTGGAGGAAGAGCTGGAGGAGTACAAGGCGGCGTCGGCATCGGGCGATCTCGTCGCTGTTGCCGATGCCCTGACCGACCTCGCCTACGTCCTCTTCGGCACCTACATCACCCACGGACTCCAGGAGGCGGCGGATGCGCTGTTCGATGAAGTGCATCGCAGCAACATGAGCAAGCTTGACGCGCACGGCCGGCCGATCTACCGGGAGGACGGCAAGGTGCTGAAGTCGGCGCAGTTTTCAGAACCCGATCTCGCGGGAATCCTGTGCAGGAATACGGCACGCAGTTCGTGCCCGATGGCAGAAGATACCGGTTCTGGGATGTAGAGCCGGCGATAACCGATGAGGAGCGCGCGGCCCGGCATGTGCCTCCGCTCGCGGACCAGCTCGAGCGCGCCGAACGCATGACGCGCAGCACCCCCAGCCGCCGTTGGATGACGCACCGGACTGGCTGAGGGAAGCCATCATCCGCTGGTCATCAGCCGGGTAGGCCCAGCACGCGCGCCAGGTTTCCCCCGAGCACCCGCGCCTGGACCGATGGCTCGTGATCCCGCAGCAGCGCACGGTGCATGGCGAGCTGGACGTGCATCAGACCGAACGGCATATCGCTGCCAAAGCACAAGCGGTCGGGGCCGAGCGCCTCGAGCGCGGCCAGGATCGCTCGCTCCCCAATGGCGCTGCTGATCAGCGTCATGTTCGGATGCTCCGCTGCCGCCTCGACCGCCGAGCGGCTAAGGGCGGGTGTGCCCGCACCGCCCATATGCACCATGAGCAGCGGCGTCTCCGGGAAGCGCGCCGCAATGCGCCCAAGCCGATGGGGGTGCGTGTTTTCGTAATAGTCGGCGCCGATGTGGAACGCCAGGGGTTTGCCGTATGCGGCGGCCGCCTCGATGAGCGGCAGGATGGCCGGATCGTCGATCACGTAGTCGTCCTGCGCGCCATTGAATTTGACGCCCCAGAAGCCATACTCCTCAAAAGACTGCTTGATGGTTGCCCGTGCGACCTCCGCACCCAATCTCGGATTGACCCAGCCAAAGCCGATCAGGCGGTCCGGATAGGCCCGCATCGCCTGATAGAC
>CAYRFV010000319.1:0-2656 GCA_964423545.1 uncultured Anaerolineales bacterium | reverse complement strand
GGCGCGATCTCCTTGTGATACGGTGGCTTCAGCCAGACGAGCGCCTTATGCACCCCGGCGCGGTCCATCTCGCTGATCAGATCGGGCGCAGTGAGCGCCAGCGCATCGAAGCGATGCGATGAGATGTGGCAGTCTGCATCGATGATCATAGCCATTGCTCCTCCAAGCGTGGTGCTCTCATCCTGTCATCCCTTGCGAGTTCTGTCAAGCTCCGGCCCACACGGACGATTTCAACAGCTCCACCAGTTGCCAAAACCGGGGTTCCTGTGTAAACTGGAGAACCGGAAGCGTGTGCTGCGACCCTCGGCGCCCTGGCTGGCCGGTCGCACTCGGTTCCAGCTTCTCTCGCATCATCTTTCCTGCGTATCGCCCACGAAGGAGTTGGCTCATGACTGAGCGCAAAAAAGTGTCTCTTCCGGTGCTCTTCGACAAGATGGCGAAGGGCGTTCCCCTGACCATGATCACCTGCTACGATTACCCGATGGCCACTCTGGTGGAACAGGCCGGGATCGATATCGTGCTGGTCGGCGACAGCCTGGGCATGACAATGCTCGGCTATGAATCCACCCTGCCGGTCACCATGGCTGATATGATCCGCCACGCGGCAGCCGTGCGCCGGGGCACGCCCAATGGCTGGCTGATCGGCGATATGCCCTACATGAGCTACCAGGCGTCGGACGAGTCGGCGGTGCTGAACGCGGGTCGCTTCATGGCCGAAGCCGCATGCGATGGCATCAAGCTGGAAGGGGGCATCGAGATGTGCTCGCGCGTGCGCGCCATCGTCGCGGCTGGCATCCCGGTGATGGGCCACCTCGGTCTGACCCCGCAGAGCGTCTCGAGCCTGGGCGGCTTCCGCCTCCAGGGCAAGAACGCCAGGCAGGCCAAGAAGATCGTGGACGATGCGCGAGCGCTGGAGGAGGCCGGCGCGATGGCGATCCTGCTGGAGCTGGTGCCTGACCAGGTGTGCGCGCTGATCTCGGAGCGGGCGAAGGTCCCGATCATCAGCCTGGGCAGCGGGCCGAGCGCCCACGGCCAGCTGCTGATCTTCCACGACATGTTCGGCCTCTATCCCCGCTTCACGCCGAAGATGGCAAAGAAGTACGGGGATGCCGGCAAGGTGATCGGCGACGGTCTGAAGCAGTACGTCCAGGAAGTGACAACGAAGGTGTTCCCGGAGCCGGAGCGCTATTTCGGCATCAAAGAAGAGGAGTACGCGGAGCTGCGACGCCTGGTGGAGCAAGAGGCATGATGCAGGCGGATGAGCGCTTGTGGGGATCGAGGCGGCGCCGCGAAGGCGTCGCGACGCGCCCCGTAACGGTTTCACGAGGAGGTGAAACATGATGACGCCGGATCAGTTGCGCGCCAGACTGCGCATTCCACAGAGTCGCCTGGACGAGATCAACGCCTTGCTGCTCGATCCCGAGTCGCGTGTGGTCAATGATCTGCTGGCCGTGGTGGCGAAGTACGGCGCGCCGGAGGAGATCAACCGCCAGGCGCGCGAGGCGGGCGACCTCGACAATCTGCTGCTGCGGCTGGCCGAGCACAACTGCCGCTACCTGGACGACATCCAGTGGCTGATCGAGCAGCGCGACGCCGGCGCGTTCATCAGCGAGGCAGACTATCGACGGAAGGTGCTCGGGCCGCGCGCCGAGGGCATGGCGTTCCAGCACGACTTCGCAGTCACCCTTGAGATCAGTGCTGCGCAGTATTTCCCCTGGTTGATAGCAGAGGCGCGGCAGGCGATCGACGCGGGCGAGCTGATGCCCGGCCGCTTCATCCGCGTGCGCAAGATGCGCGAATCGGAGGCGGATTGCGGCGACCTGCTCGCCTTCGCGGCCGCAATGCAGGTGATGGGGGCATCGTATGTCGAGACGCTCGACACCAAGGGCGCCGACGGCTCGAACATCCACCTGGGCGGGCCGGCGACGATCACCGGCTACTTCGGCGGGATCGGACAACCCAACGACCACGTACTGAAGTGGGTGGACGAGTACCTGTACTACTACACCCGCTACGGGGTGCGCCAGGTGCTCAACATCAATCCCGGCACGGTGCTCGCCGGCTACCTGCTGCACAAGCTGGGCATCAACAACGAGTTCAAGATCTCGGTCTTCATGGGGAACGATAATCCCTATGCCGCCCTCTGGACGTTGATCGGCGCCAAGCTCTTCTCGCGCGATGATGGCGCCTGCCCGCTGATCGGCTTCAACCTCAGCAACTCGGTCAACAACGAGACCATCGAGATCACCGCCCAGGTGCGGCGGGCGCTCGGCTTCGAGGATGTCGTCCGCATCGAGCACCACATCACCGAGTGCTGGAAGAGCGTCGTCATCCAGCCGTATAACCGGCGAGACGAGCTGGTGGCGTTGGCCGGCCATGTGCCGAACATCTCGGCCAAGCACGAGGGGAGCGACCCCGAGATCGAACGCACACGCACGCGTCCGTCCGACGTGCTGGACTACTTCCGTGCCAAGGAGGAGATCGAGTCAGCCGGCGATATGCCCGCCCTGCTGCGCAACTACCTCGACAAACACGAGTCGGTCGATCGCACGGCGCGGGCGCTGACCGAGCACGGCCTGAGCTTCATCGCCGCGCCCAAACTGCACCATCGAGCATCAGGAAGGCCATAGTGCTATACCCGCAGCAGAATGACATC
>CAYRFV010000318.1:0-6033 GCA_964423545.1 uncultured Anaerolineales bacterium | reverse complement strand
CACTGAAGTCAGAGCCGTTTGCGCTCAGGTGACCGAACGTTGCCATGAACCGCTCCACGGCTTCCAGAAGCTCCGCTCCGTGTGTGGTGTCACTCAACAGCGCCCGGCGCGAGTGTTCGTTGCTGCATTCCAGCAACTGGCTGCGAATCTCAGGCTCCACCGACTGTGCCAGAAGCGCGAGCCGGCGCAGCTCGGTATTGGGCTCGAGCGATCTGAGTCCCAGCAGTCCTCTGACCAGATCGCCGGGATTTACACCGGGAGCGGTGCGCTTCACCCAGCGATCGATGATCCGATTGCGGCCCATCATGTTGATCTGGGCCATGAAGTTGCACCAGCTCAATTCGGCATGGGCGCCAATCAGCCGATCAAGCGCTGCGATCAGGGCGGCTGTGTCGGCGCCTCGCCAATCGGCCGATCGGTAATCTTTCAGCACGATGGTGTATTGAGCCAAGAACTGGCGGATCTCGGGGTGCAGCCTGGCGTGTCTCCAGGCAAAACGCGCCAACTTCATCATTGCTGGCATAGAGCGCATGCTCATCGGAGGGCGGACTCCTGCCTCCTGTTCGTCGCGCCCCATCATCTCCAGGAAGTTCGGCGGCAGCCCGATCTGCTCCAGAAGCCGCCCCATCAGCGTCATATCGGCATAGACGCGAGAGCGAATTCGCGTCACAAGCTGCGTATAGTCAACATCGTTGGGGCCGATCAGATCGGTGAAGACGCGTCCGAAGACCCACCGGGCAATGCCTGTCGTCAGGATCGAGTACACGAGTGGCTTGACCAGTCCGGGGGCCATGTCCGACACCATACGGTTCGAGTAGATGTGCAGCCCGGCTAACGTCGTGATTGGGCGAGTCTGGAGCAGATGGAACTCCTTGCCATCCCAGGCCCATTCGACATCCTGGGGCGCGCCGCGGCGCCGGGCGACATTGCGCACCAGACCGGCCAGCAGCAGTGCCTGCGCTGCACTCAATGTCGGATGCGCTGGGTCTTCGAGGGCCTCTTCGACCAGGACGCCCGCCGAATCCACCCTGAAGCGATCTGGCCGCGCGTATCCCTGCACCAGTTGATCGCCCAGGCCGTGGACTGCTTCGATCAGCGCTTCACGCTGCCCGGTGCTCGGATCGGCGCTGAAGGCCACGCCCGCTGAGATCGCGGCCACCATCCGTTGCACCACCACAGCCATCGGCAGTACGCCGCGCTGTGATTGCGTCAGGGCGTCCCGCTCCGCCGCGTACCGGGTCACCGCTCGTCCCGCAGACGAGCCCCAGCATTTCCAGACTGCGGCCAGGACCTCCTCCTCGCCGACCACGTTCAAGACGGTGTCCAACTGACCCGCGTATGAGGCGAACTCCCCGTCTTCGCTGACCAGCGAGGAGCGGACGGCGACGGACCCGGCCAGGCGGCGGTATGCCTTCCGGAGCGCCCACTCCGTGGCCTTCGGCATGGCGACGTCGCGGGACCATCCATCGGGAAGGCCGCCATCCCGCAGGGGTCTCCCGCTCGCGACCTGGTCAAACGCAGCCGTTGAGAGGACGAACCCCGCCGGTGTCCGAAAGCCCTGTCTGCGCAGCCATGCCAGACTCGCGCCCTTGCCGCCGGCCACTGCGGGATCCAGGGCTCGCTTGTCGTCCAGACTTACGATGAGGGTTGCCATCCGGTCGCGCCTTGATCTCGATGTGTCGTCCCCCGGAGATGCGCGGCAACGGGGCGTTTCTACTCGAACTGAATGGCCTCGATCACGCGCAGTCGCGCTGCCCGCCGCGCCGGCCAGAGGGCTGCGAACTGAGACACGACAAAGGCGACGAAGAACCCCACCATGATCCCCTGGGCCGACACGACATAACTCATACTGAAGCCCGCCATCGTATTCATGCTGCGGATCACAGTCTGCGCCATCAGCAGCCCAACAGCCAGGCCCAACACGCCGCCGCCCAACCCCATCACGCCGGCCTCGGCCAGTGTCATCTTCGCTGCCTGGCGCCGCGTCATGCCCAGGCTGCGAAGCATTCCGATCTCCCGGGTTCGCTCGATCACATTCATCGTGAGGGTGTTCACCACCCCCAGAGCGGCGACGACCATGGCGATGAGCGCCAGAACGTCGAACATGCTGCTTGTCTGGCCGATCAACCGCATGGCTCGGTCCCGAATTTCCTGATTGGAGTCGACCGTCAAGTGATGCGACTGCCCATACATCTGATCGATGCGAGACCGAACCTCTGCCGGGGAGTGACCGGCCCGCACTTTGACCAGGAAAGTCGAGACGTCATTCACCCCGAAATACTGGCGCAGGTCGTTCCAGCCCAGGTGAAGCACGCGCCCTTGGTTGAAGAAATCCACCACCACGCCCGCGACCTCGAACTCCCGCTGGCCGCGACGGGTGAGCAGCCGCACGCGATCGCCGCGTGTCAGGCCGTTCTTTTCGGCCAAGACGCTGGAAACGAACACGGCGTCACCCTCAGCAAGGCGAGCGATCATGCGCTCGGGATTCCCCTGACCTGACGCGAAGACAAATGACGTGACGCGAGCATAAGCGGCCGGGTCGGTGGCCATCAGGCTGAGCGCCTCATGTCCCCCTTCGGGCCTTGCTCGTTTCACATCGAGATAACGGATCGGCGCCACCTCGGCCACCCCTTCGATGCTCTTCAGGCGGCGGCCCAGATCGGCGCGCAGGTTCAGGGTGGAGCTGACCCAGATATCGCCGCCTATGTACCGCTGGATCCACGAGCGGATATCCAGAGAGAAGGCGTCCGTGACGGCGCGGATGCTGAGGATCATGGCGACCCCCACCATCAAGGCTGAGACGGTGAGCGCCGTGCGCAGCATGGCGCGCTGGATATTTCGGCTGCCCAGCGCCCCTTCGCTTCCGTAGATGCGCCGGATGATGGGTCGCATCATACGTTCCCACGCGGCCATCAACCTGGGCACGAGAAACGCCGCCCCGAGCAGCAGCGCCATCACCGCCACGTCCTGTGTGTGGTCGCCCATCGGCGGCGGGATCCGCACCAGCGTCAACAACAGCGCCCCGGCCAACAGCGCCAGGCCGACGCCCCAACCGTTGCGGGAGAACCAGCCGCTTGTGCTCCGGCCTCGCACCCGCAGCGCCTCCAGCGGAGACACGCGGCTCGCCTGCAGTGCCGGCGCCGCAGCGGCCGCCAATGTCACGATCACGCCGATGGTGCAGCTCACGGCCAGCCCACTGGCCGGCACCTGGATCCGCCGCACCTCGTACGAGAGGAATAGCGCCATTAAGCGGATCAGGCCGCCCGCCAGCCCGATACCTGCGGCGAGGCCGAGCAGCGAACCGACTACGCCGAGCACGGCGGCCTCGGTGAGGATCTGGAACAGCACCTGGCGCTGCGTCATTCCGAGGGTGCGCAGCACCCCGATCTCGCGCGTGCGCTCAATCACCGTCATGGAGAATGCATTGTAGATCAAGAACGCGCCTACGAAGATGGCGATGGCACTGAACATGCCAAGCCCCATTTGATAACCGGCCAACATCTGCGCCACTCGCTCCCCCTGCGTGGCGGGATAGATGACCGAGTAGCGACTGCCCAGGCGGGCTTGTAGTTGGGCCTTGAGCTCCTCCAGCGGCCGCCCTTGGGACGATTCGGGGGCGGCGATCACGTCGATCTGATCCACATCGCCGCCGCGCGCGAAGAGCTCTTGAGCGGTCTTCAGCGGAAGGACGCCGAACGCGCCATTGTTCAGCAGCCCCGGCCCTTCCTTCGACATCAGACCCACCACGCGCAGCCGGGCGTATCCGGCGCTGGTCAACAGCTCCACCTCATTCCCAGTCCGCACCTTCTGCTCGTCCGCATAGCTCTTCACGAGCACAATCTCGTAGGCATCGTCTTCCGAAGAAAGGAACTTGCCGTCGACCAGCTTGTAGTCGCGAGCTGCGGCGTCAGCGACAGGATCGATTCCGGACAGCAGGAGACCTCCGCCTCCGAAGCCCGTCATACTGAGCTTCACCTCTGCATCGGGCGAGTCGCCGGCGAGAACCGCCTGGCCCTGGAGCACCGGCACCGCCGCCCGTACGCCGGGTGCGGACTGCACCTGGCGCAGCACAGACTCGGAGAAGCCCAAGTCCTTCGCATTCGCGTTGACGACCGTCAGGTGCGCCTTGCCGGATGCTTCGGTGAACACGCGCGTCACCGCGTCGAGCGTGCTGGCGTTGGTGACCGCGATGGCCAGGATGACCGCAACCCCCAACACCACGCCCGAGGTGGTAAGGACCGTGCGCAGGGGACGAGCCAATAGCGCACGGATGGCAAGCCTGGTGTTGGCGGCGATCACGTAGACGCTGAACCGTTTGCGCGCCGGCCGTCCCGTGCTCGCTGCTGGCGGCGGGTAGGGAGAGTCAAGGGGGGGTGCTGCGCGCGGAGCCGGCATATGCAGAGCCTCAAGACTCCAGGCGTTCCATCGTGTGAATGATCGCTGCCAGGCGCTCGACGGCTCCCTGGCCTGCTTCGAAGAGGAGCTCCTGGCAGACAAGCCCATCGCGCAGAAAGACGATGCGATCGGCATATGCCGCGGCCCTGGCGTCATGGGTCACGACGATGATCGTCTGGCCCAGCTCGTCGCAAGAACGCCGGAGCAGCGCCATGATCGCGGCGCCTGTCTTCGAGTCCAGATTGCCGGTGGGTTCATCCGCCAGGACAATAGCGGGCTGAGTCACGAGCGCGCGCGCAATGGCCACCCGCTGTTGTTCGCCGCCTGAGAGCTGATCCGGCTTGTGGTGGCGGCGATCTTGCAAGCCCACCAACGCCAGCAACGAGTCGATGCGAGCCTGGTGCTGGCGCGGGTCGCGACCGTCAATGATGAGCGGGAGCGCTACGTTCTCTTCGGCGGACAGGGTGGGGAGCAGATTGAAGAACTGGAAGATGAAACCAACGTTGTGGCGGCGCACCAGCGTCGCCTGTGTGTCGTTGAGGACTGACAATGGCTGCCCCGCCAGCTTCACCTCGCCGTCGGACGGTTGATCGAGCCCTCCGAGCAGGTGCAGTAGGGTGGACTTGCCACTGCCGGAGGGTCCCATAATGGCCACGAACGCCCCGGATTCGACCGCGAAGTCAACCCCGCTCAGGGCGTTGACTGTGTATCCGCCCAGTTCATACCGCTTCTGCAGCATGAGCGCTTCGAGGATAACCAAGAGCGGCCTCCGATGAGTCGGGGGTGTCGCAGTTGGGTGCGGTTCGGAGTCCGTCCCGTTGACGAACGGTGGGACTGAGCAGGGCTGGCAACTGGCGCACAGAACTGTCGGCCTTGCGCCTAATCTGACTCTTAAGTCACGGTTCAGATCATAGCAGAACGCGGACAGGAAGTCAAATCTGGCGACGGGTTGCACAATAGAACAATACGACGCTTGACAGAACACCATGATCAGCCTATACTCTGACCATGTGACCTATCCCTGGATCCACTTGTGGCTCGCCATGCCCTATCAGTTTATTAATGGATTCCTGATGCGCTATGAGCTTTGGGGTGAAGGCCAGACGCCGCTCGTCTTGCTGCACGGCCTCGGTTCGAGCGCTGACGACTGGTTGATGCAGCTCCCCGCCTTCGCTCCACACTATCTGTGTGTGCCGGTGGATCTGCGCGGCCACGGGAGCTCGGACAAGCCGCCTGGTCGCTACTCGGTGGCGCTCTTCGCGGCGGATGTGGCTGCTTTGTTGCAACGGTTGGGCCTTGGCCCGGCGCACGCGCTTGGTTTGAGCCTCGGCGGTCTGGTGGCCCAGCAGTTGGCGATGGACCATCCCGAGGCGGTGCGCAGCCTGGTGCTGATCAACACATTTCCCGGCCTCTGGCCTCCGCCGGTCGGTGTGCTTCGCACATTCATGCGAAGGCGCGGGACGCTGCTTCACCCCAGGAACATGGCTGCGGCCGCGGCCGAAGTCGCTGAGGCGCTCTTCCCGTCACCCAATCTCGCGCTGATCAGGGACTGGACTGAGCGGAGAATCGCTGCGAACGATCCGGACGCCTACTTCCGCTCGACGTTGGCAGTCCTGCGCTTTTTTCCGGGCCGCCGGC
>CAYRFV010000317.1:0-6083 GCA_964423545.1 uncultured Anaerolineales bacterium | reverse complement strand
AAAACGACTGAAGTCGTCACTACCACCCTGTCAAATCACGGCTGACAGACCACTACTCGCCGGGCTGCCGGATGACGGGCTCACCGACCCGGGGCCGCGGATCGGCCGCAACCGACTGGAACGGACGGGGAGCACCATCCGCTGCATCTTCATGTACGAGCCCTCGGTCTGCATCGCCAAGAGGATCGTCGTGCGTCGCGCCCAACCCGGCTTGACCATCATGCGGTAGCTGTCGCCGGGACGACGCACAACCCGGCCGAATATGGCGGCGAACCGTTCGAGCACATTGTCTCCCGCCTCGATCATGGCTCCGGCAGAAAGCGCATCAGCGATGACCCGGCCAGGTAGCGGACCCGCTCAACACAGGTCGTCTCGTCTGCACGGAAGACCGACGCGATGGCGATGCCTTCGGAGCAATCGGGGGCGATCGCGGCGGTCGGTGACGTCCGCCTACGATTCGCTGTTCGTCCGCACCAGATCACCCAGACGCAGAGAAAGGTGAGAGAGCGAACGGGTGACATTGCGGCAGCGGAAGAGCAGCTTCAGCGTGCCAGGCACGGCGGCAGACACCACACATGCCCATTGGTCGTCGCGCAGCCTTCGTCTCGATAGCGTTTGCCGCGCTCCAGCACCAGGACGCGATAGCCCTTCTCGGCCAGCCGCATGGCGGAGACGCTGCCGCCAAATCCGGAGCCGATCACGAGGTAGTCGAAAGCCGCATTCCCCTGCGCGTGCACTGCCCTGCGTCCTCGGCGGTCCTCTACTTGCCGGCATCCACGTAGGTGGTGTCAATCAACGAACAGCAATTCACCAGGTCGAGCGTCGCCTTGACTGACTTCATCACCTTCATCATGTTGCCCTGGAGCTCGAGCTTGCGGGTCATCAGCGCCTGGATCGGATCGAGCTTCTTGGTGAAGATCTGGCGATACGTCTCGACCGAGCCGGCAATAGTGAATTCCGCCTTCTTCGCTTCAGCGCCGGTCACCACGAAAGCATCGCGGCACTTGCCATGCCACAGATCGAGATACATTTTGAACGGTTCCTTGAGTGCGCCGCCCGGTTTGATGACGAAGTAGAAGTCGCCCTCCCACGTCTTGCCGGAATTCGCATACGCCTCGCTCCGATTGATCTCGACCTTCAGTTGCTCAAGCCATTCTGCGCTGGGAAACAGATGCGCCATACTCACCTCCGTCAGTTCCTACCTTGACACGCGCAGGCATCGTTACGGGGCTAGACGCCGGCGTATTCGAACGGCGCGCCAGCCAGGTAATCGGCCAGCGTGCCGGCGCGCTGATCGCGCGCAGAAAGCAGCGGGTCGGCGATCGGCCAGGCAATGCCGAGGGTCGGGTCGTTCCAGATGATGCTCCGCTCCTGGGTTGGGCTGTAGAGGGCGCTCGCCTTGTAGAGCACCTCGGCCTCGTCGGACAGCACGCAGAAGCCGTGCGCGAAGCCGACCGGGACGTAGAGCTGCCGGTAGTTCTCAGCGCTCAGCTCTACGCCGACCCAGCGCCCGAACGTCGGCGAGCCCCGGCGAATATCCACCGCTACGTCCCACACAGCCCCACGGATCACTCGCACGAGCTTGTCCTGGGCGGCAGGCGGCAATTGGCAATGCAACCCGCGCAGCGTGCCTTTCGCGGACTTCGAGTGGTTGTCTTGCACGAATACAGCGTCGATGCCGTGGCTGCGAAGGGTCTCCTGGTTGTAGCTCTCGAAGAAGAAACCGCGCGGATCAGAAAACACGCGCGGGGTGAGGATCAGTACGCCGGGCAAACTCGTCGCTTCGACCTGCATTGCTGAATCTTCCTCCTGGCATTGTGTTTGACGCGATTGTACAGTGAGCCCCATGCGCTGTCAATCCGCTGCCGGGCGGTCGACCGGCTCCCCTGCCAGTTTGCGCTCGATGCGCGCCACGCGATGTTGGAGTTCACGCAGCATCTCATCGCGCGTGATGCCCGGTGGCCACCCTTCGACGATGCGCGCTGCCCAGGTCGCCCAGCCGCGCGCCGCTGCCAGGTCGACCGTATGCCATTCACAGTGTTTTGCCAGTTCGACATAGGGGGTCACATCAGCGCCGGGCACGGCGCCGATCCACTCCTCCCAGAGCGCCGCCGCCTCATCACGGCGGTCCTGCCGCTTCAGCAGTGCACCCAGATCGCGATAGAGCTGCGCGCGCGCGGCATCAGACGGCTCAGTCAAGAGCGCTGCGTGATAAGCCTGCTCCCCGGCTGCCAGCCAGCCGAGCGCGACATAGGCGCGCGCCAGGCATGCGCACTCGGCCGGATGCAGCACCGACAGACGCTCACCGAGACCGGCGGCCTCATAGAGCCAGCCCAGCCGCGCCGCCAGCAACGGCATCGAGGTGATGTCGATCAGGTTGTGATAGAACACGCGGCCGAGCATGTCGGTCTCGATGCCGGTGAGGTAATACTGCCGGTAGATATCGGGGATCAGATAGCCGGGAATATCCTGTTCAGAGCGCTGCACCCCGAGGATGTGCGCTTCCAGGCTTCCCAACCTGCACGACTCCAACCGGCTGCGCCAGACGCGCCGCGCGGCCGGCAGCAGATCGAGGTGCGGCAGACGACTCCACGGAAAGGGCTGGCGCGCCAGGATGAACCGATTCTGGAGCATCGGCAGATCAAAACCGCGTCCGTTGAAGCTGATGAGGCCGGAGCAACGCGCCAGCGTGTCGGCCACCAAGTGCAACTGAGCGCGTTCCTCCCCGGGATGTCGCATGAAGAACTGGTGCACCACGAACTCGCCCCGATCGATGCCGTTTCGCGGCTCCGGCAGCTCATATGTCCCGATGCCAACCAGGAACGTGTATGTGCCGACATCGGGCGTGAGACCTGTTGTTTCTGTGTCAATGAAAGCCGCCCGCGCTGGATCGAGCTCGAACAGCGAGCTATCGCGGCCGGCGGCAGCGAGCGCCTCGGCCTCGATGCTGAGCCACGCGGCCAGCCCCGGCATCTCCGCCAACGGATACCGGAAGGTGCGCGCCCAGGCCGGACCGTAGGGGGTGTCGGTGGCTGCGCCTGGCAGCAGGGCCGCCGACGCAGAATCAGCGACAGACGTCCCGACAGGCTCAGCGTCCGAGCTGGCGGCGCCGCGTTCAGGCGCCGAGACGGGCGCGCGCAGGTTGTGCGCGCCGCGCTTCAGGCCAAGTCTGCGCAAGCGTTCCAGGCGAGCGACTTTGTCGAGACGATCATCAGAAGTGGGCATGTGAACCAGCAGATCTACAAATCGGCAGAACAATACGATCTCGTCATCCGATATACATGATTGTGCAACAATAGCGCGCGCATGATTCTTGAAATGTGCCAGCCCCTGAGGTATACTACGACGATGAATAGCCACTCAAAGTCTAGCGCAGATCGAGAATGGCGGCAAGTCCCGGTACAGGAGCAGGAGAGAGTTGTGATGATCAATGTTCGTGGTGAAAGGAAAGGGACGTGATGACTGAGGTGTCTGGGCAGCCAACTTCCGGCGCCGGGCACGTTGCCAAGCGCGGGGCCGAGGACTCCGGCCAATATTTCCGCTATATGGCTGAGTTCATCGGCTTCAGTGAGGCGGATGCCGCAGCGATCCGGCAAACCAAGCCGGTCATCGAAAAGCATCTGCCCGACATTGTCGCCAAATTCTACGCTCACCTCTTGCGCTATCCACCCACGCGGCGTTTCTTCCTGAAGAGGGATGGCAGCATTGCGCATGACTATCTGGAGTTGCGCATGCGCCATCTGACCAATTTCTGGCTGCGCACAGCGGAAGGGGTCTTCGACGACGACTACGCCCGTTATGTAGATTACGTGGGTCGGGCGCACACTTCGCGAGGGGCTGATCCCACCATTTACATCGCCGAGCGCTATGTCATCGGACAGGTGGGCATGGTGTCGCACGCTATCAGCGAGGTGTTGAGCCGCGAACTGCGTGATGGCGATCCGGAGCTGGAGTTTCGCGCCGTGGAGGCGTGGGACAAGCTGATGATGGTGATCCTGGAGCTGTTGGCTCGCGCCTATGGCCACGAACGCGAGGCAGCAACCTTTGACCCGCTGGCACCGGTCGATCGACAGATGATTGACAGACTGGCGGAAAGGGTCGTCGTACGCGAACGCGGGCACGGTGAAGCGACACCCGTGAAAGATGTCGTTGTCACTTCCGCCACTGACATTCCCGACGGACATCGGAAGATCGTGCAAATCGACGGGCTATCTATCGGTATCTTCCACCACAAAGATCGCTGGTACGCGCTGCGCAACAGCTGCATGCACCGAGGCGGACCGGTAAGCACGGGCCCACTCGAAGGGGATATTCTCATCTGTCCCTGGCATGGCTTCCAGTACAACATCACCACAGGCGAGTGCCTGGCCGACCCCAGTGCCCGGCTGGATATGTACCCGGTGACCGTGCAGAACGGCCAGATCCACCTGCAACTCCCCGATCTGGATGCGCACCTGGGCGGGTCTGTGGAGGGAGGGACAGCTGTGTCGACCATGCCAGGATTGCTTAAGCCGAACGAATTCCGCGTGGCTGACATCCCCAGCGGCCAGGTTCGCACCGTGCAGGTAGATGGCGAGGAAGCAGCGGTCTACAATATCGATGGCGTCTTCTATGCCACCGGCAACGCCTGCACGCACACCGGCGGTCCGTTGAGCGAAGGCGATCTGGCAGGAAAGATCATCACGTGTCCGCTGCACGGTTCTCGGTTCGATGTGACGACCGGCGCAGTGGTGGAGGGTCCGGCAGATGAGCCGCTCAAATGCTATCGCGTAAGCGTGGATGGCGCGGTGGGGCGGCTCGAAGCTGAGAGATGAGGCCGCTCGAAGCCGGCGCGCGCTTCACGGCAGCGCCAGCAAGCGATCGAACAGCCACTGGATGAACCAGAGAACCAGAGGCAGGATCACTGCTGCAACCACGGTGCGAACGGTTTCGGATTGCCACGGCCATGTACTGGTGCGTTCCAGGGCCTCGCGCTCGCTTCGCAACGCCGCAAGCAAATCATGCAACTCGCTGGCCAAGTCCAGCTGGCGCGCTGCGCTGCGCCGGTAGAGCTCCTCGCGGAGGGACTTGAGGCCCTGGGCATTCTCGGCCAGCGCATGCTCTTTGGCATCCACCAGCAGGCGATGGACGCCTGCCAACGGAGCGACAAACGCGATCACGGCGAACGCCGGGAAAAGCGCACCGAAGACTATGCCGATCGGTTCCTGGATCAGGCCGGGCACGGTAGCATACCAGGCATAGGGCAGCACGAGCAGCCCGATAGCCGTCAGTGCGCTCACCCGAGAGAAGTTGAAGAGCGGCCGGTATTGGTCGAGATCGATCCGCGTGCGTGTGGTATAGATCCGGCTGATCAGGCGAAGCTGATGGTAGGTGTGAAAGAACAGCCCGCCGAAGACGAACCAGGTGAGCACCAGCCAGGCTTCGACCAAGAGCCGGCCGGGACCCGGCACTATCAGCATGGCGAAGGCGCGCGGGGTCGCCACCCGCTCGATCACGATCGCAGCCAGGCCAACCAACGCCCCTGCCGCGCTGATCCACAGGGTGGGCCGCGCCGGAATCGTCGTCAACTGATAGTGCAGCACGTCATAGCCGGCTCGATCGCAGGTCAGGAGCGCGTTCATTCCGTCCAGTGCGCGGCCCGCCTCTCGATCGAGCAGATGAACCAGGGCAACCACGTAGACGATCTCGACAGCCAGCACAAGATGAAAGGAGTGTACGGCGTCCAGCGTCCCTTGTCCGCTCCAGAGGTCATTGAGGACAAACAGCAAGATGGCGGCCAGGCCTGCCAGGGCGTAGCCCAGCGGCGCGGGGAGCGGCAGCCGATCCACCCTGGCGGTGAGCCGGTCCATCCAGCTCGGCGGATAGGGCCGGATCGCTCCGACCTCTGCAAGCCGTTCCTCATTCATGCGGCGTGGCCCCGCTCCTCCTCAGCGCGCCGGACGCTCAGCAGCAGGCCTTCATGCCCGACGACGACGACGCGTTCACCCGCGACCAGCCGCCCGGACTCGGCACGGGCGCGCCACAGTTCGCCCGCGATGTAGACCATCCCATCGGGCTCCAGCGTGCGGCGCACCACGGCGACT
>CAYRFV010000316.1:0-6092 GCA_964423545.1 uncultured Anaerolineales bacterium | reverse complement strand
GGTGGCTCGCTACGAGAACCTGGCCCAACTCCCCATCGCCGAGACGCAGCGGGTGCGCCTCGGCGTGGCGTGCGACGGACGGCAGCTGTGCTTTCGCTGGGCAGCGGCAGAGACCGGCGCCTGGCAGCCTGTGGGCGATCCGCAAGACGCTCTCGTGCTCAGCGATGAGTTCGTCGAACAGCACGATCCGATCCCCACCTTCGGCTTCACGGGCGCACACGTGGGCCTGTACAGCTACGACATCACCGAGCACGCCCTTCCACCCGCCTTCGATTGGTTCGAGTATTCCGGACGTAATGCGGACGAGACATGAGACCGGTATGAGGAGAGTGTGATGACCGAGTGGCAACCCACCCCAGAGCAAGCGACGAAATATGTGTCGGAAGGCTACTTCATTTTGCGAGGCGTACTCCCACATGACGAAGCCGCCGAGATACGCGGCGTCATCAAGAACATCCTGCTGACGCCGGAGCCGGATGTGCGCGTCGATGCGGATCCGATGGATCCCATGAGCGATGGGCCCGAGGCGCGCGCAGCGCGCTATCGCAAGCTCAGCAACTTCGCGCCCAAAAATCCGCTCATCTGGTACAATGTCTATGCGAGCGCGAGGCTGACGGCGATTGCCTGCCATTTCCTGGGCCAGGATCTTCTGCTGAAGTTCAACAGTTGTTTCGTGAAGCCGGCGCGCACGGGCAGTGCCACTCCCTGGCACCAGGACAACGGACTCTGGCGCGACGGTGAAACCGAGCCATTCAACTTCTGGATGGCGCTCGACCCGGCAACGCGCGCCAATGGCTGCCTCCAGTTCATTCCGGGCAGCCACCAGACAGAGATCGTCACGCACGTGCTCTATGAGGACAGTATCCACGGAGAGCTGCCGCGCGAACGGGTGCGGACGATGGTGGAGCAGCACGGGGTGCACCATATCGAGCTGGCGCCGGGGGATGCCGTCTGCTGGCACAGTTCGCTGTGGCACTATAGTCCCCCCAACCACAGCGAGCAGAGCCGCATCGGCATTGCGGGGGTCTACACCACGCCCGAAATCGTGGAGCGGGGCAAACCTTATTGGCCCAACCTGCTCTGGGCGCTCCGCAGGGGACAGCGCTGCGCGCAGTTCCCGCCGGACGTGTATCCGCTGGCGCGGCCGTTGGAGAAGGTTCCGCCCTACCCCGCGGCGCGCTAGCCTCCTCTGCGGATTTGTTCAGACTTCTTTCGGGAGCACTCTATGTCAGCAGGCAAAGTCATTACCGCTGAAGCGGCCGCGCGCTTGATCGATGATGCTGCGTTCGTCGCCATCCAGGGCTCGGGTGGCGGAGTCGGGGAACCCACCGCCCTTCTGCGCGCCCTCCGCGGCCGCTTCCTGGCTGAAGGCACGCCGCGCAACCTGACGTTATGTCACGCCACTGGCCTGGGGGACAAGAAGGAAATCGGCACCGATCTCCTGGCACTGCCGGGCCTGGTCCGGCGGGACATCGCCGGTCACCTGGGCATGGCCCCCACCATGGCGAAAATGATCGCGGCCAACCAGATCGAGAGTTACAACTTCCCGCAGGGCGTCCTCTCCCAGATGTACGGCGCCATTGCGGCGCGCAAGCCGGGGGTCTTCTCCAAGATCGGGCTGCACACCTACATCGATCCGCGGCTGGAGGGCGGCAGGATGAATGCCATCACCACGGCCGACTTGGTGAAGGTAGTGCAGTTCGAAGGAGAGGAGTGGCTCTTCTGGCCACGCTTCGGCGTGGACGTGTCGCTGGTGCGCGGCACCACGGCCGACGCCAAGGGCAACATCACCTGCGAGCAAGAGCCGGCCATCCTGGAGGGAATCGCCATCGCCCAGGCCGCGAAAGCGTGCGGCGGAATCGTGATCGCCCAGGTCAAGTACCTGGCGGCCACGGGCACGCTCGACCCGCGGCAGGTGCGCATCCCGAGCACCTGCGTGGACTACGTGGTCGTGGATCCCGACCAGAAGCAGACGTGCCTGACCGACTACGAGCCCGCGTTCTGCGGCGGCGTGCGCATGCCGTTGGACGCGCTGGAGCCACTACCGCTCGATGTGCGCAAGGTGGTGGCGCGCCGCGCCGCGAAGGAGCTCTTCCCCGGCGCCATCGTCAATCTGGGCTACGGGATGCCCGACGGCGTGGCAGCGGTGGCATCCGAAGAGGGGATGCTGGACCGGATTACGCTGACGGTCGAGCAGGGGATTGTCGGCGGCCGGCCCGCGCCCGGGGTGATCTTCGGGGTGGCCTACAATCCCGAAGCCATCATCCCGGAAGATGCGCAGTTCGCTTTCTATGACGGTGGGGGGCTCGACCTGGCGTTCCTGGGCATGGCGCAGCTCGACTGCGAAGGCAATGTCAATGCCAGTAAGGTAGGTGGCATGTTGGCGGGCTGCGGCGGGTTCATCAACATCACACAGAATGCCAAGAAGGTGGTCTTCTGCGGCACAATGACCGCCAAGGGGGTCGAGTACGCGGTGGGTGGCGGCCGGCTGACCATCGTCAGCGAAGGCAGCATCAAGAAGCTGGTCTCCTGCGTCGATCAGATCACCTTCAGCGGCGCATACGCGCGCACGAACGGCCAAAAGGTGCTCTACGTGACCGAGCGCGCGGTCTTCGAGCTGACGCCCGAGGGAGTCGCGCTGTGCGAGATTGCGCCCGGGGTGGAGCTGGAGCGCGATGTGCTGGCGCAGATGGCTTTCCGGCCGGTCATCAAGTCCGACCTGGCGGTCATGGACACGCGGATATTTGCGTGATCAGCGTATCGCAATCCTCTGGATTGCGGCTGTCGAGCAATCACACCTCGACAGATACAATCCGGAGGATTGTGCTACGAGCGCCATCTGAGGCTTTATGCAAACACACATCCTCCTGGAACTCACTGGCGACCTCGCCACCCTCACCCTGACGCCCGACGAGCCGGGCAAGCCGCCGACGTTGGACTACGCCGCGCTCGACGAGTTGGAGCAGCATGTCGCGGCGATCCGCGCGGCCGATGATCTGCGCGCCGTGATCCTGCGCAGCGCATCGGAAAAATACTTCTGCGTCGGAGCGAACATCAACGCACTCAGGACGTTGGACGCGGACACGATCGTACCCTGGGTCGAGCGCGGCCACGCAGTCTTCAACGATCTGGCCGCCCTCCCGCTTCCGGTGATCGCACGGGTGCATGGATTCTGCCTGGGCGGCGGGCTGGAGCTGGCGATGGCCTGCGATCTGATCGTTGCATCGCAGACGGCCCGCTTCGGCCAGCCGGAGGCTGTGCTCGGCGTGATCGCGGGCTGGGGCGGCACCTGGCGGCTGCCGCGGCGCGTAGGCACAGCACGAGCCAAGGAGATGTTCTTCACCGGCAAAGTCATCACCGCGGACGAAGCGGCGCGCACCGGCCTGGCGAACTTCGCGGGCGCGCCGGCTGAGGTGGACGCCTACCTGGCCGCGTTCCTGGAGGGTCTGCGCCGGTGCAGCCCGCTGGCCGTGGCCCAGATGAAAGCGATCGTGGATTGCAGCGCGGTGCTGACGCTCGAAGCGGCCTGCGGCGCGGAGGCCAACGCATCGGCCACCTGCATGGCCTCGGCGGACACACGGGCGCGCGTGGCCGAGTACCTCGAGAGCCGGAGACGGAAGTGATATGAACGACTACATCGTGCACCGGGCGGACGCGGAAGTGATCGTGCGCGGCGCCTACGATGGCAAGATCGTCGCCCAAGACGGAGACGCAACACGCCTGCTTCAGCATGCGGCTGAATTGCTGAACATTCGGCATCCTGCGCTTTCGGGATGATCGCCTGGCTTATCTGGCTGCCGGCATGGAGCAGCCTTTCCGTGCCTGCTGTGACATTATCGGCACGGACGCATCGAGATGCCAGGGTTATTCGATGGCCGGCACGTGCGGGCCATGTACCGGACGGCGAGCTAGTAGTCTGTCAATGATCAAGTGATGAGTTCGTAGTAGCGGCTTTAGTCGCTCGTCCGGCACGAAAACGACTGAAGTCGTCACTACCACCCTGTCCGCGAGTTTGCGGAGTGTGATCGCTTCCAACTCCAAATCGAGCATTTTTCGGACTGCATCTTGACGGGCAAGCCGCCCATGCTGCCGCTCGAAGATGCGCGTGCGAACACAGCCGTCCTGGTCGCCTTGAAAGAGGCTGCTTCAAGCGGCAGAACGGTCGAGCTCATCGGCGGAGCGGCGGATTCATGATCCAAGGAGCACCCAAGCCACATGAGCACAGCACTATCGCAGAACCTGGTCATTATGCAGGATGGCGCTTACTACAAGGCGTTCACCGATTTCACCCATGAGCTGCAGCACGAATCCGCACGCGCCAGCGAGACGATCCAGGCTGCAATTGATGCCCTGGCTGGCGCTGGCGGCGAGGTGATCCTGGGGCGCGGCGTCTTTCGCCTGGACGAGGAAGTGAGGCTGGCCGACAACATCTGGCTGCGCGGCAGTGGCCGGGGGACAAAGCTGAGGCTTGATCCGACCCACAAGAGCGGGATCGGCCTGTCTTGCACAGGTCTCAAAGGGGCTGTCATCTCCGATCTCGCCCTGCTCGGCGCCGAGTGTCCCGAGGCGGTCGCTGGCATCGTGGTGGATGGCTGTGGGGACACTAAAGTGCGCGATGTGTTTGCCGGCAGCTTTGGTGGTTATGGCATCTGGGTGCGCAATAGTTCCTTCCTGTGCGAAATCCGCGGCTGCAGCCTAGCCGGCAACCGAAAGGCGGGGATCTATCTTGACTTCCTCAGAGAGGGCAAGTACGGCGACTATATCCCGAACTTGATCGCCAACTGCATGATCTATGGCGGCGGCAAAGGGATCGAGGCGCGCCAGACCATCGTCCTCAACATCGTCGGTTGCGCCGTCTATCAGACGGGGGACATCGCGTACCATATCCACACGACCAGCAACAGCGTCCTGATCTCGGGCTGCCGCTCCTTCCAGATCAGCGGCCACGCGGTGGTGGTCGAGGATACACACGAATTCAATGTCTCCAGCAACATCTTCTGCTGGCACACTGGTCATGGAATTGTCATCCGGGATGCGTACTGGGGCACGATTGCCGGCAATGAAGTCATAGATACCGGCAGCTACAACTCCGGCGCAAAGAACTTCACGACCACCTTCGACCAACTCCCGGCGGACTTGCCGCTCTTCGACGCCATTCGCCTGGAGCACGTTCGCGGCTACAACGTCACTGGCAACACGATCTTCAACTGGCATCTTGCGCACAAGATGGGGCACGGGATCATCGAGGACGCAGTCAGCTACAACAACACCATCACCGGCAACAACGTCAACTACTACCAGCACGCCGATGTCCTCTCGCTGGGCAGGGGGTCGGTGACGGCTAACAACATCGGCAAAGGCGACTATGGATATGACGATGAAACAGGTCGAGGCACGAAGGTGCAGAGCTTCCGCCAAGAACTGACCGACCAATTCATCGCGGAGCAAATGGTGTAGCAAGCTGAGACACACGAACAAGGAGAACTTTATGAGCAAGAAACCGGTGGGCGTGCAGCTCTGGACGCTGCGCAAAGAGATCGCCAACGACCTGGTCGGCACATTGGCGAAAGTGGCCGAGATCGGCTATGCCGGGGTGGAGCTGTGGTTCCCGACGTGGCCGAAGGTGGCCGTGCTGAAGGCGGCGTTGGCAGCCAGCGGGCTGCGCGTGGCGGGCGCGCACGTGCCGTTCCTCGACCTGCGCGACCGCTTCGACCAGGTGGCAGACACTCATCGGGAGCTCGGGAACCGCGACCTGGTGATCCCCTTCCTGCCGCAAGAGCTGCGTGATTCGGACGCGGCCTGGCGGCAGCGGATCGCGGAAATCGGGCAGATCGCGCTGCGCTGCCGGGATGCAGGCTTCCGCCTCTCCTACCACAACCATGCGTTCGAGTTCACCGACCGGATCGGCGGGCAAGAGGCGCACGACGTCATCTTCGCCTCGGTCCCGGCCGACCTGCTGAAGGCTGAACTCGACACCTTCTTCATCCAGGTTGTGGGCAAGGACCCGGCGGCCTACATCCGGCGCTATGCCGGCCGCCTGCCGCTGCTGCACCTGAAAGAGAAGGCGAAACCGGGCGCCGGCACGCAGAATG
>CAYRFV010000315.1:0-6126 GCA_964423545.1 uncultured Anaerolineales bacterium | reverse complement strand
TTTTGCGTTCTCGTGGTAAGCACGGATCATCCAGGGGATGACCTCGTTCAAGTCGCCGACGATCTTGTAGTGGGCGATCTGAAAGATCGGCGCGTCAGGATCGGAGTTGATGGCGACAATCTTGCTCGATTGATCCATCCCGGCGCGATGTTGGACCGTGCCCGAGATACCGCAGGCGATATAGAGCCGAGGCCGGACCGTAATCCCGGTTTGCCCAACCTGGTGTTCTTGGGAAACGTACCCGGCATCCACTGCGGCGCGAGTTGCCCCCACCTGGCCGCCCAGCGTCTTCGCGAGGTCGAAGATAAGCTGGAAGTTCTCCTTGCTGCCCACGCCCGAGCCGCCGGCGACGACGATAGAAGCATTCTTCAGGTCGCAGCACAGCGGCTGCATTTCTCGCTTCACCACCTTGAGCACCAGGTCACGCGCGTCGAACTGCGGTTCGATCCTCTCAACTTCGCCTTTGCGCGTGCGGTCCGGCGCCGCCATGCGCATCACCCCTTCACGCACAGTGGCAAGCTGCGGGTGCATGTCGGGGTTGACGATGGTGGCGATCACATTGCCGCCAAATGCAGGCCGAATCTGATAGAGCAGATCGTGGTACACTCGATCTTTCTTCCGATAATCGCCGATCTGGAGGTCGGTGCAATCGGCCGTCAGCCCGGCGCGCAGGGCGCTGGCGATACGGGGCCCCAGATCACGTCCGGTCGGCGTCGCGCCCAACAAGAGAATGTAGGGCTGGCGGGCCCGCGCCAGATCAATGGCGACTTTGGCGTAGGGCAGCGTGCGGTATGAAGCCAACTCGGGATGATCCGCCAGCAACACGACGTCCGCGCCATACTCGATGATCTGCTCAGACAGGTAAGCAATGTCGTGACCAAACAGCAGGGCGCAAACCCGGCCGTTCAGCCTCTCGGCCAGCTCCCGGCCCTTGGAAAGCAATTCCAGGCTGACAGTGGCAATCTCGCCCTCTTCTTGTTCGATGAAAATCCAGACTTCCTTATCCTGGTGCATCCCTTACTCCCCCTCACATGATGTGGCCTTGAATCAACTCGCTTACCAGGGCAGAGATCCCTTCCTGGGTGGCCGCGACCGTGCGGCTTTCTTTCGTTTCGAGCACGACGTAGTCCACTTTCCACACTTTGGTGGGCGAGCCGTCCAGTCCCAGGTTCTCCTCGTCAGCGCCGATGTCGGCCACAGTCCAAACGGGAATCCTTTGATCGCGTTCGGCGAGATAACGATCCAGCGCTTCGATGGTCTCGAATTCGGGCCACTGCTTCAGCAAGGCAGGATATTCAAGAGGGGTAGCGGCCAGTTTGCCGGCGATCATCCTGCGGACCGAAGGGGGACGGGGCCGATTCGCCGTGCCGACGACAGTCAGCAGGCAGGGCAGCGCGCACTTGACCGTCTCCTTGCCGCGGGGAAAAGCCCGCTGCACGGTGATCTCGCCATCCTGCAGCGACTGGAGGGTTTCCGCGTAGGTTATCTGAGGGATGCCGAGCTTCTCGGCCACCTGCGGACCAACCTGAGCCGTGTCGCCGTCAATCGCCTGCCGCCCGCAAAAGACCAGGTCGTAGTCGCCGATATGTTCTACGGCACACTTGAGGGCGTAGGAAGTGGCTAAGGTGTCCGACCCGGCAAACTTGCGGTCGGAGAGCAAGATCACCCGATCGGCGCCGCGGTACAGCGCGTCGCGCAACACGTCAGCCGCGCGTGCAGGCCCCATCGTCAGCACGGTGACCCGCCCGCCATACTGATCTTTGACCTGCAAGGCCATCTCCAGCGCATTCAGGTCTTCGGGGTTGAAGATGGCCGGCAACGCCGCGCGATTCACAGTGCCATCGTCTTTCATGGCCTTGCCGCTGATGTGCGCGGTATCGGGCACTTGTTTGACCAGCACAATGCAGTTGTACGCCATAAACATCTCCTGGAGGTCGTGCTTTGCGTTATAACCCCTTCCCCCCAATAATGTCGCGCTAGCTTCTGGCAGCCAGTCTGCTGCAATCTGCCTTCAGCTTCGGGCTTTCCGGCAGCCCGCTTTTAGTTCCCCACGAGCGCGCGCAGGAAGAAGAGCAGGTTCGCGGGCCGCTCGGCCAGACGGCGCATGAAGTACGGATACCAATGCGTCCCGTACGGAACGTAGATACGCATCCGGTGGCCGCGGCGCACCAGGTCGACCTGGAGCTCTCGGCGGATGCCGTAGAGCATCTGAAACTCATAGGCCGCAGGCGAGAGGCCGTGCTGATAGGCGTAAGCGCAGGCGAAGTTTATGACCGCCTCGTCGTGCGAGGCGATCGCGGCATACGCGCCGCGCGCGCGCCCTCCCGGCTCCAGGCATGCGCGCACCAAAGCGTTCAGCGCCGCGGTCACGCGCTGAGGCGCCCGGTATGCGATGTCGGCCGGCTCGTCATAGGCACCCTTGCACAGCCGGAAATGTCCCAGCCCTTCGGCGATCAGCGCTTCGACATCGCTCTGGCTGCGGTGCAAGTAGGCCTGGATGGCGATGCCGCAGTTGTCGAACTGCCGGCGCAGCCGCCGATAGATCGCCAACGTGCGCCCGGTGTACGGCGAGCCTTCCATATCGACACGCACGAAGTTGCCCAGCTCGGCCGCCTTGCGAATGATGCGGCTCGTGTTGGCGTAGCAGAAATCCTCCCCCAGGTCGAGCCCCATCTGTGTGAGTTTGACCGAGACATTGCTGTCCGCGCCGGCGATATGCAACGCCTCCAGCGCCAGCAGATACTCATCGGCGGCGGCGATCGCGGCAGCCTCACTGCTGACGTTTTCGCCGAGGTGGTCCAGCGTCGCAAGCAGGCCCTGATCGTTAAGGTTCAGCACTGCGGCGATCGCGTCTGCCAAGGTCTCACCGGCCACGAAACGGCGGGCCATACGCCTTGAGATCGGCACGCGCACGATCAAGTCCTGCACGGCGTAGTTGCGCGAAAGCGCGATGAGCGCAGATCGCATGACAGGCATGAGGTGTCTCCTTCGAACAGGATGACGTCTTTGTCAGGCGCATTGTGCCGCTCGGCCGCGGCGTTGTCAAATCAAACGGCGAACGGGATGTCGCTCAGACCGTCTTCGCCTGCGGCCGGGGATCGGGCTCCGGGGATATGACACGTATCCTGGGCAGCGGATCGATCTCGATCTTGCCGGCCTCCTGCGCTGCCGCTACGCGATCGTGGATCGTTCGGGCCGCCTGCACGAGCTCGGTCACATGTACACCCTGGCACACTGCCGGCAGGTCGCGCAACCGCGGCAACCCTCGCCGCAGCAGCTTGAGTGCGCCCGGACGGTTGGCGCGCCGGAGGTGGTAGAACGCCACACCGATCTGGAGGATGCCCTGGTAGAGGTCACGCACCGGTCGCGGCTCGGACCGCCACAGCGTTTCGAGCGTCTCATGGCACTCCCAATATTCGCCGGCGTTGAATTGCGCGACCCCCTGCAACAGGATCGACGGGGAACGCTCGTCCCAGCCTTCCACCCAGCGCGTGGGCGGGTGCAGCGCTCGCTCGATCAACTGCGGCAGCTCCGCGGTGAAGCGCGAGCGCGGCCAAGCGTGGTCGCAGCCCGCCTGGCGCGCCGCTTTCAGCGTGGCCGTATCGACATGGCTGCCGAACGCCACAATCGGAATGGCGCGGGTCTCAGGCAGGCTCTTGGCCATCCGCACCACCGGATCCCAGCCCGACGCAGCAGCCAGATCGATCAACACCAACGCAGGCCACGCTTCCACGGCCTGCCAGAGCGCGGAGGCGTCCTCTACAATGAAAGGCCGCGCCCCGGCTGCACGCGCCGCGTCCGCGATCCGCACGGCGAAAAAGAGATCGGGCTCCAGGGCCACGACCGCAGGCCACAGCGCCTCTACCGAAGGCGGCGCCTCTACCGAAGGCGGCGCCTCTACCGAAGGCGGCGCCTCTACCGAAGGCGGCTCTTCAGCCGCAGCGCCCTGCTCGTCCGGCATCATGCTCATCTTGCGCGTTCATCTCCCGGTCTCCTCCCCGTCTCCGGGCATCATAGCATGGCTCGCACCGCCGGCCAATTCGGACGAGGATGCCGGAAGGTTTGACGCTTCGCCCATCCCGCGGTACACTGGACGCCAGCAGCACCCGGACCCACAGGAGCGCACCGGATGTCCCCAGACGGCGGCGAGATCATCATCCTGATACCGGCCTACAATGAAGCGCGGTTCATCGGCGACGTGGTCAAGGCCGCGCTCCGCCATGGGCCGGTCGTCGTGATCGACGACGGATCGAGCGACGGAACCGGCGCGGCCGCGGCCCTGGCCGGCGCGAAGGTGGTCGCACACACCGTCAACCAGGGTAAGGGCAAGGCGCTGAACACTGGCTTCGATTACGCGGTGCAGCGCCAAGTGGACGCTGCGATCACCCTCGATGCCGACGGCCAACACGATCCCGATGAAATCCCGAAGTTCATCGAGGCATTTCGCTCCGGCCAGGGCGATGTGATCATCGGACAGCGCGACTTCTCAAAGATGCCGGCCAAGAACCAGTTCGGCAACCGCACCGGCACGTTCCTGCTGGGGCTGGCCATGGGCCAACCTGTGCCCGACAATCAGAGCGGCTTTCGGCTCCTAAGCCGGTCGGTGATGGCGCAGGTGCGGCCCGATGCGACGCGCTTCGAGGCTGAGGTGGAGCTGCTGTTGCGCGTACAGCTCGCCGGCTTTCGTGTCGCCTGGGTGCCGATCCGGACGATCTACAACGACAAGATCAGTCATTTCCGACCGCTGCACGATAGCTGGCTTTTCTTGAAGATGACATGGCGCATCTGGCGAGCGCGGCGGCGGGGCGGGTTTGACTGAGGCGACTCCCAGCAAGCGAACCGCAGCGCGCAAGAGCGATCGCAGACGAGTTGACAGCATCTGCGACGGCTGACGCTTGGCGCATAGCGCTTCGTGGCCCGGAGCATCCTTGTGCAGACCATCGCAGGCATTCTCCTCGTAGCGATCGGCGTCTTCTTCCCGATGGCCATGCTCGTGTGGTTAGGCGGGCGGATGCGACGCCAGCCTCCGCCGCGACCCCGGCAGGTGGGCATGTGGCTGGCCTTCAACTTCGTGCTGCCAGTGGGCATGGTGCTGCTCGGCCTCACCCTGATCTCGCCCCGATTCGGCGCCAGCGGCGCCGTCCGTTACGCGATGTGGGCGGCGCTCGGCGCGGCCGCGGTGCTACTGATTGCGCTGAGGATTGAAGCCGGACGATCCGGGCATACGCTTCGCCCCGGAGATGACCGTGACGGGTGATGTGCGAGCGCTGATCTTCGAGGCGCCGACGTGGGGCTGGATCAGCCTGGCGGCGTCGGCCCAAGGGCTACGGATGCTGGGCCTGCCCAAACGCACCGAACAGGCCGCGCTCCGCTATCTCCAGCAGGTCTATCGCGATGCCGTCTTGGCGCCGGAGGATTCGTTCCTGGACGGCGTCATCGCACAGGTCAGAGATTATCTTGCCGGCGAGAAACAAGAGATCCTCGTGACCCTCGATCTGCGCGGGCACACGCCGTTCGAGCTGGCCGTTTGGGCGGCGGTGGCGCGCATTCCTTACGGCCAGACGCGCACCTATGCCTGGGTGGCCGACCGGGTGGGCGAGGGACGTGGTGCAGCACAGGCCGCCGGCGCGGCGGTGGGCAACAACCCGGTCCCGCTCATCGTGCCGTGCCACCGCGTCATCGGCTCCGACGGCAGCTTGCACGGCTTTGCGGGTGGTCTGGAGATGAAGGCGCGGTTGTTGGCGCTGGAGAGCGGTCAGGGGATGCTCGACATGGGCACAGCAGATTGAGATCGGAGTTTGAGACAGACGCCATGCGGATCGCGGTTTTCGGTGATATCCACGGCAACCTGTTCGGGCTGAAGGCGGCGCTGACCGATTTGCGCACGCAGAGCCCCGACGCCGTGCTCGTCACCGGGGACCTGGTCTACAAGCTGCCATGGGGCGCCGAGGTGATCGACCTGCTGCGCACGCTCCCCCATCAGGCGGTGATCGGCAACGCGGAACTCTACTTGGTTCTGTGGGGCACGCCGTTGTGGCCGGCCGAGCGTTGGGCGATGCCACTGGCTCGCGAAGTGGTCGAATGGGAGCGGGCGCGGCTCGGGCCGGCGCGGCTGGCCTGGCTCGC